>JAKSKZ010000009.1 GCA_024401475.1 Paludibacteraceae bacterium | reverse complement strand
CAATCCCTTCATTTTTTCATCCTTTCCGAAAAGGGTTGACTTTTTCAGTGCCCTCGGGCAACTTGCTCCTTTTTTTGTGTTTCACATCTATTTAGATTTTGTATATTTGTGAAGAAGTATAAATGAAAAGATTATTCAATATGGAAGGAGTAATAAGCAAACTTGAAATCTATGATTTGGCGACATCTTCGCACAAAATCGTAAAAGAATTTCCTTATTTGATCGAGGCTCCCAATTGGTCTCCTGACGGTAAATGGTTCGTATTCAATTCTAACGGGCGTCTCTATCGATTGGCCGTTGACGGAAAGTCGGAGCCTGAACTTATCGAATCCGGCATTGCCCAAAAGTGCAACAACGACCATGTCATCTCTTCCGATGGCAAACATATTGCGGTCAGCCATCACACGGCAGAAGACGGAAATTCACGCATATACGTCCTTCCCTTCGAAGGAGGGGAAGCCAAATGCGTGACACCCAACGGTCCAAGTTACCTACACGGATGGAGCCCCGACATGAAAACAATGGCTTACTGTGCCTTCCGTGGCAACGCCCACGTTGTCCACACCATGAACTTAGAGAGCGGCATAGAGACGGCCCACACGCTTGGAGTAGAGGGATTGAGCGACGGACCAGAATATAGTCCGGAAGGCAAATACATTTGGTTTAACTGGGTAAAAACAGGCTTGATGCAGGTTTGGCGTATGCGTGCTGACGGTAGTGAGCAAACCCAAATGACTTTCGACGAAGACCTCAACTCATGGTTCCCTCATATTTCACCCGACAGCAAATGGGTGGTTTTTGTGGCCTACCACAAAGGTGATTTGAAGCCAGACGAACACCTGCCTAACAAGAACGTAGTGCTTCGTCTTATGCCCGCAGAAGGAGGTGTACCGAAAACCATCGTCGAACTATTCGGTGGACAAGGAACCATCAATGTGAACTCATGGTCGCCAGACAGCAAGCAATTCGCATATGTAAGTTATGAATTAAAGAAATAAACTCTACCCTTATAAATGCAAAATTCAGAGAGGTGGTTCTGCTCTGAAATTTGCATATTTACAATTATTTAGTGTTAGAAAAAAAACATACATAACCAATATTCCAGTCATGCAAAAAGGGCGACATACATGTGAACAACTAAAGGCTATCCGTAAAGAAATTGCAAAGGCCAATGATATAGATTATATTCCCAGCGAGTGCCATTTTCAAGGTTTATGTCAAGGGTCATGCCCAGCCTGCGAGTCGGAATGCGCCTATATAGAACAACAACTCTCTTTGCGGAAAAAAGCAGGTAAGGTGGTTAAAATCATCGGACTTGCCGCCACTCTAACGACCTTCCCTGCGCAAGAAACATCTGCACAAGAAAGGCAAACGATGAATTCCGATTCATTGGTATGGGAGAATTACATGTTCGACTTTGGACAAATCAAGCCCGAGGCAGAGCAACAGATTGACGAGATGGCTGAATTCATTACTGAAAATCCTGATAAACTGTACTTAGTGATTGGACATACCGATGAACGTGGAAACGAAACATATAATCTAAAGTTATCAAGGAAACGAGCTGAATATGTAACCTATAAGATAAGGAATCGCATCAATACGGCAAACACTCAAATAATTCCTATTGGATTGGGCTTCTATCAACCCCATATAAAAAATGCGAAAGAAGAATTCGAACACGAACAGAATCGACGAGCATCCTTAGAAATCTACAATCCGGCTCGCTTCAAAGGCAAGAATTCAGCACTAATTGAGTTAGCCATTTTCAAAGGAGATGACAAGAAGAGGCTCAAATTCGAAAAGAGATTCAAACAACTGGGGAAGAAAATATATAAGAAAAATTTAGATGCCCAATATGAAAAATTGGCAAGGGAGATACGAAAAGAAAGGAAATTCTTCGAGAAAAAAAGAAAGAATTAATGCATCTGACAATTTGTTAAATAGCAAGAGGTCATAATAAGATTAGAAAAATAAGAAGGGACGTTTTTTGTAGGGGCGGTGCCTTGTGCCCGCCCCCAAAAACGTCCCTTTCTCTTTTTCAAACAAGTTTGATTTACGTTCGCATCCAAAGGTTTATGATATGCCACTATGTATTAAAATTTTAAAAACGGGGAATTTATAGAGGTCGCCCGAAATAAAAAACGCACAAATTCATAGATTATAATCACGAATTTGTGCGTTACCATTTAAATCCACGATCCATTTTTTCTGCATCCCTCTTTCTTCTACCAATCAAGATTCATATATTTGCAAAAGCACCCACCACATCTGGGTTAAACTATATTTATGAAAAACAAACGACTAATTATAATAACATCATTGGTTATGGGAATATTTTCTGTCCTTTCCTCCATATGTAGAACATCTCCAGGAAGCAACCCAGGCACTCCAATCAAACAAAACGATGGAGACCACCTAACCTCATTTATCATAAATCACACCGGAATGGCTCGTGGTCTATATTACATGCTAAAAGTCACAAAAGATGGCACCTACTTCAAGTATTCCGACCACTCACCACACGATTGGGGCATGCAAGAGAATGAATCACCGATAGAGGATAATGAGCATTTCCGCCACATAAGCATCATGAAAAGTTGCGAATCAGGCAAGTCTGTACTCGTCAAAAACAACTATCTGCTCCGAAAATTAGAAGACGGCATAAAAAAATCAGGAGCCCTTTCTTGGAAAGGATTCTCAAAGCAGGAATCCCTGTCGGGAGTTTCAGACGCAGGAGAGAGATACACATGCTATTTTCAATTAGCCAACGGAGAGGAATATTCTGCAGACGGGTACAACGTAAAGCCAGAAGGATGGGACACCTTGATGGAGGTCGTCTATGAAGTTTTCGGTCAAATCAAAAACAATCAATTCGTCCCCCAAGAAAGCATTCTTGACGACAAAAAGGCAACACTACTCGTTGACTACTGCAAAAGAAGGGTTGGCACCGTCGGAGGAAATGGATACACCGAATTTGTACTTTACAAAGACGAGGATAGCGGCATCTTTCAAATTCACACTTACGAGAAATACGATTGGATGGAAGAAGAGAGCCACAAAGCCTATAAGACTGACGAGCAGGCAGCCAAAGAAATCACGACTCTCATCGAAGAAAAAAAGATTCACAAACTCGAGGGGAAGGATGGCATTCCGCTATGCGGAGGCTCCGAAGTGTTGAAATTTTGGAAAGGAAATCGTTTAGTTCGCATAACCTCAGACAATCTTCCCCAAGGAAAGACTGGAATACTCAGCGAGATTGGTGCTCTAATGATGAGCAAACAAGGGGAAGAGATTTTGCCTTAAACAACCCCAAAGATCTTAACTTACTCCCCCTTAAAAGAAGGGGAACAAAAAAAGCCGCCTTCAAATCGAAGGCGGCTTTTTTTGAATTGAACATTCTCAATCAATAACCCAAAATTTTGAGCATTGACTTATAGCTTTGTTCTTTAGCGAATAGCTTAGTCGTATATTCACCATTTTCATCCTTGTCAACCACTACCAATTTAGGAGCAGGGATCAAGCAGTGCTGAATACCACCAAATCCACTCAAAGACTCTTGGTATGCACCCATGTGGAAGAACCCGATATACTGATCGCGCTCAGGTTGCATCTTCGGCAAGAAGATTGCATTAGAGTGAACCTCCGCGTTGTAAAAGTCTTCACTATCGCAAGTCAAGCCACCCAAATGCACACGTTCATACTCAGATCCCCAGTTATTAATGGCCAAGAATGGGAAGCGTTGGTTGATGGCCCAAGTGTCAGGCATTGTCGTAATGAACGAACTATCAATCATGTTCCACAACTCCCTATCGTTCTGCTTCTTTTGATTCACTATGGAGTAAAGAATCGCGCCACTCTCTCCCACTGTATAAGAACCGAACTCAGAGAAGATATGAGGTTCAGGAACTCCAGCTTGCATACAAGCATTCTTAACTTGAGCCACAATCTCCTCAATCATATACTCATAATCGTAGGAGAAGTCCATGTGCGTCTGGATGGGAAGACCTCCACCGATATTCAAACTATCCAACTCAGGGCACTCTTTTTTGAGTTCACAATACATATTAACGCCCTTATTCAACTCGTTCCAATAATAGGAAGTATCTCGAATACCCGTGTTAATAAAGAAGTGGAGCATCTTCAATTCCACTTGTTTGTTGTTCTTTATCTTTTCACGATAGTAAGGAATAATGTCCTTATAACGAATTCCCAAGCGAGATGTATAGAAGTCAAACTTAGGTTCTTCCTCCGATGCGATACGCATACCCACCTTAAATTTCTTATCATAACCATCCAAGAAAAGATCCAACTCAAACTTATTATCCAAGATTGGAATCACGTTCTCGAACCCAAGGTCCATCAAACGTTTGATATTCTCCACATATTGTGGGCGCTTGAAGCCATTACACAAAACAAAACGATCCTTTTTCAAAAGGCCTTGTTCATACAAGGCTTCCAACAAATTAATATCGAAAGCAGAAGAGGTCTCCAAATTGACATCATGCTTCAAGACCTCCTCCATGACAAATGAAAAATGCGAACTTTTAGTACAATAACAGTAGTTATAATCAGCCCCATAATCCACCTTTGCCATAGCCACATTGAAGTAACGCTTGGCCTTGTGAATGTTCTGGCCTATCTTAGGCAAGTATGAAATACGCAAAGGCGTACCATATTGCTTAATCAAATCCATCAAAGGAACACCAAACCAATAGAGTTCGTCATCAACCACTGTAAATTCCTCGTTAGGGAATTCGAATGACTGCTCAATCAAATCAATGTACTTGTTTTTCATTTCGAATAACTATCTGTTTACAATAAAAATACTCAATCTAACTTAATTACATTCCCTTTATCCACCCAATCCAACTCACTTAAATCCTCACACTATCTTTTATCGGAAATGGACGCACAAAATTAATGAAGAATTAACAATTCAAAATAGTTTTAGCAAGAAAAGAGAGGGACAACAATCAAAAAAAATCATCGGCAAAGGGATAAAAGTAAGCACATCTGATTTTCAACCAATTACAACAAGGAAAAGAATTTTCCTTCTGTAGTTCAATCCAAACGAACAACACACTCTCCCAGAAAAGAAAGTCACTACGATAATTTCGCCCTTAAACAGTAATCTAAAAAAAATAAGCGAAAGAAAAAACAAGTCCAAGAACATCCATTCACGCACAACCAATTGGAAATCAATAAGCAATCAATACGAAAATTTTCAAACAGAAACCATAAACCACAAAAACTTTGAGGTTGAACAAAAAAAAGCCTTTCAAACACCTTTTTACGAAATATTAATTATATTTGTATGTTGAAACAAAAAGACGTATTAAAAATAAAGAATGATGAATGTAATTACAAAAACGGTCGCACTACCAGATGGAAGAACCATCACGATCGAAACCGGGAAATTGGCCAAGCAGGCCGACGGTGCAGTGGTGGTACGCATGGGCAACACCATGTTGCTTGCCACAGTTTGTTCCGCCAAAGACGCAGTTCCCGGAACTGACTTCATGCCGCTAACAGTAGAGTACAAAGAGAAATTCGGCGCATTCGGACGCTTCCCTGGCGGTTTTACCAAGAGAGAAGGCAAGGCTTCAGATTACGAAATCTTGACAGCTCGTCTAATCGACCGTGCTCTTCGTCCTCTTTTCCCAGATAATTTCCACGCTGAGACTTTCGTTAACGTTTTGATGATTTCTGCAGACGGAATTGACCAACCAGACGCTCTTGCTGGTTTGGCTGCATCTTCTGCCCTCGCAGTTTCAGACATTCCGTTCAACGGTCCTATCTCTGAGGTTCGCGTTGCACGCATCAACGGAGAGTTCATCATCAACCCTACTTTCGAGCAACTCGAAAAGGCTGACATGGACTTGATGGTAGGTGCTACTTACGAAAACATCATGATGGTGGAAGGTGAAATGGACGAGGTTTCTGAAATGGACCTTTTGAACGCTTTGAAGGCCGCACACGAGGCTATCAAGCCTATGTGTTTGATTCAAAAAGAGTTGATGAAGGAAGTCGGAACCGAGGTTAAGCGCGAATACTGCCACGAAGAAAACGACGAAGAGTTGGAGAAAGACGTTTGGGCTAAGTGCTACGACAAGGCTTACGCTTTGGCTACTTCTGCTAACACAGACAAACACGACCGCGAGGCTAAGTTCAGCGGCGTAAAAGAGGAATATATCGCTTCTTTGAACTTGAGCGACGAAGAACTCGAAGCAAAAGTTGGCTTGATTGACCGCTACTACCACGCTGTAGAGAAAGAGGCTATGCGCCGTTCTATTTTGGACGAAGGCAAGCGTTTGGATGGTCGTAAGACAACCGACATCCGTCCTATCTGGTGCGAGGTAGGCTATTTGCCTGGTCCTCACGGATCATCTATCTTCACTCGTGGTGAGACTCAATCTTTGACTACTTGTACTTTGGGAACAAAGCAAGACGAGAAGTTGGTTGACGAAGTTTTGACACACGGAAAAGAGAGATTCCTCCTTCACTACAACTTCCCTCCATTCTCAACAGGTGAAGCAAAAGCTCAACGTGGCGTTGGTCGTCGTGAAATTGGTCACGGACACTTGGCTTGGCGTGCATTGAAGAGAATGATTCCTGATAACTATCCATACTGCGTTCGCATTGTGTCTGATATCATGGAGTCAAACGGTTCTTCTTCAATGGCAACTGTGTGTGCAGGAACTTTGGCGTTGATGGATGCCGGTGTTCAAATCAAGCGTCCAGTTTCTGGTATCGCAATGGGTCTTATCACAGACAAAGGCAATGTTAAGTACTCTGTACTTTCTGATATTTTGGGTGATGAGGACCACTTGGGTGATATGGACTTCAAGGTAACCGGTACTGTTAACGGTATCACTGCTACTCAAATGGATATCAAGGTTGATGGTTTGTCATACGAGATTTTGGAGAAGGCTTTGAACCAAGCAAAGGAAGGTCGTCTTCACATACTTGGTAAGATTACCGACACTATCGCTCAACCTCGCGAAGACTTGAAGCCACACGCTCCACGCATCGTCACACTCGACGTTCCAAAGGAGATGATTGGTGCAATCATCGGCCCTGGTGGAAAGATCATCCAAGACATCCAAGAGAAGTCTGGAGCAACAGTTTCTATCGAGGAGATCGACGGAAAGGGACATGTAGAAGTTGCTGCAACAAACAAGGAATCTTTGGATTGCGCACTTTCTCGCATCAAGGGTATCGTTGCTGTTCCTGAAGTTGGAGAGACTTACGATGCAAAGGTTAAGTCAATCATGCCTTACGGTGCATTCGTTGAGTTCATGCCTGGCAAGGAAGGCTTGCTTCACATCTCAGAAATCGAGTGGAAACGCTTCGAAACTATGGAGCAAACAGGTTTGAAGGAAGGCGATAAGATCTCTGTCAAATTGTTAGACATCGACCCTAAGTCAGGAAAGTTCAAACTTTCTCACAAGGCTCTTCTTCCTAAGCCAGCAAAGGAAGAGAAGAAAGAAGAAAAATAAAAATATCTTTCATAATTTCAAGAGGGCGAGTTACTACTTGCCCTCTTTTTTTTCTATTCTTTTCGTCCAATGTTTCGAGCAAAAGAAATATGCGTTAAATTTGCAGACCTTACAAAAGGCATTTTCAAAAATCAGTATTTAGATGGGATTACTTATAGCATACTTAATATTCACCATTGGCACTTCGTTCCTATGTTCTATTATGGAATCGGTGATGCTCTCATCCTCAGCCTCTTACATTGAGACAATCGCAGAGAAAAGCAAGGGGGGCAGAATCATGAAGAGGTTGAAAGCAGACACTGACAGATCTATCGCCGCCATACTATCTCTCAACACATTAGCCAACACTATGGGAGCTGCTGGTGTCGGAGCTCAAGCCGTAGAGGTCTTTGGCAATGAATATTTTGGAATCGCTTCTCTGACTTTGACATTGCTTGTCTTAGTGTTTTCCGAAATCATCCCCAAAACCATCGGAACAAACTATTGGAGGACATTGGCTGCACCTTTAGCCTATTTCATACAAGGAGCCATCTATATCGCCTACCCTTTCGTCGTCATCTCTGAACTACTCACGAAAATCATATCCAGGAAGCAGACACAAACCGTCAGTCGAGAGGAGATTGTCGTATTGACAAACATCGGGGAAAAAGAAGGCGTATTCGAATCAAACGAGAGCAAAATCATCACCAACCTCATCCGCTTGAAATCCACGAAAATCAGGACCATTATGACTCCTAGGACGGTAGTTCTTGCGGCACAGGAAGACATCACACTGGAAGAGTTCTTCAACAACAAGGAATTCCTCCGCTATTCAAGAATTCCCATCTATAAAGACACCATTGACAATATCACTGGATTCGTATTAAAATCGGACATTTTGCTCCACTTAGCCAATGACAAGAAAGGCATCAAACTAAAAGACATAAGACGCCATATCATCGTATGCTACGAGAACACCACCATTCCTAAATTTTACGATTTGATGGTAAGCAAAAAAGAACTCATTGCCCTCGTCATTGACGAATACGGAGGCTTGGAAGGAATCGCAACAATGGAAGACGTATTGGAAACCATCCTCGGCCTTGAAATCACAGACGAAAGCGACGTCCTTATAGACATGCAACTCTATGCAAAAGAGAGATGGAGAAAGAAAGCCGAAAAGCTTGATTTCTCCCCTGAAAATTAAATTTTGCAAAGAAAAACAAAAAGCAAAACCTTTATCTTTCTAAAATAATTATATATTTTTGTGTAGGGATGAAGGATTTCAACATACAATGCAATTGTATATGGCATCCAATGGTGATGAACAGAACAACTACAAACAACCACGAAAACACTGTTATAAGCCATATCCTCCTTTAGGAAACCAATAAAAGACTATTACAATGACGAAAAGATTATTTTCACTCTTATTTCTTGTATTTTTATCAATAAGTGCATTCGGTCAGGTTCAATTCATGGTGGAAGGTGGCGTCAGTTACACAACCATGACCGTAAATGGAGGAAAATACAGATTTGGAGGAAGATTGGCAGGTGGTATCGATATGCCTTTAGGTGACTATCTTACCTTCCAACCCATGTTAGAACTAGCTATGAAAGGACACAAAGAGTCAGACCCAGACGTGACAACCAACCCAATCTATGTGGAAATCCCATTGAAACTCAGTTTGTCCATTCCGTTAGAATCCGAAATGGATTGGCGCATCAATGCAGGTCCCTACGCCGGTTATGGCTTTTTCGGGAAATACAAGAGCGAACTCTTAGAAGATGAGATAGACTGCTTTGGCTCAGACGGAAGATTCAACGATTTAGATGTAGGTTTGGCTGCCGGCACTAAATTCATATTTATGCCATTCTACATCACCATCGACGCAGAATGGGGTCTTTTGAATCTCAACAAAGACGAATCCAACCGTTCTCTTAAAAATGTCGCCTATTCAGCAGGTTTTGGATTTATATTCTGACAATTTCAGATTACGTCATAAGGCCATTTCAGAAGACGATTTCTTTTGGAATGGCCTTTCCTTTTAGCAAAGCACGAAAGCTTTTTAGTACATTTGCAGAAACTAATTCACATGGGAAGAGAGAGGAATATCCAAATTGACACAGAAATGACCAAGAACCTACCTGCACAATCTATTGCAGAAGAGGTCAATCAGAAATTAGTCAAGCACAACAGACTAATCATCACCGCTGCGCCTGGAGCCGGCAAATCAACCCTACTTCCCTTAACCATTCTATCCGGCATTCAAGGCGAAGGCAAAATTTTGATGTTAGAACCTCGACGCATTGCTGCCAAGCAAATCGCAGAGAGAATGGCCGACTTACTCCACGAAAAAGTTGGGGAAACCGTAGGATACCGTGTACGATTTGAAAAACGAATTTCCCAAGAGACAAGAATCGAAGTTTTGACAGAAGGGATACTCACACGAATGCTAACCAATGACCCCATGCTGGAAGGCGTCTCTACTGTAATTTTCGACGAATTTCACGAAAGAAGTCTCCCTTCTGATGTGGCGTTAGCACTTACACGAGAGGCTCAGCAAATCATTCGTCCCGACCTACGCATCATAATAATGTCTGCCACAATTGACGCAAGTGCTATAAGTTCAGAACTTCAAGCCCCCATTGTCAATAGCGAAGGAAGAATGTTCCCCGTCAAAATCATCCATACAGAAGAGGAGGCCAACAACAACAATGTCTCCGAACAAGTTGCTCACTACATACGAACAGCGCATGCTAAAAACGAAGGAGACATCCTCGCATTTCTTCCTGGACAAGCAGAAATCATTCGTTGCAAAAACATACTAGACAACTCCTTAGGAGAGACCAACATATATCCTCTTTACGGACAATTATCACCACAGGAGCAACGGCAAGCAATACAACCCTCCACCCCGGGCCAAAGGAAAGTTGTACTATCAACATCCATTGCTGAGACTTCGTTAACGATAGAGGGAGTTCGCATTGTCATCGATTCCGGCCTATGCAAAACAATGGTTTTCGACTCAAAAAGCGGTCTTAGTCACCTTGTAACAACGCGCATCAGCAAAGACATGGCCAAACAGCGTGCCGGGCGTGCCGGCCGCATTGAATCAGGCGTATGCTACCAACTTTGGTCATTAGCCACCGAGCATAGGATGGAAGAGTGTAGAGAGCCTGAAATCTTGTCCGCTGACCTATCTAACACAGCGCTTGACATCGCTGTTTGGGGAGAAGGAGACATGAGTAAACTACCATGGCTCACACCTCCTCCCTCTACTAGTATAACACAAGCTTCACATCTCCTAAATATATTGGGAGCATTAGATGAGAAAGGGAAAGTCACAGTCTTGGGCAGACAAATGGCAGAACTTCCTTGCCACCCTCGCATATCAAGGATGTTGGTCAGTTCAGAAAACAACAACGAGAAAGCCATAGCTACGGACATAGCAGCCATCCTCGAAGAGAAAGATCCTCTGAACGATGTTTTAGACGACATAGATATCAACACTAGAATCAACCTTCTGCGGGATGCCAGAGAAAAACGCAACGAAGGGAAATGGAATCGTATTGCACGAATAGCTAAAGAATACAGGAACCTAACACATACAACAGAAGACAATAACATACCCGAAGCAAACCAAGTAGGCACACTCATAGCCACAGCCTACCCAGAACGAATCGCCACAAGCATAGACAATTGTGGCAGATTCAAACTAGCAAACGGAACAACTGCGTTCGTATCACAAAACGACTTGCTATCTTCATACAATTGGATTTCCATAGCCCTATTAAATGCATCAAGCGGGAAAATATTTTTAGCTTCACCTGTAGAGGCCAATGGTCTTAAGCATCTTAGCAACACAAAAGAGTGCTTATCCTGGGACAACAAAAGAGGCACCATAATAGCGACGGAAGAACAACGCATTGGGAATCTTGTATTAGAATCTCGGCCATTACAAAATGTCAATCGAGACGAAATCATCAAAGTAATTTGCGAGGCCGCACCGAAAAACGGATTAAGCATGTTTGATTTCTCCGATGACGTAGCCCGTTTACAGAGACGAATAGAATGTGTTTCTCAATGGCATCCAGAACTAGAGATTTCAGACTTTAGCACGGAAGCTATTCTCAACCGTGCAGATGAATGGGTCCCTTTCTTCCTTGACAACAATGGTCACTTGATAACCTCAGCCAACGAAATGAAAAAAATCGACGTTGCTGCTGCCATTTGGACGCTACTAACATACGAACAACAACAAGAAGTCGAACGTTTAGCCCCATCGCACATCACCGTCCCTACAGGCAGTCGCATAAAAGTAGATTACAGGCAAGGAGCCGAAGCACCAATTGTCAGCGTCCGTCTACAAGAATGTTTTGGTTTGACCGATACCCCTTGCGTAAACGAAGGGAAGCAACCCATCCTAATGGAACTACTATCGCCAGGCTTCAAACCCGTACAACTCACACAAGACCTCCGCAGTTTTTGGAACGGCACCTATTTTGAAGTAAGGAAAGAACTTAAAAGACGATACCCAAAACACTCTTGGCCAGACAATCCATTAGAAGCTGAGGCCACCAAAGGGGTAAACAAGAAAAGCAAGACAACAATCTAACTACCCATCCCAAATCGGGTACGAAACGCATCGAAATGAACTTATCAGAACCAGTTTTCCCAAGCGCGAATACCCAAGCACAATAGAGGGACGAGTATAAGAGCGAGTTTGATTTTGTCTTTTATTCCATTGATAGGAATTCTATACAATTTTTTCAACGGAGAAAGGAAATTGACCAAATAAGCCTTAGGATCATCTTTACTCTCCTCCAACTTACTCAAATAAGAGTAAGAACTATTCACTGCACCCGAAAAATTACTTCCTATTTGTGCAGCAACATTCGCAAATTTTGAGAATTCTTCATATGTCACGCCAGACAAAAATGGCGATAAAAAGCCGAACTTGTTCAAGATAAAATCCTTAGAAGTACCAAACAACTTTTCCGGCTCTGTTTTTTCAGAAATAAAACCCACCTTACTTTGGATGTACTCATAATTGTCAGCAATTGTGTGGTCAATTGAAGGATCGATAATTTCAGGTGCTTTATGCAAAACATAATAAGCCACAACACCTGCTATACCAGCAAAAAAGAACACTATGGAAAAGATAAATCTCCATTTATCGAACTCACCCCAAGCAAAAATAAGAGGTGTCAATACCAAAGAGTATAACAATCCTAAAATTAGTCCCTTTGCAATAATGCCAATCGCTTTTGCTCCTAATCCTTTAATAAGAGAGAACACTAGAGAAAAAACTATTCCCTTTACTCCACCTTCAATTTTCATATATTCAATTTATTATTTATAATTCAGACACAGCAACCATATTCTTAACCGACTATTGTTTAGTCATATTTGGTGACAAATTTACAAAAAAATCGGTTGCTTTACACATACCACATAACTCATAAGAAGAATCATCGCATCACGATGATTGACAATCCTCCTTATAATTAAAGCAACCAAAAAAACTCTTCCTTCATCAAGAAAGAAGAGCCTTCATATTTGTTCATTTCCAACAACACAATATTTAATACTCGTGTTTAGCTATGATTATCGACCAATAATGTTTATATGTGCTATGAGCAGAATAGCCATAACCGACTCCTATATCATACAAAGAAGCATTCCAATCCGTTATGCCTAATAAATGGTTGCGATGTCCTTTATCCATTACATTATTAGTGCCGGAATCCTCTATCAAATTGAAAATCGCATCATCAATAGTAGAACAACCAGCCTGCAAAGATTCAAAATAATTGAGTGAAGGATCAGAATACCATGATGGATCCAACTTATAACCAGCCTGATTCATCAAAATGTTAACTCCACAACCATCCAAAGAGACGTGACTGAAATAATTTCTGTCTGCCATATCCTGTGCTTTTTGCTGAGCCACCTTTGCCAACACATCATTCCAATTCAAAGCAGGCATAGGCTTCACATAAGACAAATCCACCCCTACACTCTCGCCATATTTTGTAGGATTCGACCTGATTTGATTAAGTCTATCCGCAAATTTTTCGGCTACAGTTTTATTCTCCGGTTTAGATGGTGTATCATCTTTCGGTTCTTCCGTAGGATCCTCTTCCGTATTTGAATCTTCAAGTAATTCCGAACATGAATAAAAACCGAAAAGGAAAGCCATAGGTATAATGAGACATAACCTATTCTTAAACATATCCATTTCAAATTATAAAAAAACTCCGAACCGCAAAATGAAGTTCGGAGTTCCATAAATATAATGCACTACTTATTTCTTCTTTGGTCTTTCGATACTGATTTCCTCAATCAAGATACCATTCTCGAACACTCCCGTCTGCTTTGTTCCTGTAGAAAAGATGTAAACACCTTGTCCGTGACGCTTACCTCCTTTGAACTCACCCTCATAGCGGTCTCCTGTGGCAAACGTATATACACCTCTACCCTCTGGCTTACCAGCAACAAAGTCACCTGTGTAGATATCTCCAGTTGGATAAGAGTATGTACCTTTTCCATCTCTCTTTCCGTCTTTGAACTCTCCGACATATTTAGCTCCAGACTTATAGATATAAGTACCCTTTCCATGGAACTTACCCTCTACGAAAGTACCGTCATATACTTCGCCGTCATCAAAAGTATAAACACCCTTACCATTTCTGCACTTACCTTTACATTGAGCAGATGCGCTAACACCAGCGAAAACCAATGCTGCAGCAAAAATCAAAAGTTTTATCTTCATATTGTATATTATTTATTTTCATTCGAATGTAGGTGACAAACCTACCTTAAACGTACAAATATAATAAAACAATCACTAAATATTGTCGTTTCGTTCAAAAAAAGAAGAAGTTTTAAGAAAAGAAGAAACTATGAGCCCTACTCAAAATCAAGAATTAGCCTTTGCTCTTGAATTCTTTTTAGCTTTCGGGGCTGGAATTGGATGTTTTTTCGACTCCTCGACATATTCCGTGACTCGCTTTGCCAATTCCTCTCCAGACAAGCCCTCATAGCGACCCCTGTTAGCTGACAACATATCAAAAACCTTATATGTTTGGAAATCATGCAATGCAGCCACACCAAAAATACGATGATAGAGTTTATACTCTTCCAGAGCCATAATCCAATAATCCAACAATCTCTTCTCCATACGACAATGTCACATATTAAAATCAGACATTATTTAGACCAATCCAATGGTTCCAAGATTCCATTTTGCTGTTCATAATAGAACAAATCGACCAACCGTTCCGGAGAGTATCCCCAAAACTTAGATTCTTCATATTGAAGAGCCCAATAGACGCGAGACTTATAAAATTCAGTTATAGCCTTGTCAAACGACATTCCATCGCGATCAATCAGAATCAGCAATATAGAAGAGATCTTTTGCGTATAAACGACGACGTAATCTAAAGAAGCGAATTGATCATCAGAAAACTTCATATATGCGACATTCTTTTCGAGATTGAATTATTTATACATCATCTCATAGTATTTTTCGTATTCACCGGAAGTTATATTATCCATCCATTCCTGATTTTCCAAATACCATTTAACTGTTTTCTCTATGCCCTCTTCAAACTGAAGGCTAGGCTCCCAGCCCAACTCTCTTTTCAACTTACGCGAATCGATTGCATATCTCAAGTCATGGCCAGCACGATCTTTAACAAATGTAATCAAATGATCGCTGGTACCTTCCGGATTACCCAACAAACGGTCAACCGTCTTGATGACAACCTTAATCAAATCGATATTTTTCCATTCATTGAAGCCACCGATATTATAAGTATCAGCAACCTTGCCTTTATGGAATATCAAATCAATAGCACGAGCATGATCTACGACATAAAGCCAATCACGAACATTTTCGCCCTTTCCATAGACAGGAAGCGGCTTACCATGTCTGATGTTATTGATAAACAAAGGAATTAGTTTTTCAGGGAACTGATATGGACCATAGTTGTTAGAACAATTCGTCACGATAGTAGGCATTCCATAAGTATCATGGAAAGCTCTCACAAAATGGTCGCTACTTGCTTTGCTTGCTGAATATGGAGAGTGTGGATTATATTTCGTTGTCTCAACAAAGAAGGTACCATCAAAATCCAAAGCCCCATAAACCTCATCAGTAGAGATGTGGTAGAAGAGCTTACCTTCATAATTGTCGTTCCAAACAGCCTTAGCAGCTTGAAGCAAAGACAATGTACCCAACACGTTTGTTTTAGCGAATGTAAACGGATCTCGAATACTACGATCCACATGACTCTCTGCCGCCAAATGAATAACACCATCAACATTGTATTGGTTGAAAATGTCGAGCATCAAATCAAAATCACAGATGTCAGCCTTGACGAATGTATAATTAGGCCGGTTTTCTATATCCTTCAAGTTTTCCAAATTTCCCGCATAGGTCAACTTATCCAAGTTAATAATATGATATTCGGGATATTTGTTCACGAACAATCTAACCACATGGGAGCCAATAAAACCAGCTCCACCAGTAATCAATATATTTCTTTTATATTGTGACATAAAAATCTTTTTTATCGGACAACACTTTTTTAATCACCCTTTCGATTCGGAAGAAGATGAATAGCTATAGTTTCCGTAGCCATAACCATAGTGGCCGTAATGACCATAACCATAGCCATAACGTCCATAACCATAACGTTTGCTCTCTTGATCCACGGCATTAACAAGCAACGAGACGTTAGGGAATTTATCCTCTGCTGCCAATTGATTAATGATTGACAAATATTGCTTATTTGTATAGTCTGCACGACTAACATACAAAGTGATATCAGCCACACGACTAAGAACCAACGCATCCGTCACCAAACCAACTGGGGCTGTATCGAAAATGATATATTCATATTCTTGACGAAGTTGAGCCATCAACGCATCCATTGAATCTCTTGAAAGCAACTCGGCCGAATTTGGTGGGATTGGTCCCGCAAACAAGACATCCAAATTTTGATTATCGGAAACATGAGTAATCAATTTATGAATATCCTTCTCCCCTCCCGACAAATAGGAGGAAAGTCCTTCATCTTTTGTTTTGGTGAATATTTCGCCAAGACGAGGATTTCTCAAATCCGCACCTATCAGTAATGTTTTCTTGCCCAACATTGAGAAACTAACAGCAAGATTTGCCGACACAAATGTTTTACCCTCACCAAAAATAGATGATGTAATCAAAACAACCTTTCGCTTCTCATCCATCATAAATCGCACATTCGTACGCAAAAGACGGAAAGCTTCCCTTTTATCCTCTTCCTTGACAGTTTTCAATTTTGAAAAATCAGGCAACTCAGCCAAGACTGGTAAATCCGTCAATTTCATACGCTCCAAATCCACACTTGAAGAGAATGTCACATTAAACAACTCTCTTATATAAAGTACGGCCACCGGTATTGCCAAACCTAAAATCAACGCCACCAAATAAATCAAATTACGTTTAGGGGCAATCGGTGCAGGATCGGCCAAAGACTCATCAATAATCTTTGCCTTGTTGGTTGTTGCCGCCATAGCCAAAGCATTCTCCTCTCTTTTCTGCAACAAAATCAAGAACAAAGAAGATTGTATTTGACGTTGACGATCTATTTCCACATATTTACGTTCTTGTGTTGGGATATTTCCAGCTTGGGCTTTATACTTTTGAGCCTGTCTATCCAAATCCTTTTGAGTAATAAGGATGCCATCCTCCAAATTTGCTATCAATGTTTGGATGTTCTCATGCAACGCCTCAATCATTGCATTCTTACTCACAACAATCGGGTTATTATCAGAGGTCGTTCTTAGCAGACGATTACGATCAAGGAGTAATTCATTATATTTGTTAATTTGAGATAACAATGCTGCGTCAGAAATACCAATATTAGTAGGAAGCACCTTGTTCTCCTCCTTCATATATTCACGCAAAAAACGAATCAAATTTAATTGAGTTTCATTCTGCACCTGTCTCTTCTCATACTCAGTACCTTCTTTCATAAAAAGAGAGGCATTAGAAGATATATCCGTCAAGCCTTCTCGTTTCTTGTAATTTTCAATTTCACGTTCAGACGAACCCAACTCTTTGCTAATGATTTTGATTCTCTCCTCTATAAAAACTGACGTATTCATTGCCACCTTGTTTTTATCTTCAATGGCGTTCAAATTATAAAGTTCGACCAACTTATCCAAAAAGTCAGCACCTCGCTTCGGATTAGTCTCACTAATACTCAATTTCAGAACTGCAGAAATTTTACTAGCAGGAGAAACGCTAAGACGACCCAAGAAAGATCGAGCCATCACAATTGGGTTATTGACAGAGACATCCATTTTCTTCAATTCTGACAAAGAATGTCCTTCTCTTATATCCAACACCAAACTCCCTTGATCTGTGTTTATAACGAAAGGGAACGTATCCACCTTGACATCCATCATTTCTTCTCCTTTAAACATCATCTTCATGTTAAACGACAAAGAATCTCTGCTTGTCAATTGGAATAAATACGGAGCCACCAACTCCTCTGCCCTGAACTGAGATTGATCAAATACAACCGGAGACTGATCATACACATCCTTCTTCGTCATCATTCCTTCCATTATATAAGTGATATTACCGCTGATAGCACGGACAACATCACGAATCAATGACTTAGATGTCAAAACCTCCATTTCATTCTCTGTCAAACTATTCCCCATCAAATCAACACCCTTCATCAATGTCAACTCGGAAGCTACAGTTCCACCTTTCGACTCATCCTTAATCATAATAGAAGATCCCACTCGATAAACAGGCATAACCGTCTTTAAATAAAGGAATGCTCCAACAAGGCATACAACAACAGAAATGACGAACCACTTCCAATATACAATATATTTAAGCAACAACTCCTTGATATCAAGTTCGTCGTTACTTATTGTTTGCTTATTATTTGAAAAATCTGCCATAAAATATTCCTATTATTATTTAAGTCTATAAATAGTCACAATCAAGCTGGTTAAAGAAATCATGATTGAAGTAGCAGTCAACCACAATGACGTTGTTGTGCTATAACCACTATTCTTTGCCTTTGCCTTGTTCGGTTCCACATAAATGACATCATTCTGTTGCAAATAAAAATACGGAGAAGATATCAAATTCTTATCTGTCAAATCCAAAACAACAATACTTTTGCCTCCATTCTCTAATTCTCGAACCAATTTCACATTTTCACGACGACCATAGATAGTCATATCTCCAGCCATTGCCAAAGCTTCGTATATGTTAATCTTCTCGTTTGCTACAGTAAAAGTGCTAGGTTTTGCTACTTCCCCCAACACTGTTATCTTATAGTTAACCATACGCACATTCACCAAAGGTTCCTCCTTAATATAAGAACTCAATTTTTCTTTAAGCATTGTCTCCACCTCACGTTTGGTCATTCCTCCGACCTTAATTCTTCCCAATACAGGGAAATCAATCAAGCCGTCATTATCAACCAAATAAGATTGTAATGTTGGAGTAGAATTGACAGACAATTCCGAATTAGTCGTCGTACGAGGCATCACCAAATTAAATGGCAAAGCTACGTCCCTATCAAAAGTACTGACAGTTATCGTCAACAAATCCTTTGGTTTTATACGAGCATCATACAATTCATGGGATAGCGTATCCTGAAAGTTTTCTGCATCTTGCAAATAAGCAATCTTCTTAGTCGAACCACACGATGATAGTATGATCGAACAAAATAAAAGTAAAAGATAATCCCTTAAATTCATTTTTAATCAATAATATATAGAGAAAATGAAATATTCACACCTAGCTTACTCGTTGATATAACCAACTGGTTGAGATAAAAGCACCTTGCCGTTTTGAAGGCCAATTCGAAGGGCTATAGACTCACGATCGATAAAACCACAAACACAAGTTGCCAATTTATTTGAAGCACAATACAAATAAACGTTCTGACTAACAAAGCCTACATCTGTTGCTGAATAGAACGCCTTTGCCTCTTGATCGTACTCTGACATCTTCTCGAAATCAACCGCATACACCAAAGCGAGAGGGGCATCCTTAAAAAAGGCGTTCTTGCCAGCTTCGCGTCTATGATCGCCTGCCTTAATCAAGAACAAGAAATTCCTCAACGCATCATATTTGTATATTCCCGATTTCAAGAAAACATAAATCTCTATCTCCTGGCAATTACGAGCAGAAGGAGCCGTACGCATATTCGAATCCTTACGATTCACGCCATTGGCAGCCCACAAGATATCAGAAATCTGTTGGTCGGACAAAGGCTTGTTTGAAATATTTCTGTTGGTTGAACGAGCCGAAAGAGCCTCCTGCAATGGCATACCCCCAACGACTTTCGGATAAGGCAAGTCAAAACTATCTTTTGACACGGTTTCCAATATGTAAGAAGTTTGTCTTTTATCCACATCGGCAGAAACTGGTGTGTTTCCCAATTCTTCAGACTTTTGCTTATTACTCCAAACCAAGACTCCCACTACAACCAAAAGAGCCGCACACAATAATTGATATACGAGTTTTCCTTTATCCATATCCTTTAAATTTTTACTTTCACCTTAAAATTAAATTCACTTTTTCTTTTTTGCCTTAAAAATAACATAGCCAATAATAGCCGCACCTATGACAAAAAACGCTATCGAAATAGAATGACTATACTCCCTCACCGTATCCAACAACTCCTCCTGAGGAATAACAGAATGCAAATAATAACCGATAGCCGCCAAAACCGAATTCCAAAGGCCGGCACCGATTGCGGTATAAAGCAAGAACATTCCGAAATTCATTTTAAAGATTCCTGCTGGAATAGAAATTAGTTGTCGCACGGCAGGCATCAATCTTCCCACCAACGTGGATAGTGCACCGTGTTCCTCAAAGTATTTTTCGGCAACCTCCATCTTCTCTTGGCTCAACATACACATCTTACCGAATCGACTGTTCACTATATAATAAACGAACGGGCGACCAAATATATAAGCCAAGACATAATTGATAATTGCACCCACCGACGCACCTGCCGTTGCTGACAAAACAACCAACACCACATTTAAATCTCCGGCTGCCGCTTTATAGGCCGCTGGGGGAACAACCACCTCCGATGGGAACGGGATAAATGAACTTTCAATCATCATGAAAAAAGCCACCGTCCAATAATTGAGGTTCTCTAAACAAAATTGAATCAAAGACTCTAACATCTTATTTCTCTTTCATCCATGCCTTTTTGCCAAAAGCCAGAAAGGCAAGTTATCGCACTTATTTTCGTTTGTTATCTATCCAATGTCCTATTCAAAGCCGATTTTTCAACTGCACCTTACGCCAAGGACAAAAAACATTAACACAAAATCACTACAAAGATAGAGAATTTTTATTTTTTCCGAAATTTTCGCTTTGCGATTTTCATCAAATTAAAAGCAAAAGTACACGACTTATAGTCTTTCTTATGTTTTTATTTCATTTGCGAATTTGCACCGAACTCACTTCCTTTCTCCTTTAACGCAACCTACGATTTCAGAACTTTTGTCATCAATCTTATACGAATAAAAATAAAGCTACGACTTTTTTATTATTTTTGCAAAACAAATCCGAACAAAACAAAGGATTACCAACCTACGGACAAGGCTGGAGGGCATTTTTAGAAACAAACAGAAAAACAATGAAATATTACAGTACAAACGGAAAAGCAGAAAAGGCTACTCTTCAAGAGGCGGTCGTTAAAGGATTGGCTTCAGACAAAGGTCTTTTCATGCCCGAAGTGATCAAGAGTCTTCCAAGCTCTTTCTTCGACAAGATGAAGGACATGTCCTTCCAAGAGATTGCTTACACAGTGGCTGACGCATTCTTCGGTGAAGATGTCGATGCGGAATCTCTCAAGAAAATCGTTTATGACACGTTGAGTTTTGACGTACCGCTTGTTCATGTCAACGACAACATCTACAGCCTTGAGTTGTACCACGGCCCAACATTGGCATTTAAAGATGTCGGCGCTCGTTTCATGTCAAGACTACTTGGTTATTTCATCGCAAAAGAGAAGAAAGAAGAGGTAAATGTATTGGTGGCCACATCAGGAGACACTGGTTCAGCCGTTGCCAATGGATTCTTAGGCGTCAAGGGCATCCGAGTTTTCGTTCTCTATCCAAAGGGGAAAGTCAGTCCTATCCAAGAGTGCCAGTTCACTACGTTGGGACAAAACATCACGGCATTGGAAATCGACGGTGTGTTCGACGACTGCCAAGCATTGGTTAAATCAGCATTCATGGATGAGGATTTGAACAAACACATGAAGTTGACTTCTGCCAACTCCATCAACGTGGCTCGTTTCCTTCCTCAAGCATTCTACTATTTCTATGCTGTGGCTCAACTCCACAAAATGGGCAAGAAGGACAACATCGTGATCTGCGTTCCTTCTGGAAACTTTGGAAACATCACCGCAGGTCTTTTCGGCAAGAGAATGGGTATGCCAGTTAGCCGCTTCATTGCTGCCAACAACAAAAACGATATTTTCTATCAATATCTTCAATCAGGAGTTTACAGTCCTAAGCCATCCGTTCAAACCATCGCCAATGCAATGGATGTTGGCGACCCAAGCAACTTCGCTCGCATCCTCGACCTTTACGGAAAGTCTCACAAAGAGATTTCTGCCGAGATTTCTGGATGCACTTATACCGACGAGCAAATCAAAGAGACACTCAACGACTGCTACAAGAAGCATAAGTATCTTTTGGATCCTCACGGAGCCGTGGGTTACAGAGCATTGTGCGAACACTTGAAAGAGAACGAGGTAGGTGTGTTTTTGGAGACTGCCCACCCTGCCAAATTCAAAGACACCGTTGAAAACATCATCGGCGAGCCTGTCTGCATTCCTCAAAAACTCCAAGAGTTTATGAAGGGAGAAAAGAAGAGCATCGAACTTTCAAAAGACTTTGCTACTTTCAAGGCATATTTGATGACGAAGTAATTCATCTTTACAAATAAAAAGGGAAGCCCACCATCCTTTCGGACAGTGGGCTTCCCTTTTTACGCAACGAAATCACTTCTTTTTCTCTGATTCCTTTTCTTCATCGTCCTTTTGCTCAGGCAAAATGGTTGCCGTGTACTTTATTTTAGCAAAACCTTTGATGATGTTCTCTTCATTTGTTTTATCGGCATCGTACGTCACCTTCACCGTTTGTTTTTCCACACTAGTTTCGATGGCCTTCACACCCTTTTCAAAACGAAGATTCTCTTTTATCTTATTCTCACACCCTGCACAGTGCATTTGCGGATCAGTGGTGCAAGTCACCGTTCTTATATCCTTTGCACTAATTGTCAATGCGCAACCGAGAGCTGCCACTAACAAAACTAATCTTCTTTTCATTTTCTATTCAATTTTAAAACAAGACCTACCAGTCTTTTCAAATATACTTCAAATTTTTTCTCCTCACAATTTTTTCCAATTATAACGCACACCTATGTAACCCATTATACCATCTATGGGTGCATAAATCATAGAAGAATCAAACTTATTCCCCCAAGGGTTGTGTGCATCTATAATTGGATGTGACTGTTTGTAGTTCGTCAAATTTTCGCCTCCTATATAGAGAGACCAATGTCGGAACAATCTCGTAATCTGAGCATTAAGCATCGGATAGGAGGAATAGCGATTGTTCCACGACGGATTTCCCTCTTCATCCATATAATTCACAGGCAAACGGCCACCACCATTGTATTGAAGCGTCACATCAAACTGCCACAATTCCAAAGGCGTTTTATAAGAAGCGGACAACAAGGCCTTATATTTATTCGTAAAGGGTTGTTCCATCAATTTCCCGTTATAGGTCGACTCCACATCCGTCAAACGATAGGCCGCCGTCAACAAAAAGCCTTTGAAGAAAGGATAGGAAGTTTCAACCTGAAAAGTATGCGAATAAGAATCTCCGTCCAACGAATGGAAAACCACCTTGTGAGGATCCTCATCCATATCCACCACCATTTGCTCCTCAAAATAGGTATAGTAGTATTCAACACTCAATGACAAATTCTTCCTCACAATAGGAATTGAGAATGAACTACTAACGCCTGCATTCCAAGCCTCCTCTTGTTGAATGCCTCCTCTAACTTCTATTCTTCGGGAACTTGCCAACAAATTGCTATTTTCTGCCAAAGGATGCGTATAGCGATAACCCTTGCCCACCGAAGCACGGAAATTAGCAATTTCGTTCGGTGCATATTTCAAATGAGCCCTAGGCGTGAAGAAAGATCCAAAAACAGAACTATAGTCCCAACGCACACCAGCCATAGCCACCCAACGGTCATCCAAATTATAGGTGTATTGAGCATAAACACCAGGCACAGTCTCATCTTCCACATTCTTGAGAGAGGAGAGGTTTCCCTCATCACCCAAACGATAGCGTTGGTCGTACCGATCATAATTTAAACTCAAACCAGTAGAAAGGCTATTACGTTTATCAAAATCCGTCTCAAAAAGCAACGAGGCATATCCATTCAACTGATTGACATCATAGAATTTTCCTCTTCGCGATAAATCATCCGCAGACAATGTTCGTTCTGGGAACCGAGTTTGAAACGCCTCTTGACTAAAACCACCGTAATCACCATCTTGGTTATGAATGGAACCAGAAAGAATCAAAGCGACATTCGTATTTTTCTCTTTATCTATGATATAGGCATTTTTTGTAAACGCTTCGTAACGTTGCGTTTCAATGTCTATTTCATAAGGGAGGTCGTCCATCATAGGCATATCGTGTGTAATCTGCCCGCTTCTGCGATCCTCCATCATTCCTTTCACTGACGATTGGGAGATGAAACGACCCCCCATCCATGCCCAACGATTTTGTAGATTAAGTTGTTCCACTTGAGGCAAATCAGCAAAACCATCGTTATTATTATCATGAGCCATCGTTGCTTTCTCATAATGAGCCAACAAGCCAGTGCTCAATCTTTTGTTTAAATGAATATTTCCATCAGCATTCAGTTCCAACTTGCCCATCACATCAGCATACAGGTTGGCATTCACCTGCTCTTGGGCTTGTGGCTTTTTAAACTCCACGTCTATTTGTCCCGTCACCGCCTCATAACCATTCTTCACCGAAGAGGTTCCTTTCGAGACTTGTATGCTTTGCATCCACGGGCCTGGGATGTAACCCAATGAGTATGGGGCGGCACTTCCTCGATAGTTTGGTATATTTTCAGAAAGCATCTGCACATATCGGCCAGACAAGCCCAACAATTTAATCTGCTTAGCCCCCGTAGATGCGTCAGAATAGCTCACATCTACAGAAGGATTAGTGGTAAAACTCTCGCCAAGGTTGCAGCATGCAGCACGAATCAACTCGCCCTCCGAGATGACATCCCGATTGGTCACACTAAGTCTATCCTTACGAACACTATAGGATTTACCAACCACCTGCACCTCTGCCATTTGATTATCGTTTGAAAGCGTCACTACCAAAGGTTTATCTACGCTTTTCACCAAAACAGTATCATTTTCATAACCAACATAGCTAATCATCAAACGGTCCATCAAATGAATCTCATCCGATTGAAAATCACCATTTTCATCAGTTACCGCAACTATTTTATTGGGATTCAATTTGCAAATATAGGCACCCGCCAAAGGAACACCCTCTTTATCTTGAACATTACCTTTTACTCCAGCGAACAAAGATTGGGCGAACATCATAAAAAACGACAACAATCCTAAGAACTGACAAGAACGTAAATTATTCTCCATACTCTTTCCTTTCTTTATTTGCCTTATTCATTCCTCACTGTTTTTATCAAATCAAAGTTAGTGCCTACAGACAGCAACCAAGTTGCAAAGTCAAATCCAAGCATCATAAGGATTACTCCTTCAATGTGAATTTCCAAGAACAGGCACAAGTTGTATCCGTAATATCAGGATAACAACTCAAAGCCTCGCATTCAAAACGATCGTCTATTTCTTTGGCAAAGAATCCATACTCCAAAATACCCACGGACTTACAAGGATGGAACGGCATCCCTTTTCTACTGCGAGCATTTTGAACTCGACAAGAAATCGTTCTATAAATCAATGTGTTTTCAGACTCAATAAACTCGTCACCATTGAGAGCCGCATAGAAGCGGAACGACAAGGCTCGTTTCAATCCTTCAATGCCAGCCCTTTCAGGAAGGTTCAAAAAAGCCTTTATCCTCCGTGCTTCCGAAACGGTATATCTGCGCCAAGCATTCCTGTCGTGTTCCATCGCGGCGTCCATACCTTCTGCCGATTCAACAGATTGAAACCAAACGCCATCCAAAGCCAACATATTTTTGGCATAAATCTGAACCAACTCAAGCAACTGCTCTCTGTCCAAATCCTCTATTTTATTCACTTTGTCCATTCAAAAGAACACTTTATTTCATAAAGACAAAATAGACTGCAGCCACCAAACAAGCAAAAGCTGCCAAATGATTCCATTTCAATTCCACGCCTTGGAACATCACCATTGCCACGATAGAGAACACTATCAATGAAACCACCTCTTGAATCACCTTGAGTTGCACCAAGTTGAACGGGCCTCCATTCTCTTCAAAACCGATACGGTTAGCTGGAACCTGTAGCGAATACTCCAAAAGAGCAATCGCCCAAGAGAAAACAATCACGAGAATCAAAGGCCATGATTCGCTGATTTTAGCTTGTTGAAGTTTCAAATGTCCGTACCACGCCAATGTCATGAAAATGTTGGAACCGACAAGGAGTAAAATTGTATATAACCCTTTCATTTATTGAAATTATTAGTTTGTTTGTCTTTATCCATGCTTTGCTAAAACAGGCGACAAAAGTACACAAAATTCACGAGAAAAGAGAGCTGTAGCATCTTATCATTTTCGCACACGAACAAAAAGCAGAGAGAAGATTCTTCCTTTATTGCCAAGGATTCCCTTTTTTGTAGTAACTTTGAGCGAAATGGCATTTTTTGCCTCTTAATCTCACAAAAATCATGGAAACTGTTGACAGCCGTTTTTTACGTTACATACAATTTAAAACAACTTCCGACGAAAATTCAGGTACCAATCCATCTTCGCCTGAACAAGTTGTTTTCCTCCAAGCACTTTTGAAGGAAATGAAAGAGTTAAAGTTAAGTAACATCTGCGATCATATTAATAGAGGATACATCTCCGCAGAACTGCCTTCAAACGCAGGCAACGATCTGCCGACAGTTGGATTCATCGCACATGTCGATACAAGTCCAGACGCCTCAGGCGAGAACATCAAGGCTCGTACTGTCAACTATCAAGGAGGCGACATCCTTCTAAACGAGCAATTAGGCATCAGACTCTCCGAAAATGAATTTCCCGAGTTAAGAAAATATGTGGGCAACGACATCATCGTGACCGACGGAACCACCCTGTTGGGTGCTGACGACAAAGCTGGCGTGGCAGAAATCATGACGGCCATAGAACATTTATTACAACATCCAGAAATAAAACACGGCACCATCAAAATTGCCTTCACCGCCGACGAGGAAATCGGCTGCGGCGTGGATCTCTTCGATGTGAAATCATTTGGTGCAGACTGGGCCTACACAATGGACGGTGGCGAAATAGGTGAGTTAGAATACGAAAATTTCAATGCCGCAGCAGCAAAAATCATAGTCAACGGCAGAAATGTCCACCCAGGATACGCCAAGGGAAAAATGAAGAACGCCTTAAGCATTGCGATGGAGTTCGCCCAAGCATTGCCTAAGCAGGAAGTTCCCGAGCAAACAGAGAATAGAGAGGGATTCTTCCATCTGAATCAAATGGAAGGAACAGTGGAAAAGAGCGAGATGCATTACATCATTCGCGACCACGACAGAAACAACTTCGAAAACCGCAAGCAGGTAATGGAATCCATTGCCAGCCAAATCAACCAAAAATACGGAGCAGGCACCGTTGAACTGACGTTGAAAGACCAATACTACAACATGATAGAGAAAATCACGCCAGTAATGCATGTTGTAGATATTGCCAAACAAGCCATGGAAGAGTGCGGCATCCAACCCAAAATCAGTCCTATCAGAGGCGGAACAGATGGAGCAAGACTCTCTTTCGAAGGTCTTCCCTGCCCCAACATTTTTGCCGGCGGACACAACTTTCACGGACGCTTCGAATATGTTCCGATTCAATCCATGCGTGCGGCTACTGCCGTCATCATACGCATTTGCGAACTTGTAGCCAAACGATAATTTTCATAGCGATGAAGATACTTCTAACGATTCCACCGTTGACTCAATTAAACACGGCCTATCCTTCCACATCCGTATTAAAAGGTTTTTTGAATACGAAAGGACACACCGTTTTTCAATCCGATTTAGGCATCGAACTTATTTGCCGAATCTATACCAAAGATTTCCTCAAAAAAATCTTCGAAGAGACAGCAGAAAGGAAAATGTCCAAAAAGATGGCTCGCATCTTCAACGAACGGGATCGTTACATCAACAGTGTAGAGGCGGCCATCCGTTTCTTACAAGGGAAAGATCGCACATTGGCTCCCCGCATCGCCAACCGATCTCTATTCCCGGAAGGTCCCCGATTCGACAACACGGCCGATATGGAATGGGCTTTCGGAGTTTCTGGCATTGAAGACAAAGCCAGATATATTGCCACACTCTTCATTGAAGACATTGCCGATTATATTCGCGAGATGATATCCCCTTATTTCGACCTTATCAAATATGCAGAGAGTTTGTCGAGTTACGCTCCCACTTTTGATAATATAGAAAAGGCTGTTTCTGCGAAACCCAATATAATAGACCTTGAAACATTCAACCTCATCGAAGAGAAAATCAAAGAATCTGAGGCTGAGATAGTTGGATTTTCAGTCCCTTTTCCAGGATGCCTATATGCCGCTCTTAGATGTGGCCAATATATCAAGGCCCATCATCCGAACATTAAGACGCTCATGGGCGGAGGGTTTCCCAATACTGAACTAAGGCATTTGAGTGACAAACGAATTTTCCAATATGTAGATTACATCACATTGGACGACGGAGAACTCCCAACTCACAAGATCACCGAATATTTAGAAGGCAAATGCGGCAAAGAAGATTTGATTCGTACCTACTACGTAGAAAATAACGAATTGGTTTACAGCCAAAACGACAACATCAACATTCCTTTCTCCGAAAACGGCACACCCGACTTCAGCGGATTAAAGACGGACTTGTATCTGTCCATGACCGACATGGTCAATCCCATGCATAAATTATGGAGTTGTGGCAAGTGGAACAAGATGGTCATGGCTCATGGTTGCTACTGGGCAAAATGTGCGTTCTGCGATACCACCATCGACTATATCTGCCGATACGACGCACCAAAGGCCTCGCTCATCGTCGACCGTATGGAAAGCATCATTGCACAAACAGGAGAGACCGGGTTCCATTTCACAGACGAAGCGTTACCGCCCAAAGTTCTAAAAGAGGTGGCAGAAGAGATTATAAAAAGGAAACTGACCGTTAGTTTTTGGGGGAATGTACGATTTGAGAAATCATACACGCAAGAGTTTTGCGATCTTCTATCCGACGCGGGCTGTGTCGCCGTCTCGGGTGGTCTTGAAGTGGCATCCGACCGATTGTTGAAACTCATGAACAAAGGCGTAAGCATACAACAAGCTGCCGAGTCGGCTCGCCACTTCACCCAATCGGGCATCATGGTTCACACCTATCTCATGTATGGATTTCCAACGGAGACACTCCAAGAAACCATCAACGCCATCGAGGTGGTCCGCCAACTCTTCCAAGAGGGGTTGGTACAATCGGCCTTCTGGCACCGATACGCCATGACAGAACATAGTCCTTCGGGCAAGAACCCAGAAAAATTCAATGTAAAACGCGTCACGGAAGAGAAAAATCCGTTTGCCAACAACGAGGTGGATTTCGACGAAAAGTTAGACTATGACATCGACGCCATAGGCGACGGGCTAAACCTCGCCACCTATAATTACATGCACGGCATAGGCTTGGACACCCCAGTCTATAGATGGTTCTCCGTCAAAGTGCCCAAACCTCAAAAAAACGAAACGCAAATTTGGAAAAACAAACAGGTATAATGACTCGTAAATATTTAACAATCATACTCTTGTTCATCTTCTGCCAATGGAACATTAACGCCCGTAGCAGAGAAGAAATCAAATCAATGCCCGAATTGGAAAGCATTGAAGAGATGCTACAATTTGCAGAAAAACAACAAGGCAAACCCTATCGACATGGTGCCGAAGGCCCCAATGCATTTGACTGTTCTGGGTTTACTCGGTTCTGTTACAAGAAGTTGGGAATTTCGCTTAACCGTTCGTCCATAGACCAGCCCAAGCATGGAAAGAAAGTTCGTTTCAAAAGGAATCTAAAAGAGGGCGATTTGGTCTTCTACAAAGGTTCCAAAGGTAGGAAAGTCGGCCATGTAGGAATCGTTTATAGAAAAAGAGAGGGTAAAAAATTCGATTTCATCCACGCCTCCACTTCAAGAGGCATCATGATAGAAGATAGTGAAACAAGCTATTTTAAGAAACGATACAAAAAGGCTAGACGCATCACGAGCGACCGTGACATTCGAAAGGCATTGAAACGTTTCAAGAAAGAGTTAAAAGAAGCAAAGAAAATTGCCGAGGAAAAATCCGAGACAAAAACATCTGTCAAAGAACAAGAAAAGAAACACAAAGAGAGCAAACCCCAAGAGGTAAAGAAACGCACGCACACGGTTGCCAAAGGCGACACCCTCTATAACATTTCAAAGCGATACGGATGCAGTGTTGACGAGATAAAGAGATGGAACAACCTGAAAGACAACTCCATATCTTTAGGACAAGAGTTAATTATAAAATAAACAAAAGCAATCATAATGAAAATCAACAAAACCAATGCGGCAAGAATTCTTGACAGCAAGAAAGTCGCATACGAACTCATACCTTACGAAGTGGACGAAAGCGATCTTAGTGCCGTTCACGTTGCAGCACAATTAGGGCAACCCATCGAGAGGGTTTTCAAGACATTGGTATTAAGAGGGAACAAGACAGGCATATTTGTATGCGTCATCCCTGGCGGCGATGAAGTGGACTTAAAATTAGCGGCAAAAGTTTCGGGCAACAAAAATTGTGATTTGGTACCAATGAAAGAGATATTAGCCTTGACAGGATATATAAGAGGAGGCTGTTCCCCACTTGGAATGAAAAAAAGCTATCCGACCTTTTTCCATCACACAGCCATCGAATACGACTACATATATGTTAGTGCAGGGCAACGAGGATTGCAAATAAAAGCCGCACCAAACGACCTTATTCAATGCAGTAATGCAGAAATCTGCGAATTAACCCTCCAAATGTAAAGCAGAAAGCTCGTTTGGCTTGCAGTTCGAGGGGAAGGCCGGTCAAAAAGATTGTTGCAAAAAAATGGCATATATCAAAAAAATGCCTATATTTGCGGCTTAATAAATAAAAAGAATATAAAATAGAAAGATAGTCATTAATAAAGTAACAAAAAAATGCAAAACAAAGGTATTGTTAAGTTGTTTTCTGTACTACTTACCTTAGTGTGTCTTTTTTATCTTTCATTTAGCATGGTAACCAGCCACTACAACAAAAAGGCTGAAACACTATATGCTAATGACTTTGATAAGCAAAGCAGCTACCTTGACTCCCTTGCTGGAGAAAAGGTTTGGTTAGGGTACACGTTGAAAGAGTGTCGTGAGCAAGAGTTGAATTTGGGTCTCGACTTGAAGGGTGGTATGAACGTTGTCATGGAAGTATCTGTTCCTGACGTTCTTAAATCATTGGCCGGTTCTCAAGCAACAAATCCGAACTTTGTAAAAGCCATCGCTGATGCGAAGGAGTTGCAAAAGAGCAAGCAAGCAGATTTCGTTGATCTCTTTGCAGAAGCATTCAAAACTTCAGGAGCTCAATTGAACACTGTTTTCTCTACATTCGAATTGAAGGACAAGATTAGCGGTTCTACCCCTGATGATGAAGTAATCAAGATCCTCAAAGGCGAGGTTAAGAGTGCAGTTGACAACTCATTCAATGTGTTGCGTTCTCGTATCGACCGTTTCGGTGTTGTTCAACCCAACATCCAACAATTGGAAATCGCAGGTCGTATCTTGATCGAAATGCCAGGTATCAAAGAGCCAGAGCGTGTTCGTAAGTTGCTCCAAGGTTCTGCAAACCTTGAGTTCTGGGAAACTGCCAATTTGGACGAGATCTTCCCAAGCGTTATCGCTGTCAACAACATGGCAAGAGACCTTGAGGCTTTGACGTCTAAGCAAGAAGAATCAATTGCAAAAAACGCAGATACTACCGCAGCAACTACTGCAGCAGACAGTTTGTTGGCAAAAATCGCCAACGAGGACTCATCTGCAAACAGCATGGCTGCTAAGGAATATTCAAAGGCCAACCCTCTTTACGCCATCCTTGGTTTGAGCACAGACCCTCAAGGCAACCCTTACCCAAGTGCTACCATCGGTAGAGCTGAGGCTAAGGACACTGCCAAGATTGCAAAATACTTCAAGATGGCGAAAGAGAAGAACATCTTCCCTGCAAACATCCTTCCAACTTGGACTTCAAAAGGTATTGGCAAGGGCGAAAACATCTACGAATTGGTTGCTCTTCAATCAAAGCGTAGAGATGGCAAGGCTCCTTTGACAGGAAGTGTTATCACTGAGGCAAGAGCAGACTTCGGACAAAATTCAGCTTACGCAAACGTAAGCATGGAGATGAACCCAGAGGGAGCTAAGACTTGGGCTCGTCTTACAAGAGAGAATCTAAACAGACAAGTAGCTATCGTTTTGGATGGTTATGTATGTTCTTACCCAAGAGTAAATTCCGAGATTACTGGTGGTAGATCAGAGATTACTGGTAACTTCACCGTTGAAGAGGCAAAAGACTTGGCTAACGTGTTGAAGTCTGGTAAGATGCCTGCACCTGCTAAAATCATTCAAGAGGACGTAGTTGGTCCATCATTGGGTCAAGAGGCCATCAATAGCGGTCTTATCTCATTCATCATCGCATTCTGCATGGTGCTTGTTTATATGATTTTCTATTACGGTCTTGTTCCAGGATTGGTTGCTGACCTTGCCCTTTTGGCAAACGTATTCTTCATCTTCGGTGTGCTTGCTTCTTACAAGGCAGTCTTGACATTGCCAGGTATCGCAGGTATCGTCCTTACCTTAGGTATGGCCGTCGATGCTAACGTATTGATCTTTGAGCGTATCAGAGAGGAGTTGAAACTTTCCAAGCCACTTAAGCAAGCTATTACAGATGGTTACAGCAACGCATTGAGTGCCATTGTCGACTCTAACGTAACAACAATCCTTACAGGTATCATCTTGTTCTTGTTCGGTACAGGTCCTATTCGTGGATTTGCCACCACATTGATCATCGGTATCCTTTGTTCATTCTTTACTGCCATCTTCATCACCCGTTTGGTCTTCTCTTGGTTGATGGGCAAGGAAAAGTGCCAAGATTTGACATTCAGCACAAGCATGACAAAGAACTTGTTCCAAAACATCAACATCGATTTCATGAGCAAGAGAAAGATGTTCTATTGTGTATCAGCTTGTCTTTTGGCCATTGCAATTGGTTCTTTAGCAACACAAGGTTTGAAACAAGGTATTGACTTCAGTGGAGGACGTAACTATATCGTTCGTTTCGAGAAGGCAGTAAACACCTCTGAGATTGCAGAGAAGTTGAACGGAAAGTTCGGTGAAGACCGTGCAACAGTTATCACAATTGGTGATCAGAACCAAGTTCGTATCTCTACTAACTACAAGATCAACGACGAGAATAAGGATGTTGACGCAGAAATCGAAGGCATCTTGTTCGAGAACTTGAAATCAATGTACGACCACGACATCACTTTGGAAATGTTCTCTAACCGTTTCGCTATTGAAAATGGCAACGCAGTCATTGCAAACGACCAAGCAGAGACATTCGGTATCCAAAGTTCACAAAAGGTAGGTCCTACAATGGCAGACGACATCAAGACTTCTGCATATTGGGCTGTAGCTTTCGCACTTATTATAATTGCAGCCTACATCCTCATCCGATTCAGAAACATCGCATTTAGTGCCGGTGCCGTTGCAGCCTTGGTTCACGATACATTGTTCATCCTTGGATGCTACTCATTGCTTTACGCATTCATGCCATTCTCATTAGAGATTGACCAATCATTCATCGCCGCAATCTTGACAGTGATCGGTTACTCTATCAACGATACAGTGGTTATCTTTGACCGTATCCGTGAGAATAGAAACACACACACAGATTGGGACGAGGAAAAGGTATTCAACCACTCCATCAGTTCTACATTGAGCCGTACGTTCAGTACATCAATGAGTACATTCGTGGTATTGGTAATCATTTTCTTGTTCGGTGGAGAGACAATCAGAGGATTTATCTTCGCTATCTTGATTGGTGTTATCGAGGGTACTTACTCAACTATCTTCGTTGCAGCTCCTGTTGCTTTCGACATCTTGAAAAAGAAGGGTAACAAAGCAGTTGTAGCAGAAGAGGCTAAAGTTGTAGCAGAATAAGAAATTCCAAACACACGATAAAAGAGGTCGCCGTTAAGCGACCTCTTTTTTTATGGTGATACATGGCAAACTTCTTTTTCGTTTAAAAACAAATTGAAGTATATTTGTAAAAACTAATTACGACATGGAAATAGAGAGACATAAAACGCATCTGCAAGACGAATCGGCAGACGCCCTATTCAACTACAACAGAAGGAAATCCAGCAAAGTCAACATAGGAAACCTCACATTAGGCGGAGATGCACCCATTCGCATCCAGTCGATGGCCAACACCAACACCAACGACACCGAACCCAGCATCGAACAATGCATTCGCATCATTGAGGCTGGCGGCGAATTAGTGCGATTTACAGCTCAAGGGGTAAAAGAGGCAACCAACCTAAAAGAGATTCGCAACGGATTAAACAGCAAAGGCTATACGACACCATTGGTGGCCGACATCCACTTTAACCCTAACGCAGCTGACACAGCAGCCCAATATGTAGAAAAGGTTCGTATCAATCCCGGAAACTTTGTTGACAGCGTCCACACCAACAAACGATTTGAGTATACAGACGAGGAGTACAAACAAGAGATTGAAAAAATCAGAACAAGGCTCATTCCTTTCCTCAACATCTGCAAAGAACACAACACAGCCATCCGTATCGGAGTAAACCACGGATCGCTCTCCGACCGAATCTTGAGTCGCTACGGAGACACCTCTCAAGGCATGGTGGAATCTTGCATGGAGTTCTTACGCATTTGCAGAGAAGAGAATTTCTCTAACATCGTTATCTCTATCAAAGCATCCAACACCGTGATTATGGTACAAACCGTTCGTCTTTTGGCGGCAACCATGAAAGAAGAAGGCATGAATTTCCCTCTCCATCTTGGCGTAACCGAAGCAGGAGACGGAGAAGACGGACGAATCAAATCGGCCGTCGGTATCGGTGCATTACTTAACGATGGTATTGGAGACACTATCCGTGTATCGCTCAGCGAGGCTCCCGAATGCGAGATTCCAGTAGCACAATTCTTAGCAGAATATGTCACCCGCAGGCAAAACCACCCACACATCAACGGTTCTGATAGCAAAATGGTCAATCCTTTCGTTTACAGAAAGAGAGAAAGCCTAAAGATTGAAAACATCGGCGGCAACAAACTTCCTATCGTGATAGCTAACGAAGCAAGCGAACACCAAGGCTTGGTGGCAGACTACGTCTATTGTGCAGATGGAACTATCAAAAATGGAGAGAACTCCTACCCTCTCTTCTCTGCTCAAAACGCAGCAAAAATAAAAGAGGCCAACAGCAACATCAAATTCTTAAGCATCACGCTTCCGGATGCGACCGACCAATTGTTTGACCTGATAGACGAGAAGACAGTCTTCATCATCGAGACGAACCATGTAAATGGCGTAGGTGAGCAAAAAGCCTTCTTCCATCTATTGTTGAACAAAGGCGTGAAAAATCCTGTCGTAATCAAACGTAGCTACGAAGAGACAGACAACCAGAAGTTGCAAATCATGGCAGGTGCAGATGCAGGAATGTTCTTCATCGATGGGTTGGGCGACGGTCTTTGGATCGAGGACAGAAACATAGAGCACGCCAAGACGCTTTCCATTGCCTTCGGTATTCTCCAAGCTGCAAGAGCGAGAGTCAGCAAAACCGAGTACATTTCTTGTCCTAGCTGCGGAAGAACGCTCTACAATATGCAGAGCACCATTACAGAGATAAAGTCCAAGACATCGCATCTGAAAGGCCTCAAAATCGGCATCATGGGTTGCATCGTAAACGGCCCTGGCGAGATGGCAGACGCCGACTATGGATATGTTGGTTCGGCAAAAGGTAAAGTCAACCTCTACAAAGGACAAACTTGCGTAGAAAAATTGGTTCCCGAAAATGAAGCCGTTGAAAAACTAATCCAGCTCATCAAAGATAACGGAGACTGGAAAGAGAAATAGAATTTTCCTCATAAGAGATAGCAGGTGTATCGAAATGTGCCTAAAAAAACATTTTGATGCACCTGCTTCGTATAATATAAAAACTGGAGATGAGTATTCATCGAACTCCGCACTGATTTTGCATTCAAACAGTTCGGCTATCATCATGTTTTCCGTAGGATAGATTATTTCACGACGCTACCTATTTTCCCATACTACAATCACACAAAAGATTGACTGGAAACAACTGCTCTCTTGCACACATTGGTTTATTAGAATTGCAGCGGGGATTTTATGAAGTCTCCCTCCACCCCCAACAAAAACATCTTTCTTTCAAGACCTCCTGCATATCCCGTCAATTGGTTGTTGCTCCCTACTACTCTATGGCATGGCACGATGATAGAAATAGGATTGTGACCTACCGCCTGTCCGACAGCCCTTGCTGAAATCTTCGGAACACCACGTTGCCGTGCTAATCGTGCAGCCAGTTGACCATAGGTCACCACCTCGCCATAGGGAATCTGACACAAAAGTCTCCATACCTCGCATCGAAACGGAGTGCCTTCGAATGTTAGCGGGATATCTAACACAGGCTTCAGCCCTTGGAAATAAGCCGACAACCAACGTCTCGTCGCCTCAAAAACTGGCAAGTTACCATCAAACCGTCCCTTCGTGTCTATCTCAGGATAATATTTTTGTCCTTCCATCCAAAGCCCCGTCAAGGATGTCCCGTCACTTGCCAACAATAATTCGCCCAAAGGCGACGCACAACGAGTATAGTATCTTGATGTCATATTCTCTTTTTTTGAGGTTCAATTCAAATGTAAAAGTACGAAATAAAGATAAACGCCCATCTTTGAATCTCTTTGTTTTAAAAGGAAGCCGTCACCAACGAAAAAGGATTGAAAACCGAACGATTTCCAATCCTTTTTCACATCTAGTAATGCTAGATAACTTCTAAAACAATCAATTTTTAACTCTAACAACTAGACACAAAGCAAAACAAAAGATTTCGTCTCAATTAACATTAACTTATTTATAATATATCACACAATAAAACCGTAATTATCTTCTAATATGAGAAAGCGATCTTTAAATCTCTTTCTACACTGCAAATTTCACCTATTCTAAAGAATTATGTTGTAGAATAAATCCACAATCATACACTGAATTAACTTTTATTAACAAATAAAAACAGAAGGTTCGACATCATCAAGTGAGAGACCTCTACGCATTGGCATAACTATGCATTCCTCCCAACAAATAATTGACTCCAAAATAAGTCATCAAGACTGTCAAGAAGGCCAAGAACATATACCAATGGAATGATCTACGATTTTCAAAAAGAGAGGTTGTAGGGAAAAGAATAGCAACACCATAGACCATAAAGGTTATCAATGCCCAAACCTCCTTAGAATCCCATCCCCAATAGTTGCCCCACGACTCATTAGCCCAAACTGAACCTAAAGCAATTCCAACTCCAATAAAGATTGTGGACGGATAGAGCATTATTTTATTTATCAACGTCAATTGCTCCACTTGCTGATGGGTTGCCTCTTTGTTCATCAACACCAAAGCAAAAAGGCTGTTCAACATGATGAAGGCGAAAAGTGCGTACGACATCATAATCATCGACACATGGGCACTCAGCCATGGCGAATTAAGCACAGGCATCAATGGCGTAATCTGCGGATTCATCTCTCCCAAATGCGACACCAAAAGAGTGAACCCAGACAACAAAAAGCCGAAAGGCAATGCAAATTTGTATCGCCTGGATAGAACCGCAGCAATAATCATCACGACAAGTGAGAAAAACTGCATAGTTTCATATCCATTGTTAAGTGGCAAACGACCACTAATATACCACCTCAAACCATAACCGAAAGCCTGCACCAACATAATAACTAAAAGCACGACTGGCAAGGTTTTAAAAACATTTTTCAACCACTGCAACGGTCTATTCTTTTGCGTCAAGCCACAATAAAACAACAGACCGCAAGAGAGAAAACCTAACGTAAGATTGAGCATAAACAAAACCTTCGTCAATGGTAGCCGATTATAGAGCAACTCTGCACTCACCTTCTCCTCACTCAAGGGTTGAACGTCTTGAGGCAATGGCTTCGTCAACGTATTACTAAGCAACATCTGAATGATGCCGACTTTTTCATCCACCTCGCCAATAGCCTTCTCCAACTTGCTCAAATCTCGATTCTGCTGTTCACGCAGCCACAACGACTGCAAACGATAACGGCCATTTTCGTCATACAAATCAGCGAGACTGCAATATTCGCCCGCCATGCACAAAGCCTGCCTCAACTCGTCAGACTTCACCTTAATCATCTTTTCATGCCTCCAAATCTCCGGAGCTATGCTCCAACCTCCCACCACCTGTTCGGGCATTAGGCCATGATAATTGTCGGTGCCCACTATCTTTTTCACGAAATCAATTGCCACCGTATTGAAAGGAACAATTCTATTTTGATAGACCACTTGATTACGTCGCAAGTCCAAAGCCTTCTCTTTCGAGATGACAGGAGTTGCCTGCATATTGGCCGACTCAGTACCACCAAAAGAAAATGGAAGATGAACGAAGAGCAAGAGAAGCAACATTCCGCCTTTTTTCAACAAAGGGTTTTGAATCATCTGACGGAAGCGCCCGCTTCTATTCAAGAGCGAAAACAAACCTGCAACCGCAAACAATATATAGCCCCCAAACATCGTAGTGGCTCCGTATGGATCGTGATTGACACTCAACCAACTGCCGCCATCCTCATCAAAACTAGACTGACAGAAACGATAGCCATCCTTCACAAAATTCTTATTCATAGAGACCACCTCTGTTGTTCCATTCACGTGCATGTAACTGACATAATCCATCGGAGCCTCCGTGCCTGGATAGTAGCGGACACAGAAACTATCCAACTCCATTTCAAACGGAAGTTGATGGATTGTCCTATCCCTGCCCTCGAAAACAGTACACTTAGCACCTTTCTCCAAATGGGCATAACCTCGTTCGGCCGTCGCATAGGTCAAAAGAGCACCGACAGCTATAAATGAAAAAGCAATAGTAAACAATAAGAAATCCAAATTTCTCCAGACTTTATTGCAGACAGCCCAGTAAGCGGCCAAAGCAAAAACCATCATGTTGAAAGCCACAAACCACCAATGGCCATAGATGTATCGTTCCACCCAAAGGGAACCTTGCTGATCCTCTATCAGTGTGGCAAGAGCCAGAACAAGAATCAAAAGGGCACACGACACCCTTAATAGAATAGATAAAACCTTATTCATTCCAAACGAAAGTCATCAAACGGGTTAGAAATCAGCGAACTGACTATTATACGAGGATTTCACAGCCATACATTCCATCTCTATCAACCACGTAGGGCGACAAACGGGCGCTAACAAAATCACCTTAGGAGTGTTCGGGAAACGTTCGTCGAACATTCTTCTGACCAAGTCAAAATCAGCTGGATCACGAAGATATACCAACATCTGAGCCACGTCTTCAAAATCGCAATCGCCCTCGTTCAACAAAGCCTCCACGTTCTGCCACATACGATGCACCTGCTTATCGATTTCACCAATATGAAGCACATTACCTTTATTGCCAATGCTTGCCGTTCCAGAAATGAAGATATGCCTGCGGTCGCCATAATCGACCAATGTTCCACGTTCGAAACGGACCCCATATTCATAGGTCGAATTCAAATAATCCTTTGCATATAGGAACCTGATTTGATTATTCTGCAAGCCACCTACAGCATAAGTATTGAGTTGCACCAACTCGTTATGATCGGCACTGCGACCGCCTATGCCGGTGCTAGTGATAAAGTGCGTTTTATTTGTCAGATTATGTTCATCAAACACTCGGTTTCGGCCATCCACTACGCCTTGATAGTTGACATCTACATTCTGCACGAAAAACCAAGTTCGGATGCAGTCATCCTCCAACGAAAGGCCATTTACAGCCAACTCCTCCGCATAATCAGAGAGCAAAGCAACAGTTTGTTCTTCGCTGTTGCCCGTACTGCAAGTTGAAGAGCCTCCCCAATAGTGCGTATATGCACCATGCTCAACTTGATAAAGGCCCGACGGCAAAAGTTTCGACTGGACATTCTCCAAGAAATAGACCCACAGCGCAATCTTCGTTCCATTCAATGGCGGCTGCTCCACAACAGAAGTAGCCACACGAGTTGTTTCCTGAGAGAGTTCCTCATTAACCATTTCGTTTTGATTGGCTGCATCACTTAAGAAAATGCGTCGAAACACAGGCGTGAAACCTGCCATATCGGTGGCCAGCAAAAGAGAATAGGCCGAAAACGCATCTGCTATTTGTTGTTTGGCCGGCAACGACTTTTGGGTTAAATGAATCATTATATGACATTCGCCTACTCCATTATTAGCAGGTTGGAAGTCAAATCGTTCCGCTTGAACTTCATTTCCGTTTACGATAAGATTGTGTATGCTTGTAGCCATTACTTGTCTCTTTATTTGATTTGCGAAGATACTTATTTTAAAGGACATCTATAGACGCATCTATAAAAATCCATCATTATAAAAATTCAGAGAAAAAAAATTCTCATTGAGGAGCTCCACTATTGATCCACTCTTTCACCAAATTGCTCATCGAATTACCATAGAAGAATTTTGTATGGTCATAGTGCCAACCACACTCCTCTCCATACTCGGTTAAAACCTTGTAGAGCATACTATTTTCCGCATCACCAGGAGAGACGCGCTTCAATGAATCGATCTTTTTAGAAATGACATTTACCAAACTTGCATAACTATCACCTTCCGTCAAATACAATCCTGCGGCTGGAGTCTCGCCCATGCCATGACAATAGGCGCACCGCTTGGTGAAAATATTGCTCTGAATGGTTGAATACATTCCGACATCCATTCCTTTGAAATTGCAGATAATCGTATCGTTCAACTTTCGGTCTGGATCTTCCGAACGTTCGTAAATAGAAGACAATGTCGCCACACGCTTATTGATGAGATTGAGCACACATAATTCAATCGTTTCGCATGTAGGATTGATGCCATCGAACAAAAAGTTCAAGGAATCAGATTGAGAAGGAATCGCCTTCGCCAAAAGCGGATAAGAATCCTGCGCCGCAAATGCAGCCACAACCACTTGATATTGAGAAGAGTTCCATTGGTCCAATTTATTCAAGGACCCGTTGAGTTTCACGGTATAACCTTCGTCAATCGAGAAATTCATCTCTTCTGAGATATCACCATCATCACAACTACCCAAGCAAGCACCCATTGTCAGGGCAAAAAATATAGTTATAAATCTGTTAATCATACAAATGTCATTATACAAAGTCAAAACACGATTTCGGTCACTTAGAAACTATATTGCAACAGAAGAGTTGCCTTATGGGTAGCAACACCCAAATCATCGTTATCACGATCCAACTGCGTGTCATGATTGGTGCGACCCGTGTATTGATACATTCCTTGCATTTTCAAATTACAACTGCGAATGAAGTAGTTCAATCCGACAGCAGGCATATTCAAAAAGCCGTTAGCATCCCAGCCGTTTCGATTGTAGAAGTCATAACGGAAAGCCCCTTGCAAATTACGAGTCAAAAAGTAACCAATCTGTGCATAGCCGCCCAAATAGTCGAACTCGTCGTCAATCTTTTGCCTATCGGTGAAACCAACATGCATCCAATAAGCCTCGCCAGCCAAATAGAGTCGCTTATACAACCAAGCAGCCTCAACCCCTAAACGACTATCGTTTGTACTTTCATACTCACTCTCCACATTGATTCCTCCCGACACGGCCAACAACATCTTGTTCTCATCCAAATGGTCTGGGTCGCCTTGCGTGCTTGGCATTACGCCCTTAGGCATGAATGACAGACGACCAGCATAGAGCAACGAAGGAATATGCCAATCATCACTAAAGGTTTTGGTTGCTCCATTGACACTGCTACCCGTTCCGTTCCACAAACCAAGTTCATAACCTACCTTTTGCTGAGCCCAAAGTCCGTGCAACTCCACACCTAAATCAAAGCCCGTTCCTATGGTAGGCGTGACCGCATTCAACGTATAAGGCATAATAGTCGATGTAGTCAATGAAGAGGGCAAGTTAGGCATCAACGTTCCGCCCAACATTGTCAAATAAGCATGCGTGAATGGTGTTTTGAACTTACCCGTACGAATTTGCAAGCCTTTGCACACTCTCGCATCAATCCAGCCTTGCTGAAGAATGCCTCCACCACTCGCTGCTGCATTCATACTCACGTTGAACGACAAACGATTGAATGCCTTTCCCGTAAAACCAATAATTGCGTATGGCACAGCAAAGCCAGAATTAGCCACATTGTCTTGATTATAAGCCTTATCCAACCCTTCATCGTCATACCAATTAAAATTGGCCGTAGTCTGCATCATCATATAGGGTTTGAAAGAAAAACCGCCATCTCTACTTTGAATGGCGAAACCTTCACGCCCCGCAATAGGAATCACACCACAATCATTGTCTTCCATGATTTGACGATCACGGTCATTCTCCTCTTGACGAGGTCTGCGAGGTGCTTCTGCCATTTCTTTTGGAGCAGATACATTCTCAACGTGATAATGATGTTTTTTATGAAAAGGATGATGATGACGCCCCACCTCTCCTATATGAGGAGGCATTGCTGGGCAATGGAGTTCGTTTTGTTCCAAAAGTTCTACACGCTTCAAAAGAGAATCATACGCCGAACGTGGGACATACTGAATTGAGTCTTGGGCAACGGCAGGCACACAAGCCGCCATAGCCAATGATATAACTAAGTTTCTCATTCTTTTCTGTTATTTAAACCATTATAATGATTGTAAAAATTTAACAAGAGCATCTCGGTCTCGCTTATTCATATTTTTAAAGATGTTTTTAGAGGCCTCGCCTTCACCGCCGTGCCACATAATGGCTTCCACGAAATTGCGAGCACGACCGTCATGCAAGAAATAGGTGTGCCCGTTGACCACCTGCTGCAGACCGATGCCCCAAAGCGGAGTAGTTCTCCACTCGTTGCCCATTGCCAAACCACTTTGGTAATTGTCGTTCAAGCCGACACCACAAATTTCCGAGCCCATATCGTGGAGCAAAAAGTCGCTATACGGATGGATGGTTTGACCGCCCAACCAAGGCAAACGAGTACCATTCAACAAGGTGGAGCCACCTACTTTCGTATGCAAGGTGGTCACATGGCAAAGGTGACATTTAGCCTTATAGAACATCTGTTCCCCTCGCATCACCGTCGAATCGTTCACGTTACGTCTGGCTGGCACACCGTTGGCTTGCATATAGAGGTCCACATTCTCCATGTCCTCCGTAGTGGCGTCCAATCGATCATACAGCAAGCCCATCATACTTCCTTGGTTGATTTGCGCCTGTCCGCGGCAAATCTCCTCGGGATAGCGACTATTGGTGTAGCCCATGTCACTGCTGAAACCCAACTCCACCGTAAGGTCGGCATGCTGTGCCTTGTTGCCACTCAAACCCAACTGACGGACACCACGTTCCGTGATGTAATTACACTTGCCGCTGATGCCATATTCGGGATAGTTGCTTCGAAGAGCCAACTGCTCAATCTCATGAGGATCGATGCTCATCATCTGTCCCATACCGACATGACGCAGCGGAATGCGAACCGTACAGAACAAATCTTCAGGAGCAATGCTGTCGGCATACCAATCCGTAATTTTATAGGAAAACCAGCAGAGTTCGTAATCCTCCCCATCCGGGAACTGGAACTTACGATAGTTCTTCGTTATCTTCAATTTACCCTCAGCCTCAACACCATAGATGCTTTGGTCGTGAAGGACACGTCCATAATCTTGAAAAAACTTTCCGTTCTTGCGGCTGACATAGACCAACATACTACTGAAGCCATACTTACCACTACCTTCAGCATCCGACCAAGCGGCAGGAATGGATCTACCCGTTCGGTTATGGCAACTGCCACAACTATAGCCGGCATAGACTGGACCAAGACCAGCGTTGTCACGGGGGCCGTCATCGTAAAGCGTATTTCCTCTGTTCCAACGAGTTTTGTTACTTCCACTAATCCAATCAGCCTCCGTATCGTAGGCATAAGCCGAGTTGGAATAGATGGTCGAAGTACCCGCAGACAAGGCATAACCATCCTTCACCTCGACATACCCTTCCGTAATGCCCTCCTTATCACAAGAAGAGAAAATCAACATCAGACCCGTCAACAAGAAATATGCACTTGATTTCTGACTCATTTAATTTCTTTTTTACTTTTTCAATCTTACATTCAATTCAATCGACCTTCTGAAATATACACCGAAAGGGGGAAAGAAATGGCAAGCATTTCTTTCCCCTAATTGAAGGGAGTTCAATTCTTTCAGAAAGTATTCAATTTGTCTTACTTGATAGTTCTTGGTTGACCTGCTTTATAGATGAGATACTCCAACGTGTGGAAACCACGGATGCTTTGAGCAGCAGCAATGTTGTCGTTCTCCTCGTCAAACTCACCGTTCCACTCCAAGTCGGAGAAGTCACCCTTGACCAAAATCTCCTTGATGGCATTTTGATCAAGCGGCCAACTATCCATATTAGGGTCGATACCCATATCAGAAACAGGACCGAACAAGAAGGCCTCGCTCTTCTCCCAATAAGTACGGCTCTTGATCCAATCTTCACACAAAGTCTCAAAAGAGACGCCCGAATTGTCGGCAAAGCGAACCACGTCATTATAAAGTTCCTCGTTAGCATCCTTCAAACTCTTGTACGTTGGAAGTACCACATTATTGACATAGTTCTCGTTGATTGCCTCACAATCAGACTCGCTAAGTTTAGACAAAGCGGGCTTTAAACTTTTGTCCAAAACATCCTTCAAATCGGAGCAAGCCTCTTGGGCAGCCTTCGCCTCACTTGAAGCAATATGGTTACGAAACGGTTGAGGGATAGCCAAAATCTTGTCGATAGCATCCTTAATGGCGGTCTTCACCTTCTTGTCAAGTTCAGCATCCACTTTAGCAATCTGCGCACTGATGGAATTCTCAGCCACAGAGCCATCAAGAGAACCATAGTAGGCATTCTTCACACTCTCAATGTTGTTGCTATAATCGACACGGCTGTGCCAACTATACCAAGACTCTACCGCATAAAGAGCATCTGCATATTTTCCAGCCACCCACAAATTCAACGGATCACCAATCTTGGCCTCACCGACCTCGTTGGCAATATCCGAACAACCATCTACGATTTGCTCCGTAGCAGCCAAAGCCGAACTGAAAGTTGCCGTGTAACTAGGCTGACCAGCCTTGGCAAATGTAACCGAGTAGGCATCACCACCCTCATAAGAGGCAGTCCAGTCATTGTACAAATCAGCAGCATCAACCTTCAAATAGTTGGCCACAATCTTCATATAAGCATTCCAATTGGATTTGTTGCTACTGCTGTATTCCAAATTGTCCTCTGCATCAATCTTCTCAATAATAGAGGCTGAATTTCCTCCATTGTCGTCGTCATCATCGTCGTCATCACAAGAGGCCATCACGCCTGTCATTGCCATTCCCATAGAGAGGAAGAGGGCATACTTAAAAATTCTCTTCATTTGTTATTTAATTAAACGTTAATAATCTATTTTTTGTTAAACCATGCCACATAGGCAATTCCGAGGGAGAAATCATTCTCCGACCTGTACTGGGTGGACCAATCAAACGCATCCTTTGTACCTACATGATGAGTCGTCCAATCGCCCTTGACAACCAAGTAAGGCAATGCGTACCAATTCACGCCGAAAGTCCAAGCAGAGACTTGGCAACGTGGGTCTTCCACCTCACCCTTCCATCCTTCGTCCAACTTCTCCTGCGTATTGTAATACTCATATCGGGCAAACGGATAAATCTTCAAAGGCTTCTTCGTTTGGAAGAAATTGCCGACGTTGACACCCAACTCTCCACCATAACTGACAGCATACTTAGCCACAGGAGTATTTCCTCCATAGGCAACACTTGTTCGGCCCAAAGTGGCACGAGTCAAGCGAACAGTATTTCCGATATTGCCATGCAACACATTGGCACGAGCCGTCACCCAACGGTTGATATATTGCACATCGCCCGAAAACAAACGGATGGGCACTTTAAAATCACTATAATAGTGGGGATAGTTGGAGTTTTTACCCGCATCGTTACACCAGTAAAAACTTCCGCCGACCCTCAAACCAGGGACTCCCTTATACTCCATTCGAGCCACAAATGCGGGACTTGTGAATATGTCTTGCTCAAACAGGCCTTGTTTAGCGCCACCCAAATATTTGTATTTGTCCATTCCGTCCACCGTAAGGCCAGTCACCATTTGCAACTGATAGTTGAACTTGCCGTATCCTGCACCTACGTTTCCGAAAAATTCAATACCCGTCTCATGCCAAGTCGAAGGCAAAATCATACTCTCGCCTTCAGGACGACTCGTTCCGAAGAAGAAAACAGGCTCATGATGGGTATTTGTCAGACCAACAGGAACGATGACATGACCGACTTTAACATTAAACTCTTTGACAACTGGCACGGTGATGTGGAATTGCTCTAAAGCAACCTCGCCACCTTTCTCCCACTCGCTCTCCAACTCGCCATTTTCAGCACCTGAACCCGTCTCTTGTTCCCATTCCGTGCCAACACCGCCTGCTTCAAACTCAACCTCTACACCCAACTGGAACCAACGACTGAATTTGTAATCGCCAGCCAAGACAAAACGTGGCAGGGAGACCTCCGAACGATCCATACGATAGACGCCGTTGCCAGCCCATCGGTTGTAACTATAATCCTTATGTCTGTAGAGCATCTCGCCATAACCACCAATACGGTATTTACTATAAGAAGGATCACCATCGTAATGTGCCTTCTCCCCTTTGACAGCGAACTTCTCTTCAGCAGATGCAGGAACCTCTTTCACGACCAGCACGGTGTCCGGATGTCCAACCTTCTGCTGTTCCAAGTATTCAATACGCTTAATCAAAGAATCCAACTTCAACGACAACGCATCTTGTGCCGACAGCGTTGTAAATCCCATTGAAGCCATCATCGCCATGCATAATGCTCTCTTCATCTTCTTCAAATTATTATTTTACGATGCAAAATTAGAGTGAGCAGGCAAAGGGTTCAATTCTTAATTTTAGGGATTTGGCAGCACTTCTCTTGCTAATTGTAGTAGGCAGGCAGAAACGAAAGACGCCACAAAACAAATGGCAACCATGAAAAAAGGCCATGAACAATGGTTTTATAAAAACCGCTATTTCGTTTTTGAGAAAATTTTTATAAAATTGCAAAGCAAAAGTTATGCACTTTCGCCACTGCAAGTATGAAAACATTCAATACAGCGGGTACTTGTCGCCCCAATGAACATTATATGGTGGACATCACCGAACGCTTGGAAATCATCCGCAAGATGGTGGCCAAGGGCGACTATTTCTGTATTAACCGTGGTAGGCAGTACGGCAAGACAACCACATTGGAGGCTATCAAAAAACAACTTTCAAACGAATATCGCGTATTCAAGATAAGTTTTGAAGGAGTTGATGACAGTTATTTTGAGAATGCAGCAACAGCAAATGCAGCATTTCTTAGGTTATTGCGGCGAGAAGCACGTAATGCGCCAACGAACGATAAAGTCAAAGAATTGCTTGACGAGGTAGCGCCAAGAGGTTTGAAGTCTGTTGATGACCTTGATTTTATCGACATTGTGACAGAACTTTGCGAATTGTCCTCAAATCCGATTGTCGTTTTGATTGACGAAGTCGATCAGGCAGGCAACAATGACGGTTTTATCAAATTCCTTGGAGGATTGCGAAGCATGTATCTTGATCGTGATAGCCATCCGACCTTCAAATCCGTAATTCTCGCTGGTGTATATGATATCAAGAACTTGAAACTGAAGATTCGTAAAGAAGACGAGCATCAGTATAACTCACCATGGAACATTGCGGTCCCTTTCAATGTCGATATGAGCCTTTCGGCAAAGGGAATTGCCGATATGCTTGCTGAATATAAGGCAGACCATAGTCTGACGTTTGATGAAGTATTCGTAGGCCAGATGATTCGAGACTATACCGCTGGCTACCCATTCCTCGTAAGTCGTATTTGTCAGATCATTGATGCAGAAGTGTACGCATGGGACAAGGAAGGCGTGTTGAAGGCAGTCAATTCTCTACTCAAAGAGGGCAATACGCTCTTTGACGATATGCAGAAGAAACTGACTCAGTTTCCAGGACTTTCAGACATGTTGAAATCCATCATCTTTGGCGGCAAGCGGGTGTCCTTCAACTATTACGATAAGGATATCAACATTGCTGTTATGTTCAACTTCGTAAAAGAAGAAGGCGGTGCGACAAAGATTGCCTGCCGCATATTCGAGACATGGCTTTACAACTATTACATTTCTCTTGACAAGTCATCCTCCATCTATCAGTTTGGCGAATACGACAAGAACCAATTCGTCCATGATGGTTTTATCGACATGCATCTTCTCATGGAGCGTTTCTGCGTTCATTTCAACGAAATCTATCGCCCTGGGCACGATGATCAGTTTGTAGAGGACAACGGCAGAAAGATTTTCCTTACTTACCTGCGCCCTATTATCAACGGCATAGGCAATTACTACTGCGAGGCACAGACACGTGATCTCACCCGTACCGACATCATCATAGACTATCTCGGTCAGCAGTACATTGTGGAATTAAAGATCTGGCGAGGGCAATCATATAACGAACGGGGCGAGAAACAGCTTGTGGAATACCTTGAACGATACAACCTACAAACTGGCTACATGGTAAGTTTCTGCTTCAACAAAACAAAGAAATCAGGCTTGCTGCCGCCTGTAGAATTGAACGGTCGAACATTGATAGAAGCAATCGTATAAAACATAGAATTAAATGAATTTAAGACCATTGCTGTCCGCTAAACCTTTTGAACTGACATAAAAAAGGCTGTGCCCTATTTTGTGACCGATAACACACAAGGTTAATCCCCTAACGGGGAATCGGCTTGTTCAACGCATTGTGATTCTACCGACATTAAACGCCTAACGGCGTAATGTAACCGACCTTCCTTTTTAAATTATATATCAATGAAAATCAAATAAATATCTAAATTATTATTGTCCGGTAAAAGTTTTTTAGATAGAAATGTTTAGGCTGAATTCGGAATCCGAATTCAGCCTTTTTCGTTTACTTTGTTTTCACCACAAAAATCCCATAAACGATGAGCAATAGTACACATTTCAACGGACTTTACCATCTCTTTTCGATTGAGGGAGTTTTATGCTTTTTAATTTTTAGCGGACAGCAATAATTTAAGACAAAAAAGGCACCGCCTATTACCTTAGACGTGACAATATTCCGTCAGATAAAATTCTTAATCAATTATTCCATTTCCGACAAAACAAAATCAGGAGAGAAGCCCAACGTCGGGATGCGACTCCTTGATGAGAATGCGCTCAATAACCAACTGAGATGACAACAAGATTATAGAACGGAACAGGTTTCTTGACTCCATTAACGTGTAAAAAATGCACGTTATTCTCTCTTTCTAATTCTCCTTCTGAAAATATAACAAAAAAAAGGCACCACATTTCTGCAGTGCCTTATATTACGTTCGACGGGACAATGCCCTGTCGGACAAACTTCTTAATCAATTATAGTCCAAGCGACTTCTTGATTGCCTCGATCTTAGCAGTAGCCTTCTCGTTCTGCTCTGCGTACTCGGCAGCAGACTTCATTGTGCCCTTAACCTCGCAGTAGAACTTGATCTTTGGCTCTGTACCTGAAGGACGAACTGATACCTTAGTACCATCCTCACAGAACCACTGAAGCACGTTGCTTGTCTCTGGCATGTCAAGCTTCTGCTTTCCTGCTGCTGTAGTCATCTCAAGAGTCTTGTAATCCTTAACTACAGATACCTTGCTACCACCTAGATCCTTAGGAGGGTTAGCACGGAAGCCTTCCATCATTGCCTTGATCTCGTCAGCACCGCTCTTACCTGGCTTTGTAACGTTGATTGTGAACTCCTTAGAGAATCCGTACTCCTGGTAGATCTGCATCAACAAATCGTATAGAGTCTTGCCCTGATCCTTTGCCCATGCTGCGATCTCACAGATCAAACAGATTGATGCTGGAGCATCCTTATCACGTACCTTGTCGAACGGTAGGAATCCGAAGCTCTCCTCACCACCACCGATGTATTTCTTCTTGCCCTCTGAGATTGCGATCTCACGTGCGATCCACTTGAATCCTGTGTAGCAATCACGAAGCTCGATATTGTTCTTCTTTGCGATCTCTGCGATAACCTCAGTTGTCACGATAGTCTTAACAAGGAACTCGTTACCTGTCATCTTGCCAAGCTTCTTCATGTTTGTGATGATGTAGTAGCAGAACATCATTGCTGTCTGGTTACCGTTGATGATCATCCACTCTCCCTTGTTGTCGCGGCATACGATAGCAAGACGGTCAGCGTCTGGGTCTGTTGCTACAACTAGGTCTGCGTTAAGCTTAGTACCAAGCTTCATACCAAGTGTCATAGCCTCAGCGTTCTCTGGATTAGGGCTTACTACTGTTGGGAAGTTTCCGTCTACAATCATCTGCTCTGGAACGACGTTGATGTTCTGGAATCCCCATGAACGCAAGCAAAGTGGAACGATTACACGTCCAGTTCCGTGCATTGCTGAGTAAACGATGTTAAGATCCTTCTGACGGTTGATTACGTCTTGGTCGATCAAAGCCTCGTGTACAGCAGTCATATAGTCGAAGTCCATCTCACCACCAATGATCTTGATTAGATCCTTGTTGCCAGCGAACTTAACGTCCTCTACCTTTACCTTGTTAACCTCGTCGATGATACCCTTATCGTGTGGAGCCAATACCTGTGCACCGTCTTCCCAATAAGCCTTGTATCCGTTGTACTCGCGTGGGTTGTGGCTTGCTGTTACGTTAACACCAGCCTGTGCCTTCAACTGACGAATAGCGAATGAGATCTCTGGTGTTGGACGCAATGCCTCAAATAGATATACCTGGATTCCGTTTGCAGAGAAAATGTCAGCAACTGTCTCAGCGAATAGGCGTGAGTTGTTACGGCAATCGTGACCAACTACTACTGAAATCTGCTTACGGCTAGCAAAATTCTTCTTCAAATAGTTAGCAAAACCCTGAGTGGCCATACCAACTACATACTTGTTCATACGGTTTGTTCCAGCACCCATGATACCACGTAGACCACCAGTACCGAACTCAAGATCGCGATAAAAAGCATCAACAAGAGCAGTCTTGTCTTCAGCATCAAGCAATGCCTTTACCTCTTTCTTTGTCTCTTCATCAAAGTTACCATTCAACCAAACATTGGCCTTTGCGGTAACCTCTTGTAATAAAGCGTTATCCATTGATTATTAAAATAAATTATAAAATATTTTCTTTTTCTATATCCTTAAAGTAGCGATAAGTGGAAACCTTCATTTCGTAGGTTGACAACTCATCACACACGATGATACCCCTCTTGTGAAGTTGCAATGCACTCAAAGTGCACATTTGGCAAACACCACCCTCGATGGCTTGTTGCAAAGCGCGAGCCTTGTTGTAACCGCTTACCAAAATCATCACCTCCTTAGCATCCATGATGGTACCCACGCCCACGGTCAAAGCAGAGGTTGGCACCTTATTCATATCGTTATCGAAGAAACGAGAGTTGGCAATGATTGTATCCGTAGTCAAATGCTTCAAGCGAGTGCGAGAAGTCAAAGAAGAACCTGGCTCATTGAAAGCGATGTGTCCATCAGGGCCAATACCACCCACGAAAAGTTGGATGCCCCCTGCCTTTTGGATGCGAGCCTCATAATCGGCGCATTCCTTCTCCAAGTCAGCAGCATTACCATTCAAAATGTTAACTTGCTCAGCAGGAATATCAATATGGCTGAAGAAATTGTTCCACATGAATGAATAGTAGCTCTCCGGATGTTCCTTTGGCAAATTAACATACTCGTCCATATTGAAGGTGATGACGTTCTTGAAAGAAACGACACCCTTCTTGTTCAACTCGATCAATTCACGATACATGCCCAATGGAGAAGATCCAGTAGGAAGTCCCAAAACAAATTTACGGTCTGCAGTAGGGTTAAACTTATTGATAGTATCAGCCACATGTTGAGCAGCCCACTTTGATACGGATGCATAATCCGATTGAATCAAAACTCTCATTTTAAACTATTGATTGATTGTTATTATCGTTATTATTTATTAGAAGAGGCCGTCAAATCGGCCCTCCATTTTTTACCCGAGGTATAAATGCAATAGAATCCATAAATGAAGAAGGGCAAGCTAAGCAATTGACCCATATTCAATATCATAGAATCCTCAAAACTCTCTTGGTTGTTCTTTATAAACTCCAATACAAAACGAGTCAAGAACACAAAGATTAAGAACACTCCGAACAAGAATCCATCATACTTTCTCGCATCTGTTTTCCAATAGAGATATAGCAACACTGAAAATGTCACCAAGCAATAAGCCACCTCATACAATTGAGTCGGATGCGAAGGTTGCGTGAAAATCGGCTCCGCACCGTTCATCCATGCATGAACGTTATCCACGAAACGGAAACCCCAAGGCAAATCTGTTGGATAACCATAAATTTCATGGTTGAAAAGATTACCCATTCGGATACAGGCACCACAAATGGCAACCGCTATCACCACTCGATCCAACACCCAGACATAAGATTTCTTCGCCACCCTCTTGTGAAACAACCACAAGGAGAAAAGTATGCCGAACGCACCCCCATGGCTGGAAAGTCCCGAGAAGCCACCTTTAGGAATGAATATTTCCAATATATGAGAGGAGTAGTATTCAAAGTCGTAAAACAAGCAGTGACCTATGCGAGCGCCCACCAAAGTTCCAATCGCCATATAGATAAACAGCGAATCCATCGCTTCGGGAGGAAGTCCCTCTTTTTTATAGATACGAGACTCCACCATGTATCCAAGGAAAAAACCGAGAGCCCACATCAACCCATACCATCTCACTTCCAAACCAAACAAGTGGAAGATAGCAGGATCTACCGTCCAAGTTATATAAGACAACATAAATACGACTAATCTATTTGCAATTTATGAAAAAGCAACGGACACAAGGACCGATTGGCCTTGCGCCCGTTTTATTCAATTAAAGATCTGCACCATGGCAATTCTTGTACTTCTTGCCACTACCACAAGGGCAAGGATCATTTCGCCCAACCACCTTATCCGAATGAACTGGCTCCGTAATGCGAGGCTCCTGCGTAGGCGCAGCAGCCGGAGAGTCTGTTCTAGTCTCCGTATATTCTGGGGCACGAACTTTCTTCTCAACCGGAACTTCTGGGGCCTTAGGCTCTTCTTCCGCAACTTGTTGTTGTGGCATCTCAATATGAGAACGCATCAAAATCGACACGGTCTTTTTATTCAAGCCTTCAACCATCTTGCGGAACAACTCGAAGGATTCCTTCTTATAGATCAATAACGGATCCTTCTGCTCGTAACTTGCATTTTGAACAGAGTCTCTCAAATCATCCATATCACGAAGGTGATCTTTCCAATATTCGTCGATTTCGTGAAGCAAAATCGCCTTCTCGAATGTCTTAACGGCAGCCTTGCCCTTCGTCTCGTTAGCCTCTTTCAAATTGACTGGGACACGATAAGTCTGAGTACCATCCGAAATAGGAATTACGATGTTGATATATTGATCGCCGAACTCTTCGATTACACGAGCCACCTCAGGTGCAACTTGGTCTGCGATAGCATCCATATTATGTTTGAACGAAGCCATCGCTGCCGCAAAAGACTTATCCGTCAAAGCATCAATCTTAGTTGTCAAGAACTCGTTTTGTGAAACAGGCGGTTCGATATTAGCCAAAAGCAACAACTCCTCTTTGAAATATTCGTAGTCATTACCCATCTTAGCATCCTCTACAATGCCATAAATTGCATCATAGATCATATTCATGATATTAACGCCCAATCGCTCACCCATCAAAGTTTCCCTACGCTTCTTGTAGATCACCTCACGTTGTGAGTTCATCACGTCATCATACTCCAACAAACGCTTACGGACACCGAAATGGTTCTCCTCCACTTTTTTCTGAGCACGCTCAATTGACTTCGAAATCATTGGGTGTTCGATAACATCACCCTCCTTGAATCCCATGCGGTCCATGATCTTTGTAATCTTTTCAGAACCAAAGAGACGCATCAAGCTATCCTCCAATGAGACAAAGAACACAGAAGAACCCGGGTCACCCTGACGACCAGCACGACCTCGCAACTGTCTATCGACACGACGAGACTCATGACGCTCCGTACCGATGATAGCCAAACCTCCTGCAGCCTTAACCTCATCAGACAACTTGATATCGGTACCACGACCTGCCATGTTTGTAGCGATGGTCACAATACTTGATTTACCGGCTTCAGCAACGATGTCGGCCTCCTTTTGATGCAACTTAGCATTCAAAACATTGTGAGGTATTTTCCTCATCGTCAACATCTTGCTAATCATTTCAGAAATTTCGACAGAAGTCGTACCAACCAAGACTGGGCGTCCTTTTCCAACCAATGATTCAATTTCCTCAATTACCGCCTTATATTTTTCACGTTTAGTTCTATAAACGCGGTCATTCATATCCTTACGAGCAATACCTCTATTGGTAGGGATAACGACCACATCCAACTTATAGATATTCCAGAACTCGCCTGCCTCCGTTTCAGCCGTACCGGTCATACCAGCAAGCTTGTGATACATTCTGAAGTAGTTCTGCAAAGTAATAGTAGCATGAGTTTGAGTAGCAGCCTCAACCTTCACACGCTCCTTAGCCTCGATAGCCTGGTGCAAACCATCGGAATAACGACGGCCCTCCATGATACGACCCGTACCCTCGTCGACAATCTTCACCTTGCCCTCGATTACGACATACTCCTCATTCAAGTTGAACAAAGTATAAGCCTTCAACAATTGGTTGATGGTGTGGATACGCTCTGTCTTTATAGAGTAATCCTGCATCATTTGCTCCTTTTGTCTTTGCTTATCCTCTCTAGAAAGAGTTGATTTCTCCAACTCTGCCACACGAGCAGACATATCAGGAAGCACAAAGAATTGAGGGTCTTCAGAAGCACCCGTCAAAGCATCAATTCCCTTATCTGTCAACTCAATGCTCTTATGCTTTTCATCGATAACGAAATAAAGAGGTTCCGTCGCGATGTGCATATTCTTGTTGTTCTCCGCCATATAGAACTCCTCCGTCTTCAACAAGATGGCTTTGATTCCCGGTTCACTCAAGAACTTAATCAACGGAGTATTTTTAGGCAATGCCTTATAAGAGCGGAACAAGGCAAGTGCACCTTCCTCTTGTACTTTCTTATCTGCCGACTTCAACGCAGCTTTTGCTTGCGTCAAGAAGTTCGTTGCCAATGTACGTTGCAAAGAGACCAAATGCTCCACACGAGGGCATAGCTGCTCATATTGCTGTTCTCTAGGATGTTGCACCTGACCTGCGATAATCAAAGGCGTACGAGCATCATCTATCAATACGGAGTCAACCTCATCGACAATAGCATAATTATGCTTGCGTTGTACCAAATCTTCCGGAGAAGTGGCCATATTATCTCTCAAATAGTCGAAACCGAACTCATTGTTCGTACCGAACGTAATATCAGCCATATAAGCCTTACGACGCTCTGGCGAATTTGGACGATGCTTGTCGATACAATCCACAGTCAAACCGTGGAACATATATAGAGGTCCCATCCACTCGGAGTCACGTTTTGACAAGTAGTCGTTCACGGTGATGACATGAACACCATTACCCGTCAAGGCATTCAAGAACACAGGCAATGTGGAAACCAACGTCTTACCCTCACCCGTTGCCATCTCTGCAATCTTACCCTTATGGAGGGCGACACCGCCAATGAGCTGAACATTGTAGTGCACCATGTTCCAAGACAACTCATTACCACCTGCTGTCCAATGATTCTTATAGATAGCCTTATCGCCTTCGATAGTCAAAAAGTCGTGACCAGCGGCTGCCAACTCACGATCCAACTCAGATGCTGTCACCTCAATAGTTTCAGACTCCGAGAATCTGCGTGCGGTATCTTTTACAATAGCAAAAACTTCAGGAAGCACCTCTTCAAGCACCTCTTCGTACTTATCAAGAGCCAACTTCTCCAAACGATCGATTTCGCCGTACGTCATCTCTCTCTCCTCAATCTCTTGACCCTCGATCTTCGACTTCAATTCTTCAATCTTTGTCTTTTCTGAAGAGACATACTTTTGAATTCGCTCCCTAATATCCAAAGTGCGAGCACGCAACTCGTCATTCGTCAATTTACCGATAGTAGGGTAAATCATCTCCACCTTTTCAACATACGGTTTTATCTCGCGCATGTCACGTTGTGCTTTGTTGCCAAACCACTTGGATAAAATATCATTAAATCCCATTCTAACTAAATTTATAAATGCATTTACTCCTTAGACGAAAGACGTAGGCAATCCCATTTTCACAGAGACAGCCATACACAATCATCCAAATTTTGACAAAAATAATCAAAATATGGCAGAGCGAGCCAAATAATCATATCTATTTTCTCAAAAAAAACTTTAAAAAAGTTCAATTGTAATATACTTGCCAATAAAGAGCATCAAATCTCTATTTTCTATTTTTTCTTTTGAATTTAAAACATATCTTTGTGAGAAGACTTAGTTGTGACACGCATCTTCATCATAGATGCCATAAAGCACACATAGAATGGAAACGAGAAAAGAACGCAACATATTAACAATCAAGAATCTTGTGGCATTAGGAGAGTTCGTCCTCCTAAACATTTGTTTTGTTGTCACATTTCTAATTTTAAGTAAAGGGGTATCGATTCTTGATATATTACATAACATTCCCAGGTCGTACTTCGTATTGATAAACTTAACTTACGCCATAAGCTTGTCGCACGTAGGCATCATCTTGGACCAAAGAATTGTCACCGCCGACAAAATCACGGGGAAAGTGACGAAGACCTGTGCCCTATACGCCCTTTTCACGCTGCTGATAAGCATGGTGCTTGGAAATACAGACAAGTACAACATTGTATTCTGGAGCATATTCATAGGTCTGTTCTTCATCTGCGCTTTGTGTTGGCGCATATCCGCGCGTGTCATTCTAAAAAGGTACAGAAGCAAAGGAAACAACTACCGACGCGTCATCATCTTAGGAGCCGGCTCCATTGCCAAGGAGCTTCACGAGACAATCAGTGCAAACGCTTTCTATGGTTACAAATTCCTCGGCTTTTTTGACGACCGATTGGAGGCCGACTACAAAGTAAAGCCAGACTTAGTGAAAGGTAAGATAAACGATGTTTACCAATTCTCCAAAGACAACTCCATCGACGAAATCTTCTGTGCCCTTCCTGCCGGAGACGACAGAAAAGCACTTCCGATTATACAATTCGCAGAAAAGAACATGATCAGATGCTTCATCGTACCTGACTTCAAGCGATTCATCAAAAAGAAGGTGGCCCTCTCATTTTTGGGCGACGTCTCCGATGCAATTCCTATCATATCCCTTCGCGACGAACCATTGCTGGAGTTCCCTAACAAAATCTTCAAACGACTTTTCGACATTGTATTTTCATTCATATTCTTGGTGACTGTATTCCCTTTCTTATACATTATTTTAGGAAGCATCATCAAATTAACTTCTCCTGGCCCTATATTTTTCAAGCAGATAAGGACTGGTAAGGATGCGGAAGACTTCACTTGCTACAAGTTCCGCACAATGATGGTCAACAAAGACTCCGACTCCGTCCAAGCCACGAAGGGAGACGCCAGAGTGACTAAAATCGGAGCATTCATGAGGAAAACGAATCTCGACGAAATGCCTCAATTCATCAACGTCCTTTTGGGCAACATGTCCATCGTCGGACCAAGACCTCACATGCTGAAGCATACCGAAATGTATTCAGAACTCATCAACGAATATATGGTTCGCCACTTCGCAAAACCTGGAATAACAGGCTGGGCTCAAGTGACAGGATTCAGAGGCGAAACCAAGGATTTGGAAGACATGGTTGGTCGTGTTAAAAGAGACGTTTGGTACATCGAAAACTGGTCTTTCTGGCTAGACATCAAAATCATCTTCCTTACTGTATACAACATGATAAAAGGAGAAGAGAACGCATATTAAGCAACAGACACATAGGACAAGAAGGCTACGGAATATCCATTTCGTGGCCTTTTTTATATTCTATAACATATTTCAAGAGAAAGAAAAAACTTGACGCAAAACTATTTTTTATCTATTTTTAGGAGTTGCTTACAAAGCGCTTAGACATTCAAATATATTAACCTTAAATGATATAAAAAAACTAATAGACATGAGAACAGCAATTGACTTTCTGATTGATATTTCAGACAATATGAGCAAAAAGCTCAACATTGCACAAAAGGCAATAAAGGAAGAGATCATTCCCCTACTCGACTTCTCCGACAGCATTGGAATCAGGACATTCCTATCCATTGCAAAATCCCCAATCGTCATCAATTCGATCGACTTGGGAGCAACCAACAGACATGACTTCACAGAGAAAATCGACAAATTGCCAATCCCGAATGCTGGTTCTCCTATCGGATACACAGTAAAGCAATCTCTTGAATTTCTCAATGGCGTTGAGGCTGACAGGAAACGCATTATCCTTGTCACTGCAGGCGTGGAGACAGACGGAGGAAATTATGAGTTCGAGGTGGAAAAGAACTTGAAAGTTGACAACATCCAAGTCAATATCATCGGCCTCGGCCTTAGCGGTTTCGAAGAAAAGACTGCTCAAAAAACAGCAGAAATGAGCCATGGATGCTTCTGCAACATCCCTTTGGACAAAGGAGATGACAGTCTCGCCATCAGCAACATTCTCCAACCTCTAAAAGACATCCTTAACGGCAAGGAAATCATACCAACGCCTATCGTCAAGGAAGAGACTCCTGTTGCCGAAATCGTCACTGAAACTGCAGCAGAACCTGAGATATCTGTCCCTGATATTTCCATAGAGCCCGAGAAAAAAGAGGAGGTTACAGAACCTAAAATCGAAATCAAGGTCGAAACCTCACCAATAGCACAAACTGAGGAGCCAAAGACCGTTGAAAAAATAGAGGTTGAATACAAGCCTACGGACAGAAGCAACACTCAATTCAAAGCAGAGACAGATACAAGACTTAACACTGCTTTCAATGCCCAAAACAGCGGAGCCGATGTTCAAAACATCAACAAACAGCTCGCCGAAAACAACGCTCAAATAGAGAAGTTGCTCAAGCAGAACGCACAAGAACTCCAATCGTTTGCAATCAAACAGCAAGAAAGCGACAAAGAGATTGCTGAACTTCGTGCAGCTGGACAAAACGCCATCGCCACCATCGAGGAACTCAAAGGCCTCAACAACAATGCCAACAACGAGATCGACCGTTTGGAGAAACTCTTGGCAGACGCACAAGCTGAAATCGCAAAACTAAAAGAGACGCAAGCTGCAGCCAACGCAGAAATCCAAAGACTCAAAAAGATTGACGAAGATGTCATCATTCTTCAAGACAAAGACGAGATTTCCAAAAATTCACGTAAGAATGAGACTCAAATCTTCGAAACTCTTCAAAAAAGATATCCAGGCCGTGTGAATTGGCTAAACAAAGACGAAAAAAAGAGTCTTGGTTGCGATTTCGAGATAAAATTCGACGACGACAGCATCGAATACTACATCGCAGGAAAAGGGCTCAACGACGACAACACATTCTTCCTAACAAAACTTGAATGGGAAAAATGTTTGAAGCACAGCCGCAATTACCAAGTCTATTTGGTCGACAAAGGAAACAAGATTCGCATCATCGACAACCTCATCAGTCGCATTCTCAGCGGAAAGGTTCACCCTCTCGCTGGAAAGAATCAAAAGGTAAAGGCTGGCAACGTACAATTCTCTATCGACTAAAATAGGGAAACACAGGTCCCTTAAAAATCATCATCACTCATACCCCCTTGCCTCTAATTCGGGCAAGGGGTTATTTCTTGAAATGCCAAGTGTTTCCACCAATTAGGCACTGCAAATCTACAAGAGGCTCAGATTTTCGGCTCGCATGAGTTTCAGACTGTAACTTAAAGAAATTCTTTGCCAAGACGATTTAGTCCATTTGCAATTTTCTCCTCTTGCTTTTTTCTTGGTTTTGGCAAACCTGATGCATAATGAGCCTATTGTTTGGGGTTAATACCTGTGATGGTCTGTAATGCTACCTTGCGATACCTGCCATAAACCAACAATTAGACATTACCATTCACCTCTAAGTTGTGGTTATGCACTAAAAAAAACTAGTTAGCCACAAAGTTCACCTAAAAAATAGCAGCAAAGTTGTGGTTAAGTGGTAAAAAATATACGATTAGCCACACACTTGACAGATTTTTATTGTAATTTTGAAAAAACAAAATTTACAAGTATGCTGATAGGAAGAACAGAAGAGAGGACAATATTGTTGAATGCCGTTAATTCGGATGAATCTCAGTTCATTGCGGTATATGGTCGACGTCGTGTCGGCAAAACATATCTTATCAAACAGACATTTAATGAGACCTTTGCCTTTCAACATACGGGTTTGGCCAAGGGTAATATGCATGAACAATTGGCTGAGTTTCAGGAGTCGCTTAAAAGGTACGGTTTGAAGAAAGTAAAACGACTCCTTTCTTGGCAAGATGCATTTCATCAGTTGGAGGCATTATTAGAATCCAAATCAGAAGTAAAGAAAATTGTTTTTATCGACGAGATGCCATGGCTCGACACCCCACAATCGAATTTTATCAGTGCATTGGAGCATTTTTGGAATGGATGGGCCAATATGCGTCATGATATCATACTTGTTGTTTGTGGTAGTGCGACGTCGTGGATTGTCAACAAAATAATTAATGACTATGGTGGATTGCATAACAGGTTGACTAATCAAATCTATTTAAGACCGTTTACTTTGTCTGAATGTGAGCAGTACTGCAAAATTAAGGAGTTGCCATTTTCAAGGAGAGATATAGCAGAGGCATATATGATAATGGGTGGAATCCCATATTATTGGAGTTTTCTAAAAAAAGAAAATAGTTTGGCTCAAAATATAGATGCTATATTTTTTAAGGAAATGTCGCCATTGAGGATGGAGTACAATGTCTTATATGCTTCACTGTTTAAGAATGCGACCTCACATGTGGCAGTTGTGGATGTATTATCGACAAAGATGTGCGGCATGACAAGAAAAGAGATTCTCAAAAATACAAAACTTTCTGATAATTCTGCTTTTTGCAAAACTATAGAGGAACTTGAACAAAGTGGATTTATTCGTAAATACAACCAGTTTGGAAACAAAGAGAGGGGCACTATCTATCAGTTGATGGACAACTATTCTTTGTTTTACAACCGATATATAAAGAGCAATGTCAATAACGACGAAAGATTTTGGAGCAACAATATGCAAAGCCGATTGTACACCACATGGGTTGGGCTTGCGTTTGAACGTCTTTGTCTCCAGCACATCACACAAATGAAACGCAGCCTGGGAATTTCTGGAATTATATCCAATGCTTTTTCTTGGCATACATTGGCCACGGACAACCATTCTGGAGTCCAAATTGACCTATTGATTGATCGAGGAGACAATGTCATAAACTTGTGCGAGATGAAATTCGCAAGTGACGAATATGTCGTAGACAAGGCATACGAAGAGACACTTAGACGCAAATGCTCTGTCTTCAAGCAAGTGACTGGCACAAAAAAGATGACACGGCTGACTCTTGTTTCCACGTATGGCTTACGCATCAACCCGTATAGCGGTTGCATCAATGATGTGATAGTATTGGACGATTTGTTTGGATGATTTAGAAAAAAAGTACGATACCTCCCCTCATATTCCAAAACAAAAAAAACGTATGATAATTCATGGAAAATATGAGGGCAAAGAGACTTTTTCTTCGTTACTTATTATTATATTTGGGGAAACAATTCATTAAAACACACAAGACCAAGAACTTTATGTTTCTCGATGTTTTTCACAAACATCCTAATTCTAAAATTCCGAAACCGCTAAGTTTAGGTCGAAAAAAACTATTAATATATGGCCGCTATAACCTTTTTACTCGAATACAACTCCTTGCCAGGAGAAGACCTTTTCATCTCTGGAGAGATTTGCGATCTCCAAGATCAAAACGGAGCCCCTCTTCCCATGAAATATGGTACATCCGGATGGGAAATCACTATTGACACGAAAAAAAATCCATTCCACTATCATTACCTTGTCAAAAGGAATGGGACTATAGAGAAGACCGAAACGCCCCTCTCTCATATATTCGAATTGCCAAGCAAAGAGAGCAAATCCATCCTCGTATTCGACAGATTTGACGTATGCCATATATCAAAAGCGATGTCGTCAGCCGCTTTTGCCAACGCCATTCGTGCAAAAAAATACACGAAGCAAAATCTCGACGGCATACACATCCCTGTCATTTTCAACGTATGGACAGACAAGGTAGATACCAAGCACACACTTGCCATCACCGGTAGCGACGGCACCCTTGGCAAATGGGCGGAAAACCACATGAAGGAGATGGATGGAAGCAACTATCCAAATTACAAATTCATCGGCAACGCCAACAAAATCAACTTCCCGCTCGAATACAAATACGTCATTCTCGACAAGAACAACGAAAACAATATATGTTGGGAAAAGGGGAACAACCGATACCTCAACCCTTCCATCAACCGAATCGTCGACAGCATCATCGTCAACGACGGCAACCCGAACTTTGACATTCCTGAATTTAGAGGTGCAGGAACAGCCGTTCCTATCTTTTCGCTACGAAGCAAACAAAGTTTTGGATGTGGAGAATTCCTCGATCTAAAATTGCTTGCCGACTGGGCAGAAATGACAGGGCAAAAAATCATCCAAACATTGCCCATCAACGACACGACAATCACCGGCACTTGGAAGGACTCTTACCCTTACAGTTCCATCTCCGTCTTTGCACTCCACCCTATCTACATTAACATAGAGGGCGTAGGCGAAGTTGAGGACACAGAGTTGTTCGAATCAAGAAAAGCAGAATTAGCTGCACAAAAATTCGTAGATTACGAAGCAACACTCAAATTTAAGTTAGAATATCTCAAAGAACTTTATAAAAAGAAAGGCTCGGCTGCATTCAAAGAAAAAGGCTTCGCTGCTTATTTCGAAAAAAACAGCCATTGGCTAAAGCCTTACGCCGTATTCAGCTATTTGAGAGACAAGTTTGGAACTTCTGAATTTGCGAAATGGGCAGACGACGCTAAATTCTCACAAAAGAAGATAGACAAATACTGCACAGCCGGATCAAAAGAATACAAAGAGATTGCCTTTTACATTTATGTCCAATACCAACTTCACAAACAGTTGAAGGAGGCCGTTGACTATGCCCATGCCAAAGGCGTTGCCATCAAGGGAGACATCCCTATCGGAGTCAACCGCAACAGCGTGGAGACTTGGATGTACGCAGACTTGTTCGATCGCAACGGGCAAGCAGGAGCTCCGCCTGATGATTTCTCAAAGACAGGCCAAAACTGGGGTTTCCCAATCTACAATTGGGAGAACATGGCCAAAGACAATTACAAGTGGTGGAAACTCCGTTTTGAAAATATGGCTGAATATTTCGATGCCTATCGCGTTGACCATATTTTAGGATTCTTCCGCATATTCCGCATTCCTTCGGGCGACACCTTAGGTTTGATGGGACAATTTGCTCCATCCATGCCTCTCTCCATAGAAGAAATAAAGAGTCACGGCATTGATTTTCGACCAAAAGAAGATTGCGAGCCTGTCATCACAGAAAATTTCCTTGATGAAGTATTTGGAAGCGAAAAAGATTTCGTCATCTCTAAATATCTAGTCAGAGATGGTGAACGGTTCCATTTGAAGCCAGGCGTCAACACACAAGCAAAGATTGCCGATTTACATATCGACGGAACCCAAGAGAGAGTTTCCTCCTTAAAATTTGGATTAATGTTGCTCTCTTGTCAAACATTGTTCATTCAAGACTATAAGGAAAAGGATAAATTCCACCCAAGAATTTCCGTCCAAAACAGCAACGCATTCCGCGTGCTCGACTATAGGACGAAGGAGTTGATGAACAAACTCTACTCCTACTATTATTACCAACGCCAAGACTCCTTCTGGGAGAAACAAGCAATGGAAAAGTTGCCAGCCTTGACCAACGCAACCAACCTTTTGGCTTGCGGAGAGGACCTCGGAATGGTTCCTACTTGCGTGCCTCAAGTGATGGCAAAATTGGGTATGCTTAGCCTTGAGATTCAACGTATGCCTAAAGAGATGGGCATAGAGTTCGGAAGATTGGAACACAACCCATACCTATCCGTCAGCACTACTTCCACCCACGACATGAGCACCATGAGAGCTTGGTGGGAAGAAGACAAAGCTCGAACACAACGCTACTTCAACAACGAGCTCAACCAGTACGGAATGGCCCCTATCTTCTGTGAACCTTGGATTTGCCAACAAATCATAGAAAGACATTTGAATAGTCCTTCCATGTTCGTCATCCTCCCAATTCAAGATTGGATGGCCATGGATGGAGACCTCCGTTGGAAAGAAACATTCTCGGAAAGAATAAACGATCCTGCCAACCCGAACAATTATTGGAGATACAGGATGCACATCACACTTGAAAGACTTATCGAGAGCCAAAATCTCGCATACACGATTAAATCAATCATCAGTCAATCAAGAAGATAAAAAGAAAACAAAAAGAAAAGGCAAAAAAAGCGCTATCGCACTTGCAGATTCAAAAAAAACTCTCTACCTTTGCAACGCAAAACCAAAAAAATGGGGTTGCAGACATAAAGAGTTGGTGCGTTAGTTCAGCTGGTTAGAATACATGCCTGTCACGCATGGGGTCACGGGTTCGAGTCCCGTACGCACCGCAAAAAAGGAACGATTAATTCGTTCCTTTTTTTGTTTATCAACGGGAAGCAAACTGCGCCAAGGCAGCGGATTTTGGGTCAGAGGATTTTCCGGGTTGGCGGACCGACCAATCAGGAAAATCATCTGACCCGAAACAGACACAGAGATACTGATACCTGGCGTTCCACAAAAAAAAGACTCGAGGTATCAGAAAAAGAAGAAACACGATTTGTTCTGCAAGAGAGCTGGAATTGAGCCAACGATAGGACATCTTAAATCAGACTACAGACTCGGACGCAATTTCTACAAGGGATTGCAGGGGGATGCTATAAACGTAATTCTGGCTGCTGCAGCTTATAACTTCAAAAGAGCCATGAAGGTTCTTTTGCTCTTACTCAAAACAATACTTGGAACTGCTGAAATGTGTTTTGAAATTCGCTTTCCGGAAAATAAGTTAGCTTTTTAAGGGCTGACTAAATAGAATGCTTCATACACAATCATAATGTTGAGTTCAAAATTGTTTACAGATGATTGGACTTGGTTGGAAGCCAATGCTTTCCACTTGATTTGAAAGTAGTGACTTCCAGCCACTTGCCATCATCTATTCTTCCTCCGAGTACTCCGTGTTCGTAGGCAGATCCTATCTCATTCAAATCGGTCAAAACCAAAATGTAATATTCCATGTGCCCGTTACAATCATCTCAGCCACATCGTACCCGTCGAATCAAAGTATCTTGTACCGTAATTACAAACCTGCCTCATTGTCCGACTCTTTGGCATTGAAGAGGATTACCAATCAAATTTGTCATCATAATAGATATCACCCTTCATTGAATCAATTCGTTGTTTTATAAACTCATCTCTAATCGAATCACACTTCTGCCACTTTCTTATTTGTTTTATACTAAAGGCAAACGTATCACCATTATATATTTTTTCTGTCGGCAATGTCAACAGAAAAGAATTGTTATTCCCTTTAGATAAAGAGTCACACACAAAACACACATTCCTTTTTTCAAAATTATATTTTCCTCTGCCCATTGTATGAAACATACCACAACGTTTTATGTAAACAAACTCATTATTATTAAACAAAAGAAATTCTCCTTTTTGTTTGGATTCATAAATCCCATCATAAACTGGCGACATACATGAAACAAACAAACTAAACAAAAGAAATAAATAATATTTTTTCATTACGGATGAAATGTTATGTCATTTACATAATCACCAATAGTAAGTGCCCGATTGTTAGGTGATTTATAAAATGCAGGATTTTGTGGATAAAATAAATGTAGGAAAAGAGCTGGTGAGTTCTTACTAATATCATACCTCGGCAAATCTCTATAAATATAATTACCCTCATAATTAATATTCTTCACAAAAGATTCAGTTACCTGAGTTATTTTGCATATGCCACTATATGCATATTCCATCATATAAGCACGGACTTCATCATTTATGTCATATGTAAAAGGGACAACTTCATTAATTTTAGAAAATCCTAATTCGCCACGTAGGTATTGCACCGCATGCGTAGATTCGTGAGAGAAATTATCACAATTAAAATAATTAATAATACACTTATTACCATTTTCAATACTGATATAACCTCTATGTTCTTCTATATTTCTTAAAGAATATACTACATCTTTATCATCTTTTAAGTCTCTCATATCAGATTGTTTCAGTTGTAATAAGTCAAAACGGTTCTGATAATTATCAATTTTTGATTTTAACTTGTTAGATACACTTTTCCCTTCTGCTACTTTTACATCTCTTTTCGCTATTGCCTTATTTAATTTATCAGAGACATTAGAGATTTTTTTTGTTAATTTTTCTTCAAACTTATTCCATTCTTCCAAAGAATTTTCTTCTATTTCTCTACCATCTAAATCCACATATTTCACCGGGTTCCCCGCACAATAATTACAAGGGCTCATTCCAGCATACTTCTCCCACATCGGATCCACACTCAACCACATCGCTCCCGTAGGATCAAGATAGCGAGTTCCATAGTAGTAAAGACCTGTCTCGTTGTCAAGTTCCTTGGCATTGAATAGGTAGTTCGTTGAGAATGAATTGTTTCTCTCCTCCACGAAGACTTCGCCGTATGGTATATACTCCACATGCTGGGCTATGTTTCCGTCGGCATCAGTGACGTAAGATGTTGAGCCCAGATGGTCTGGATGATAGAAGAAAATGAGATGATGATGGATTCGCTCGTGCTTACGCACTCGCGGAAGTGGGTGGAACAAGGGCGTTCTGCCCTTTGCAATTCCTCATTTCCTACAGTCTATAATTGTCAAACGTCGAAGTCGTTTGACAATGGACTATTGATCCATTAAAATCTCTCCTTATATGAAGACACAAAATATCAAGTTTCTACTGCGATATAGACATAGACATCGATATCATAGAATGTTGAAGACATCTTTTCTAATTAATAAAAAAACCGAAAATAACATATAAAATCATCCATGTTAGATGCTTACAAATATAAATTATTTACAAATAGATCTGTCTTTATATATATATTCTCTTAACGAATCTATAAATTCACTTTTGCTACTACCCAATATCATATCTGGTATTAGATCGGTCCATAACTTAACAAAATCAAAGATATTATCATTCATTTTCAAAGCACTTCCTACATAAAAAAAACTTATTGATTCAATCATATATTTATATGCCAATGGGTTCAGCGTTTGATCCGCAAGAATAAATGACAAAAAGAATAATTGAGCTTCCTTGTCTCCAGGTCCAGATATTTTTTTTATGTTATAACAAAGAGACTCAAACAACAAACTGGTTTTATAATGATCAAAATGATCAGTTGAAAACACATCACATATGACAGGATAAAAATCTAAGTTGTGTTTTTCCTCTCTTTTCAATTTATGAAATTTATGCTTTAATTCGGCTTCTATATTATCTTTTGAAACTTCGTCCTCTAATCTATATTCATTGCGAAACTTCTGTATCATATCTAAAGCCAAATTACCAGGAATAAGATCATAACGCTTGTAGAAATCCTGCAAATAATTAGAAAGATAAAGAAAAGCCATTTGATCATTATAGCGATAAGCGTACTCAAGCATATATAAAAAGAACTGACAGTCAACATACTCAATATCATACGTGTTCAAATATAAAACGCTATCCTTATTATAGCGAGCCACATCTAAATCATCAACTTTGCAATTCTTAATAATACGACAAAAAAAATCATTATATTTTTTTTCTTGTGCATTTATTATTCCAAAAAAACATAAACCCAAAATAAGAAACTTTACTCTCATCATTCTACTTCCTTATTTGTATTAATATATTCTTTTACAACCTTTTCTATGTTTTCAAAACTTGGAGTTTCAGTTCCAGGAATTGTACCTATTTGTTTTCCATTTAATTTTAGGCTCCAATTGCCAGGATCCTCATTTACTGCTTCATTTTCCTTTCCTTTAACAAATATTCCTATTTCACATTTATAACCAGTGGATATATCACTTCCACTTCCTAATATATCGCCTGTAGGTGCTACTATCAACGTATTCTTAAAATACTCGCTTTCTGAACATTCAGTTTGAATATTTAACTCTCCGGCTCCTGTAGAACAAGAATGAAACAACACAATTGATCTGATTCCAGAGCCTTCTATGATTTCACTTTCTTTATTATTGAATACCGGACTATTATCAATCAAATAATTATAGACATCACGTGGGTATATAATATTCAATCCATTGAATTGCATAGAAAACTTGTCTCCGTGCGTCACTATTGTTGTCATATTGGGATTATCATGATAATAAGCAAAGATCATTCCGATTGCAGTTTGGCGATCTGTCATGTTCATACCATTCGGGAATAATACTATTCTTCCATCCGGATCTATCAACTTCACCGGGTTTCCCGCACAATAATTATAAGGACTCATCCCCACATACTTCTCGAACATTGGATCCACACTCAACCACCTTGCCTCAGTCGGATTCAAATACCTTGCCCCATAATAATATAGCCCAGTCTCCTCATCGAGTTCCTTGGAATTGAAGTAGTAGGGTGACTGCCAGCCTGCTGAGGACTCCTCCACGAAGATCTCTCCGTAAGGGATGTAGGATGTACTTCGCGATAGGGGTCTAACCCTTGGCACGGCTTCGCCGTTGTCAGTCACATGGGGCTGGCAAAAGGCATGAATTTTAGTATCTATTTGATGGTAAACGGGAGCTGAAAAATTTGGAATTATTGAGTTGGTTCTGAACTTTTTGAGTTAGATCGTTCCTTGTCCCAGTATTCTCGTCTCTTATCCAAAATCACTTTTTCTTTACCCCAGAAATTACGTTTTGTGTAGTATATCAGATTTCCAACATCATCATACGTCTTATACCATAGTCTTACACCGTTTTTGTACAATCCCTCCCATTCCATAGTACCACTACCCCTATGTTTTTTTATGTAACCATTCATTAGACAATAGTCACAAAACCATTTGGGCTCCTCATATTTCTTTTTGGTAGGACTCCAAACAGATCCTTGAGCAACCATTGAAAACAAATTAAAAGTATCTCGATATACCGCATATTTGTCAAAATGACGGACAAACGTATCTAGGTTGCTTTTGTCCTCATTAATGAATTTGTATATACCGGTATCAGGTAAAATTACATATTCCTCATCTGTAGTTCCTATATATTCCCCGTCTTTGTATATACCATACATAATAGAAGCCCTGTTGGGTGACACATTTCCCATACAGCATTTGATATAGAGTTCATACCTAACATCTTGTGATTGGGCTATCGATATGATTGGCAAAAGGAGGAATAATAAAACCATTTTTTTCATTTTTCAGCCAATTTGTTTACAACAAATGTTATAAGATTTAGCATCGTTATTCTCATTTAATGCTTCTAAAACCTCTGACATTGGCAAAAGAGAGAATCATGGAAATTTCTATAAGGAAAAGAATTCCATAAATCTTTTCCATTGGTAATTACAATTCCTCATAATCATCATAAATACTCTTCTCTGAATCAATTGTTTCCAGTCTCATATAATCTCCAAAACCGGACAGTCTTTTGATCTCTAACTTCCCATTCCGAATAATGCATGTTTCTAATACAGCATTATTCGCAACAAACAAAAGAAACTCTGTTTCATCATAAACTTTATCATATTTCTTTAGATAAAGATTATGTATTGCAGACTGGGGTACAGTAAATCTCACCTGCATTCTTTGATAAGGAGAAATCTTCTTTAATTCCAAATTCGAATGATTGGTTAAATCTATATGTTCACCAACATAACTTCTGTTTCCATAGAGAGTATCATCTTTGATACATAAGAAGGTTGATGTAAGAACAGGATTTTCTTTTGGCAAGTAACCATCAATATTTTCATATTGATCCTTTATATATAAGGTGTCAGATCCTTTGTTAATATATAATAATTCAAAATGAAGAAATCCTTGAGTGTTGCACAATGATGAATTTGACCATGAAAACACGTCACTTACATACACATTATAAGAGTACCGATCTGAACATGACAAACATAAGCAAACTACAAAAAAAAATGTGACAACACGACTTGTTTTAGTTTTATTTGTGTTCATCGAATTTCCATTGGTTAAATTTGTACTTATTGTAATTTGATATAATAGAATTGTATTCTCTATTATATTGTTTTGGATTCTGCTTATTCAAGTATTCTAAATAGCGATAAAGCATCTTGTAACATAAATATTGTTTTTTTCGGCATCATTATAATGATTGGTTCCATGTCCCTGATATTTTTGCTTCATTTAGATTTTCTTTCTATCAATTAATCGCAAAGTTATAACCATTGTTGCTATCAACATCAAAAATGGTAGAATCATATTCATATTATTCTTACCATTCTTTTATTTTGTATAACTCTTTTTTATATGCTGCTTCCATTGTAGAATCCGGAGTTATATAATGATTCCCATTTTTATATATAGAAATCATTTTACGTAATGCACTTGGATCTTTTAATTCAGCTCCTTTTTTTAAAAATTGGAATGCTATATGCCAAGTCATCGAGTCAATAGTTACATTATTATATTCATACAAATTTTCTACTATATGGTCGTAAACATCGAAATAAGCCCTTGGGTAATTATACTTGCAAGCCATTATTATGGAGTATTGTAACATTTCGGGACCGTAATGATGTAAAGAATACTTCTTGTATGATTCTATATCGCCAAGAAGTATGATACTTTTTTCAAATTGAATGTTCTCCTCTTCTGTGAAATTCGGTGTTATAGTTTCCGTAATAACAGTAACATCTTTTCCTGACATAACTAAAACACTAATACTTTGTATTAGTACTAATAACACATACTTTAAAGTATTATTTACCTTCATATTTACTATTGTGTCTTTCTTGCCAGATTTTTTCATACTTTTCAATCACTTTTTGTGGATTTCGAAAAATTGGTTTTGTTTCTCCATTAAAACTGTCCATTAGATCTCCTTTATAAAAAATATTCCAAGTGCCTTTGTTTGCAACTTTTGTTTCTTTAGACTTGCATCGTCCACGACCATCCATACTGATCTTTATACCATACCTTTCCAATGCTTCTTCCCATTCCTTGCAGGTATATTGACTGCCCTGGTCGGAATTGAGGATTTCAGGGGCGCCATGACGTCTAATGGCACGTTCCAGCACCTCTATCGCATTGCTCGCCTCTAACGTGCTGTAAAGTCCCCATGAGACGATATAACGGCTGTGTACGTCAATAATGGCATACAGATAAAGGAACCCTTTCCCCATCGGAATGTAGCTGATGTCTGTGCTCCATACTTGGTTAGGACGCTCTATGTTCATCTTCCTCAGGAGATATGGATAGACATACGTCGCAGAACCTAAGGTGCTTAGGCGGGGAGACGGATAGCTTGCGTGGATGTTCATCATGCGCATCAGCCTTCTCACCCTTCTTTCTCCTATGCGGAAGGTCGGATCCTCCTTCTGGAAATGTGCATTGACCGAGTCCTTCATTCCCACAACTCCCTTCCCGAGGAACTCCATGTGCTCCTTGTCGATGAACTTCATTATCTCATGAGTCTCGGAGTCCATTTTGACGGGTTTGTAGTAATAGCAGCCCTTGCTTATGCCTAACAGTTCAAGTTGCTCGTTTAGACTTAGCTCGCTGTCTGGGGATATTAGTCGTCTGCGGGCATTGGTATCCCCAACGCTTTTGATGCCCGCTTTGCAAAATCCAGCTTCATCTCCAGTCTGCCGATCTTATTGTAGCACTGCTCCAACTCTCTATCTTTCGCGTCGTCCTTCTTTTTCTCTGAGAAGGCTGCTGAGGCGTTGTTTAGGAACTCTGATTTCCAGTTGGAAATCATCACACTCGATACATTGAAACGCTCTGACAACTGCGCCAGTGTCTCTTGTCCCTTCAGTGCCTCTATGGCAACTTGGGCTTTAAATTCTGCCGTGAAGCTTCTTCTTTTACTTTTCATGACTGCTAAATTAAACTTTATTTTCTTAACTTAGCAACTGGTTCGAAAAAGCGGCAGTATTATAATCATTATGGTGTCGGGTTATTCTTTTGCGTCGGGAACATTGACTTTCTCGCTCGCCTTACGGCTCGCTCGAAGTGGGCAGGGCAAGGGCGTTCCGCCCTTGGAAATCCTCAAATCTAAAAAGTTAAGCTAAAACAATTCTCCTTCTTTTTTTAGATAATCCAAATAATTTTCAATATCAAGTCCATCTTTTGATTGTAAAGTTTTAGACTTCGTAAACCACTCTTCCATAATTGGAGAATCTACGTCTACAAAACCACAGAAATCCATTTTAATTTTCCTTTCTGATAGGTCAAAACGAAAAAAAACTTCATAATCACATTCCAATTTACAATTTATTTGGGATTCAATACGCTTAAATAAATTCTTGTCCCATGATAAAAATAGATGTATTCTAAATTTTTCATAATCAGACAAGCTTTCCTTTAAGAAAAAACTTTTATTTGCATCATTATAGCACAAACTATTGGACTTGTTAAATATTTCAACACTATTGACCCCCTCACATGTGCTTAGAAAAACAATAATGGTATCATTTTTTGAACATGGAAACTTTTTCCACCATTCAGATTCCATTAGAATCTTCAACTCCGAATCTTCCCAATAAAATTTCTTTACATCTTCCTTAATTAAGGTCTTTTCTATTTTTTTTTGAACTTTATGAAGAGTCTTTTTTTTGCATGCCAACGAATCAAGTGGTATAAAAAGCAAAATAAAACAAACAATCGTATTCTTAATAAAATGTAACACGTCCATAATCTTTTCTTTGTTTAAATGTGTGATTATAGTATCGGGCATAAAGGCACTTCAAATCGTGCGAAGTTGCAATAGTTGTATTTTCACGGTTTATAATAAAACCACTTGTCCTTTATATTAACAATTTTTCCCTTTTCTGATGGTTCAAGAGCAATTGGTTCATTTATATCTACTTGATAAATATAGGTTCCGCCCTCATTCATAGAAAAATAATAATTTTTATCTATTGACAGATTCTTCACTTCGAACTCATTACAAATATCAAGAACATTGACTATCGACTGAATTTCTAATGAATCCATTGTAGACATGTAATTTTCAAAATAAAAATTATTTTTATTTAAAGAGATATAAAGCTTTTTATTATTTTCATAGAAAACCTCATAATAATCAAGTCTTGTTCTTATATGGTTAATACCATAACTGCGTCTTAACTCTGATATAAAATTAATATCTATATTACATACATTATGAGGATTCAAACTCAAACCATTGCAACACACATATAGTGTCATTGTACTAAGAAATATGATTAAATTAATTATTTTCGCCATTCAAATCCCAATTTTATTGATAATTGATCATCACTCGAATCAAGTTCTCCTTCCTTCTTTAAAGCAAATATATGAGCACCTAATCTTGCAGTATATTCTCTAAAACCCAAAGCATTCATACCTGCGCCCCATAAAAAATTTCCAAAATTATGATCATTGTGTGCATAGTAACCAGATTTTGTGTTTGTTATATATAGTTCATTAGACGCTATTTCAGAAACGTTTCCTATTTCATTGAGTACTTTTTGATATCTTCCTCTCTCAAAATTTGCGGTACAAACATTATAGTGGAACGCTCGTTTGCCTGGCTTGAAAATTTTAGAAGACTAACTATTGATTACGAATTTTACTCTGAGTCTTCTGTCGCAATGATTCAATTAGCCTTCTGCTTTTTGATCCTTAACAAAATTTTCCACTAAAATTTAAACAGCTTCTAAGAATAACGATAATACAAATGATAATGAAATTCAATATTTAAATACAATACCTATCTTATCCTCAAAACGTTCTATCAACTTTAAGGTAGTGTCAGAAGTATCTTCTAAATATCCTAATTTTGAGCTTTGAATACCTATTCCTTTTGAAGAAATACAACATCCAAATTCTTCCTGTATCGTATCATTCCTAGTAAAATAGATGAAACTAGTACATGTACAAATATCACCTCCTAATGGGCTAAATTTAGAATATTTGATGAATTCATTTACAATCAACGAATCATTTGTATACAAAACTCTATGAAACATGGTTCTTCTATTTTTAAGGTCTACATAGTCATCCTTATCTAAGTATATATATATACCATTAAAAACACCTTCCGAAATAATATTATTTTCATTATTTCTAATCATTCCGTTTTCGTTGCAGTACAACACACAAAATTTAATATTATATACCAAACAAGTGATTGCCATACAAAATATGATGACAAAAAAAAACAACCGTTTAATCATCGTTTTCCATTTTGTTTAACAAGGTTTCCATTATTGTGTTTCAACAATTGCTGATCACTCATTTTTCCTCCTGAATAGTAAACTCTAACATCAGATCCATAAATTGTAGATGTTTTATCGAGAATATCAGCGAATATCATATCCCTGATACTCGATGGTTGTAGTGTAGCTTTTGTTCGTGATTCCGTCTGTATATTTGTATTGAGTCAGATTACCGAAATTGCCATATGTGTTCTCAACGATATTGGTTGTGATCTCCGAATCTTCCTCAAATCTCTTGGTCGTAGATTTGACAGGGGCGACGAAGTAACGACCATTTTCATCAAACGAGACACCTCTCTACCATTAGTTACGTTTCCTTTACCAGAAACATCATACATCTTCAATTGTCATAATTTCTTTTCCAAATATACTTATCTGGGATTGCAACAGCGTCTATAATTTTAATGTTGTATAAAAAATATACGTCTACGCTATCTCTATCTTCACATAAATTTGATATACAGTGATGATAAATATAATTCTTTTTGAATTCAAGCACATTATTAAATGTAAACTTCAAAGCTTCCCCCTCTATATAGTATGCTCTATATGAATATTTATACAAAAATGGAGTTTTCACAAAAAGTGGCGAAATCATTTTCATTGTTTTCTTTTTGTTTTCAAGTGATTCACCAGACAAACTGTCCATCATTGACTGACATTCACTTGAAAAACATTCAATAATGAATGAATAATCCATGCAATCCCAAGATTCATTACTTATTAATGAAAAATCATTTGTTTCCCCGAGAATAATTCTTTCGCCACATTCTTTTAAATCACAAACAGAATACTTTCGAATTTTTACTTTTCTCCACGGAATCCATATTTTTTTATTTCTAAATGACTCACGAAGTGATGAACGAACAAATTCAACCGTATCCGAAATACAAGATTCATAATCTTTTATATCATAACGGATTTCATAAAACCCTTTCACAAACACTTTTTCCTGAGAAAAAGAGCAGAGGAAACTCGTCAAAAGAAAGATAATAATTGTCGTTCTCATTTCTTTTTTCTTATAACACCAACTCCATCATTTTTACATTGATCATGAGTTCGCCTCATAGTCCCTGAAGGGGAAACTGGGTAAGGATTTAACTTCCACGTCCTTTTCTGAATCGATGTACTCAAAACCAAATTCGTCAAATCTTCTCTTGATTGTCAGCATCTGATCATAAATTTTCTGATTTGACATTTTCAAACCTCTCTTTAGCCACTTCCAACGATTTTTGAATTTGATTTATCAAGACATTTCGAGGCGGGAGTTCTGTCATGTATTGTGCAACTTTTATGCCTGCTTTATCAAGTTGTAATAGTTCAATCTGCTCTTCACTGCCTTCTGTGCACAGCAACAATCCAAGAGGAGATTCTTCTCCTGGTTCCATTTCATTTGCTTCCAACCAACGAAGATACAGCTCCATTTGCCCTTTATATTGTGCTTTGAATCTACCAAGTTTGAGATCAATTGCGACAAGTCGATGAAGTTTGCGATGATAAAAAAGCAAATCCAAATAGAAATCCTCCCCGTCGATAATCATTCTCTTCTGACGTTCGACAAATGAGAATCCATTTCCTAATTCAAGAATAAATTGTTCTAAATTGGCAACAAGGCTGTCTTCAAGACTTTTCTCACTATACATCCCCTTGAGTCCCGTAAAATCAAGAAAATATGGGCTTTTGAATACCATATCAGGAGTCATGACGTTATTGGAACGCAATTCCGTCAACTCTTTCTTGATAATTTCTTCCGGTTTTGTGGCAATTGCTGTACGCTCATAAAGCATATTATCTATCTCCTTACGAAGCTGATGTACACTCCATCTTTCATGAGATGCCATAGTCAAATAAAATTCACTTTGCAGAGAATCCTTCAATGGCAATATTTCTATGACATGAGACCAACTCAATTGTGTCGATATCGTCGACACTATCTGTTCGTTGGGATATTTGGATGCAAACTGCATCATACGGCGTATGTTTCTTGATTCAAATCCTTTTGTGCCAAAATAGAACTGCAATTGTGTCGATACCGTCGACACAATTTGCTTGCCATACTCAGCACGTTGATTTCCAAGCACGTCACGATTTATTCTTTCGCCTATATGCCAATACATCATCGTGAGCTCATAATTAGCCTTTGATGCGACATTGTTTTTCGCTTTTTCAATTATATTGCATAAATCAGCAACCAATGACTTTACATCAACAGTTGAAGTCTCTTTATTTTCAGCCACGAACATATCATTTTAACCAATATTGCAAATATAATGAAATTCTTTCTATATAGAATATGGGAGGTCTCATACGCACACCTATATCAATCATCACCACCGGATTTCCCATACAATAATTGTACGGAGTCATTCCAGCATACTTCTCCCACATCGGATCCACACTCAGCCACATTGCTCCCGTAGGATCAAGATATCTTGCTCCGTAGTAGTACAGACCTGTCTCGTTGTCAAGTTCTTTGGCGTTGAATAAGAAATTGGTAGAGAATTGGGAATTACGCTCCTCCACAAATACTTCTCCGTAAGGAATGTATTCGATGTGGGCGTTCCGCCCTTGGAAATCCTCAAATCTAAAAAGTCAAGCTAAAACAATTCTCCTTCTTTTTTTAGATAATCCAAATAATTTTCAATATCAAGTCCATCTTTTGATTGTAAAGTTTTAGACTTCGTAAACCACTCTTCCATAATTGGAGAATCTACGTCTACAAAACCACAGAAATCCATTTTAATTTTCCTTTCTGATAGGTCAAAACGAAAAAAAACTTCATAATCACATTCCAATTTACAATTTATTTGGGATTCAATACGCTTAAATAAATTCTTGTCCCATGATAAAAATAGATGTATTCTAAATTTTTCATAATCAGACAAGCTTTCCTTTAAGAAAAAACTTTTATTTGCATCATTATAGCACAAACTATTGGACTTGTTAAATATTTCAACACTATTGACCCCCTCACATGTGCTTAGAAAAACAATAATGGTATCATTTTTTGAACATGGAAACTTTTTCCACCATTCAGATTCCATTAGAATCTTCAACTCCGAATCTTCCCAATAAAATTTCTTTACATCTTCCTTAATTAAGGTCTTTTCTATTTTTTTTTGAACTTTATGAAGAGTCTTTTTTTTGCATGCCAACGAATCAAGTGGTATAAAAAGCAAAATAAAACAAACAATCGTATTCTTAATAAAATGTAACACGTCCATAATCTTTTCTTTGTTTAAATGTGTGATTATAGTATCGGGCATAAAGGCACTTCAAATCGTGCGAAGTTGCAATAGTTGTATTTTCACGGTTTATAATAAAACCACTTGTCCTTTATATTAACAATTTTTCCCTTTTCTGATGGTTCAAGAGCAATTGGTTCATTTATATCTACTTGATAAATATAGGTTCCGCCCTCATTCATAGAAAAATAATAATTTTTATCTATTGACAGATTCTTCACTTCGAACTCATTACAAATATCAAGAACATTGACTATCGACTGAATTTCTAATGAATCCATTGTAGACATGTAATTTTCAAAATAAAAATTATTTTTATTTAAAGAGATATAAAGCTTTTTATTATTTTCATAGAAAACCTCATAATAATCAAGTCTTGTTCTTATATGGTTAATACCATAACTGCGTCTTAACTCTGATATAAAATTAATATCTATATTACATACATTATGAGGATTCAAACTCAAACCATTGCAACACACATATAGTGTCATTGTACTAAGAAATATGATTAAATTAATTATTTTCGCCATTCAAATCCCAATTTTATTGATAATTGATCATCACTCGAATCAAGTTCTCCTTCCTTCTTTAAAGCAAATATATGAGCACCTAATCTTGCAGTATATTCTCTAAAACCCAAAGCATTCATACCTGCGCCCCATAAAAAATTTCCAAAATTATGATCATTGTGTGCATAGTAACCAGATTTTGTGTTTGTTATATATAGTTCATTAGACGCTATTTCAGAAACGTTTCCTATTTCATTGAGTACTTTTTGATATCTTCCTCTCTCAAAATTTGCGGTACAAACATAATCCATTTTACCTGAACCCGCAGACGCATCTGACTCTGATATAGCAAAATTCCAGCGATCCTCCTGATTTTCTTTATTATACACACCTGAGTTCCATAAAGCATTGTCAATTGATTCTGATGACATAAATTTAATTCTGTCTATTTTGTATTTAACGCCATTTTCGTCTATATAGCCTTCAAGTGCTTTCGGGTCATTAACAGGATCGGCGAATTTAAAATCAATAGGCTTTTGTTTCCCCATATATCTTCCAAAATTAACACCATCATGCCGACAATGTGCCGTCGAACTGTAGGTTTGTCTGGCTCATCGTCAGTTTCTTCGATGTGATGTTGTAGAGGTTGTCGTAACCCATCAGCAAGCTGATAATCAGCTGATTTATTATCACTTCCAACAAATTTTCCAGTTGCTTTAATCAACCTGTACCAATCGTCGTAAGTGTTGATATGATGATGGATGATCCGCTCGTGCTTACGCACTCGCGGAAGGTGGTAATGGTTTAGCACTTTTGTAACTTTCATTCTCTAAACTCTACCATCTGGGGAACTAGTATTTTGTAGACAACTTTTGGTTTTCACAAAGCAAATTATCTTTGCAGCCCTTTTCTTCTTAAATATACATCTTCCCATGATTGAGAAGTTCCACCTGATACACAATATCTATACTTCATTGTATTCTTTTTGAAATTATAATCATATCTGGCCTCATGAAGAAGTAGTTTAATGTTTCTATAATCCATATGACATGCAACTATTGAAACTGAAAATTTCGCATCGCATGTTTTGCAATAATTCATTCTCTCTATAGAAAATATCACACCTCTTCTCTTACTACATGTGTCCAAATAAGTTTTAAACTCATCCATTCTCATCTTGACAATTTGATATCCACATATAGTAGAAGGAATATCATTTTCTTCAAATATCTCATTAGATTCAAAGAAAAGAGAAAAATGATAAATAGAATCTCTATTAGCTTCTGAAAATGATGATTCCTGATATTCAATAACGTCTTCGATCAAATGAGTTATTGCATCTTCATAAATATCCTCCGCAGAAAATGTTTTCGGAAAGATCAGTAGCGAAATTACCACGAATAAATATTTCATTTTACCTGCCATAAATACTAAAAGGAATTGTAGCTTTAACACCTTTTTTATCATATATGTATAATGTTTTTGAACGCATTCCCCAAACATTTCCAGTAAAACCTGTACCACAATTTTCAATGTCTCCTTTTGATGGTGGTTGTTGCCAGGAAAAAATTCTGCTACCAACAGTTTTCACACCACTTGAATGAGTGTGGTTTTCTCTATGACCTCCTGCAGGAAGGACTGCGTTTTCACTAGGATCCATGACTGGTCCAGCAGCTCCAGAAGCCTTTAACCCAAGATACTCATTTCTATCATCGTAATCCATTAGAACGTTAAATGAGTACTCTCTGTTATTATTATCGCTTGTACCAGCGGTTCCATCATCACGGATAAACTCAAAACTAGCATCAGCAGTTTCTTGATTAGGAATCCTAGTAAATAAATGCATTGGTATGTCATCTTGAGAAGTTATACCATCACAAGCCATTTTTACGGTTATTAAAGCTCTGAGAGCATCCTTTTTAGATATAGGATTAGTATTTCCTTTCTGAGTTGGAGACGATTCTTTATACATTTCTTCGGTCGATTGAGTAGTTCTTATAGCATACCACATTTCCTCATTATCATTTGTAATACGTCCTATTTCTGTTCCATCTTCCTTAAAATACACATAATCCCTTCCATCCACATCCACCAATTTCACCGGATTTCCCGCACAATAATTATACGGACTCATTCCAGCATACTTCTCCCACATCGGATCCACACTCAGCCACATCGCTCCCATAGGATCAAGATAGCGAGCTCCATAGTAGTAAAGACCAGTCTCGTTATCTAGTTCTTTGGCATTGAACAAGAAATTAGTTGAGAATTGGGAATTACGCTCTTCTACAAATACCTCTCCATATGGAATGTATTCGATGTGCTGGGCGATGTTGCCATCGGCATCTGTCAAGCCCCCTAGCCCCTGAAGGGGGAACTGGTTCGCATCTTTGTAGGAATACTCCAGTCAGTGTGTTTTCTATTAAAGATCGCTTGTCGTTTCTTTTGAATCGACGGTGCAAAGATAGCAAAAATTCATACCGTGGATACGGTTATTGAACCAGGCAATGGTTGGCTAATGTCAAATCCATTCATTTTGTCATCTTTAAGCATTCTAAAGTTTTTCGATTTCCTATGTTCAAATATAGCAGATGGACGAAGACTATGGTTTTAGCACATGAACATCCCAACGTAGTTCAGTATTTGAAGTATCAAGGGCACTCCTAAAATTATTCTCTTCAGAACATTTCATATAAACAATCGAATCGTTCGTCTGCTCTATTTGTATATTTAGTTCCCTAGGATTATGACAAATATTTATCTGCCTTACATGATATTTCTCGCATAAACAAATGATTTCGGAAACGTTAGCAAACAGATGATAATTAGGATCTATAGAATCTAACTTACAATTATTTACGTATATACCATCGTTTTTTTTTGACACTAAATAATTTATATGTGTTGAAGTATTATTTTCAAAACTAAACACACAAGTATGAGGGTATCTTAAACATACATGTCTAACATTCAAAAATAGTGTGTCAATTAGCCATTTTTCTTTTCCATCAAGATACTTGTAAAACTCTTGATATGAGATTAATTGGTTTTGTTTTACAATATTAGTCTTGCAATCACAAGACGACAAAACAACAATTATAAAAAAACAAAACATTGCTTATGTCAAATTTTATTTTCCCCATAAGATTTCTGATATTTTAGTTCCAGTAATAAAACGATTATCATCAACAATGTTGCGTAAAGAACTTCCAAAACTATGATCGCTAACCCATTTATATCCAGCCCTTATTGACCTTTGATCATCTGGAGAATCAAGTTTTCCTTTTGACACTGGATCGTTATAATAATTATTTCCATGTGCGGCTATAACAGCTTCATCTAATGGAATATCAAGGCAATTCATGGCAGCACCCCATAGAAAGTTGCCAAAATTATAATTGTTATGAGCTAGATAACCAACATTTTCAGAATATGTCAGATATAGATAATCTGCAGGAATACCTTCATAACCAAGACCCATATCAGCCGTGATAACGAAATCTAATTTTCCTTCACCGTTAATATTATTTGCATTTGACTCATCTAAAGCATACTTATAAGAAGATAAATGAATGTCTTTTGCTCCAGAAATCGACAATGCATTATCAATTTCTTCGTCACTATGAAATATAAGACCTTGAAAATTTGATGTATTTACCAGTTCGGGATCGTTCACCGGATCTGCAAAATTAAAAGTTATATCCTTTCCTTTAATATACCCATAATGATGCCCGTTCTTAGATTGTACACTATTAAAAGTTAAGTCTTCATTAAAAATATAACAATCCCTTCCATCCACATCCACCAACTTCACCGGATTACCCGCACAATAATTATACGGGCTCATTCCCGCATACTTCTCCCACATCGGATCCACACTCAACCATCTTGCCTCAGTCAGATTCCAATACCTTGCCCCATAATAATATAGCCCTGTCTCCTCATCAAGTTCTTTAGAATTGAAATAGTAGGGTGACTGCCAACCTGCTGAGGACTCCTCCACGAAGACTTCGCCATAAGGGATGTAGGATGTACTTCGCGTTAAGAGCCTACGGCTTGGCACGGCTTCGCCGTTGTCAGTCACAGGGGGCTGGCAGAATTTTGTAAATGGAAATTAAAAAGTTATTAATCGCTACAAATCCAATATGAACACGAACACTCTATTACCCAACTCCATTTATCCTCATATCAGATAGTTGTTTTGTTGATATATTAATAAGCAAACTCCAATAATTGAATTCCCCGTCCGATATGAATATAATATCCTCCATATACATCTCTTTACTTATTTTTTTGTTCTTATAAAGATTAATGGATATCACTATTTCTCCTCTTTCGTTTTTGTAACCTATGTATTGTCGAATATATTTTTTAAGAGTTTTCTTGTTGATAGGACATTCATTCCATTGAACTTGCTTTTGCACTAAACGATTTGAATTTATGCTATCAGCCAATATTTTTTCCGCCTGAATAATTTCATAGGCATTGAGGGTATAGCGATTATTTTCAGGAGGGATTCCCCAAATGGCATGTTCTTTGGGAAATATATAACCCTCATAACAATTTGTCTTAATGTATGTAGTTTGTGAATGTGCATAATTGCTAATAAAAAATAATATAAGCATTAATACATATCTCATTATCATCAATAGTTTAATGGTGTATTGTCAATGTTTAATAATTTAGGAGCGATGGGTTGAGGGGTTCCTGTTGTTATATCATAACCATAATAAGATCGTAAAGGAATTCCAGCTTGACCTCTTATGATGTTTTCTCGGTAAACCGCTCGCCATTCTGATTTCAATAACCCATTAAAAGAAGCAATATAGGATTCTTTTGTTTGTGCATTAAAATAATCTTTAGGCAAATAAAGGAGTCCTTGATTAGAGTCGCTTGCATGCACCAATTCATGCTCTAACCCTATATACGAGGGACGCGAAATTATACCATTTATGTCCAATCCTCCATTCGTTGATTTATCATCCCAAAATATAGTGCCTCCAGACCCAAACGACATAGTTGAATTGCCTCCTGGCACGGCTTCGCCGTTGTCAGTCACATGGGGGCTGGCAAAATAGATTATCATTTTAACTATAAAATATGCAACAAAAGCAAGATTCGCTGCATTGTGTACTATCAACTATTACTGTGTCATGTGAGAGGCCTCATTTTTTATATAGTAATCAATACAACCATTAAACAAGTGAGGATTCCCTTGCTTTTCTTTAAGATAAAAGTATTCTTTAATTCTTCTATGCAAATCGAACATATCCATTTTCCATTCTTTTTTTATAACTAAATTCCCTTCTATATGAAGTAAAGAGAATATGAAAATATTAGAACTGTCATGTCCATATTTATCTTGCAATTCATCAAACAATGTCAAATCATCTTCAGCTAAATATCTATTAACCTCTTTCCAAAATATACTTTCATCTTTTAGTGCGAAAAACGATTTATGATTCTTGATAATTAAGAAAGAATCTTCCTTTGTTGATATAACACGAATAGGGAAATCACTATTATCAATTTGTGTACTTGAATAAAATTCCACAATAAATATTGAGTCTTCTTCTATTCGATATATTTCTTTGTTTGATTGCTTTATAAGCCATTCCTTAGAATCCCAATTAATGGTTATCTGCTTTCTTTCTAAATTTTGTATTCTGAACTTATCTAAAAGAGAAAACATCTCAATTGGTTCAGTAATATCAGACTTTCCCATTCGAAGGAAGGGGGTACAATGCGTGTCGAATATTTTCATAAGAAAAAGAAACAGCATCAAATATCTCATGGTGTCAATATTTGTAGGGTTTAAAAAGACCGTTTTCTACAATTGAAAAGAATCTTGAAAAATTACTCCAGTTGGGAATACTTCCTTCTCCTAAAATTTCTAAAAGAAGAGGATTGTCCATCGAATTATAACATGTCCTTAATGGTAATCCGCTTTGTCCTCTCATGACATTTTCCCAATGACAAGCAACTCTTTCTGTATCTGGTAGGCCATAAAAAGTATTTGCATTGCAAGCTCTTCTGCCTCTTTGAATATAGTCTCTTCTATGAGCCATCTCATGGGCTAAATTAATCCAAAGTGGAGAATTTTCCAAATCGTAACCTTGGGTAGTGGGGATTAAACTATTTCCATTCGTATTTATGTAAATATTAACTCCCGCTTTATCTATGCCAGCATTTCCAAAGTCATCAGGGAAATCCGTACTACTAAAAATGTGAAGATTATTTTTATTTTCAGAAAAATAATCAAACAATTCTTTGCCCGCTTGAACTTTTTGCATTTCAATAAAACTTTGTGCTATATCTGATAAAAAAGGGGACCATTGTGATTCATCCAAAAGCACATTAGTTTTCTGTTCATAGTCATACTAAAAAAAATGATTGTTTTCATACATGAAAGTAATGCCATTTTCGTCAGTAACATAGTGTGCTTGCCCATCTACATCCTTATATCTTAAAGGATTATTAGCACAAAAGTTATATGGGGATTCACCAACATACTTCTCAAACATCGGATCGACGCTCAACCACCTTGCCTCAGTCGGATTCAAATACCTTGCTCCATAATAATATAGTCCCGTCTCCTCATCAAGCTCCTTGGAGTTGAAGTAGTAAGGAGACTGCCAACCTGCTGAGGACTCCTCCACGAAGACCTCGCCGTAAGGGATGTAGGATGTACTTCGCGATAAGAGCCAGCCTCCTGGCACGGCTTCGCCGTTGTCAGTCACATGGGTGTAATTGGCAAAATAATTCTAATTAACAGTGTAGCCATACTATTTTTCAAGAGAGGACTTCTTTTTTATTCCATTTGAAATGGAGTGTCGTTTCTCTTTATAGTATAATGCTTTAGTTGAATCAATTGAAACGAATTCGTTGCCTGTTAAATATAAATGTTCTAAGGCAGCAGAGCACTCCCAACAATTGAATTGAGTTCCCATTTCCAAATACGAGTAAACATAATTCCAAGTTTGCAAATCCATTGAGATATGATGTTTATCATACATTTTCGTTATGGCATCATATACATCAAAAAAAGCAGATGGCAACTTATATTTTTGAGCCATCAAAATCGAGTAATATAAATACTCGTCTTGGTTTCCCCTAATCCTTAATTCTCTATATGAATCCCTTCCTCCTTTTGTAATTATGTCATGTTTTACTTTTTCTTTCTCTTTGGGGGTTAATCCAGAAAATGAACTACAAGGCTCTATAACCTCTACGTCAGTTTTACTTTGGCATATAATTTCGCCGTCACTCATAACTGACAATAAAACCACGAAAAACGTCTTAATTGTCTTGTTGTGTTTCCAACCATTTGCGTTCATATTTTTGGGCGATTTTTTGAGGGTTATTAAATATTGGTTTTGTTTTACCATTTAGTCAGCCCTTAAAAAGCTAACTTATTTTCCGGAAAGCGAATTTCAAAACACATTTCAGCAGTTCCAAGTATTGTTTTGAGTAAGAGCAAAAGAACCTTCATGGCTCTTTTGAAGTTATAAGCAACAGCAGCCAGAACGAAGAAAAATTCATTTAGGAAATCTCAAATAATTCAAAAAGTTTTCTATGTCAAGTTCATTTTGGTTATCTAAATATTTTGATTTAAAAAACCAATATTCAAGAAGAGGAGAATCCACTCCTATCAATTTACAATAATCCATTTCTGTCGTTTTATCTTCTAAAAATAGGAAACGGAACACAACCTCATATACACATTCTATTTTACAATTATATGTAGTTTCAATACGTTTAAATAGGTTCTTGTCCCATAACATGTACAAATCTCTTCTAAATTCTTCATATTCTGACATGTTTTCCATCAAAAAGAAATCTTTATTGTCATCAATGTAATACAAGCACTTTTCCTTCGTAAATATTTCAATATAGTTAAACGACTCGTCGTTTGTAGTTATACGGACATAAAGTGTATCTTTTTCAGAACAATGAAATTTTTTCCACCATTCCGAGTCTCTTAAGATTTTCAATTCTGAGTCTTCCCAGTAAATTTTATTCACATCTTTTGTTAAAGTTCTTTCTATTTTTTTTTGAACTCTAAATAAAATATTTTTTTCACATGCGGATGAATCTAATGATATAAAAAGCGACACCAAACAAATAACCGTCTTTTTAATAAAATCTAACTTTCCCATACTCTTTTGTTTGCTTAAACGTATGATTATAAAATCTTGATGAAATAGAACCATTATCATTAAATTTAATCAAACTCGACTCAGGATCATCTTTTTCATTATAAAAAGGACGCAATGGAATTTTATGTTCGTCTCGAATTTTATTCTCTATAAATGTTGCATATTGTTCGGATATAGGTATTGTTTTACCATTTGCATTACAATACCATTTACTACCATCCAAAGTTCCTTTTAAATAATCTTGCACATGTGCCATCTCATGTGCTAATCCTATATAAGAAGGTCTTTCATCATTTCCTGAAATATCTTTACATTCAAGAAGAGTTCTAGACTCAGGATTCCAAAGAACAACCGTTTTACTTGCTAAATTATGTCTTGATCTTAAAATAGTAACATCTTCTATTCTACCTTCTAAATCTCGTACTAATGACTTTCCTGTTTCTCCTTCATTGAGAGTATTCAATGCGTCTGAAAGTTTTAGAATAAAATCCTCATTCTTATTATATACATTGCCATCCTTATCATAAAAGGCTCCTTTCCCGTCATTTCCAGTTTCAAAATGGTACTGAATGGCTTCATTATTATCGTCTCTTGAATAAACGACAATTCTATTTCCATCCACATCCACAAACTTCACCGGATTCCCCGCACAATAATTATACGGGCTCATTCCCGCATACTTCTCCCACATCGGATCCACACTCATCCATCTTGCCTCAGTCGGGTTCAAATACCTTGCCCCATAATAATATAGCCCAGTCTCCTCATCGAGTTCTTTAGAATTGAAATAGTAGGGTGACTGCCATCCTGCTGAGGACTCCTCCACGAAGACCTCTCCGTAGGGGATGTAGGATGTACTTCGCGTTAAGAGCCTACGGCTTGGCACGGCTTCGCCGTTGTCAGCCACATGGGGGCTGGCAAAAGGGAATGCAATTACTATATTGGACTTTCCTATCATTAATTAGGATAAACCCTTTTAATCCATACGACGATTAGAGTTAATACTCGTGAGAATATATGTTTTTATCTTTCAAGTATTTGTAATACTTGCCAGTAATCATACTAGGAATACCAAGTCTAATCTTATGCGGAAATTTAGCCTTGATTTTGTCCAATGTCATCCCTGGCTCATATTGATAACAAACAGAAAACCTTATGCTTTTTGATTTTGCATAATCCTCTATGCTTTGTATAAAATCATAGGGGAAGATCACGTTTGAATGCATTAGTGAGCTTTTCTCATCTATTTTGATTATCATGCCGTTTGTATCTACTTCTGCCGTAAGGATCATTTTGCAGTTTTCTTCAAACATTGTACGGATGAAAGATGAGTCTAATTCCTGAATAATTTCGGTAAGCAAAATGGAATTATCCAGCATACAGTCATCGTCCAATCGCACTACGCTTTTTTGCGGGTAAACGATACATGTTTGTAAGGTCACTGCCAATAGTAAAAAAAACTTCTTCATTTTGTGATGCGTAATAAACTGTAGGGTGCAACCTCTGTTGCTTTCTTGTAATTGGCATTGCCTAATAAGAAGGGAGATTAACCATCAAATGTATTTTTCATTGGCGTTAACCCTCCTTTACCATAGTACGACATTTTAAGCGAACTCTCTTTGACTTACAATTATATATATATGTTTTTTTATATAGCTGAGATAAAAAATACTCTTCACAACTTCTGCTTTCTACTTCAGAGCCATCGTGATCTCTAATTGCATCCACAACAATTCTTTCGGGTACTATAGTGTCGTTGATTATAGTATCTATATGGATGGTGAAAAAAACATGCAGTTGGTAATCGTTTGTGCATAAGTTTTCTAATATTGGATTATACTTAACCGACTGATAATATGCACAATCATCTTCTGAATCATGATATTTGCCTATAAAAACATCAGGATTAGGTGCCTCCTCTGGAACTTCTGTTACCAGATCCTCATTGGAACAGACTATTTTTGAAATGGATGATGAACACGAAACGATATAATAAAACACAATAAAGATTAACAATATGCCCCTCATTTTATTTCAAAAAAATATGGAAGTAAATACTTTCCGATAGATCCAAACGTATAATCATCGTATGTTCCAAAATTATTCATACCTGAATAACCTCTAAAATACTTCCAAGCATGAATTTTAGTATCTATTTGATGGTAAACGAAAAAATGAAAAACTTGAGATTATGGAGTATATTCAGCACCTTGAGAATTTAATTTCTCTTTGTCTTTCTTTCTCCAATATTCCCATCGCTTATCATAAACCACCTTTTCTTTCCCTGCGAATGATCTTTTTCTGTAGAGAATTAAATTGCCATTTTCATCATATTCCTTATACCATATTTCTGTTCCTTCTTTATACTTTCCTTCCCATCTTAATCTCTTGGGACGATAATAATATCCAATTAGTTGTCCATCCATAATACAACCATCACACATCCATACTCCAGTTTTATATTTTTTCTTTTTTTTGTCCCATATCATTGTCTCATATATATCAATATCCGTCAAAAAGGTATCACGATAAATTTCATAACAGCCAAAATAACGAATAAATGAGTCTTGCTCAATGGGGTCGTCTGTGTAAAAGCTGTACCAACCTGTATCGGGGAAAACGATAGGAGTCTTATCAAAGTATCCCATATAGATACTGCCTTTATAAACATTAAACGACACGTTATGGTCGTTAGCTCTTATATCTCCCATACAACATTTGACATATATTTCATATTTCACACTATTTTCTTGAGAATAAATAGAAATGAATAGAAATAGAAGAAAAAGAAGAATTGGCAACCTCATCTCTCAGTAAGTTTTTCTAACATGAAATTGATTATCGACTTGGCATCACTTCCTCCATTATACGTTTGGGCGTTTCCCCCATATAAATAATAGGTGTAACGATTTTCCGCAGATCCAGATTCAATATTTATTACAATTCCTATAGCTCTCGAAGCTGCTTTATCATCGTCAGAATCGCCAATTAAATTGTTCCACGAATCATTTCTTAAGTTTTTCGTCGGATGTGCATGTATATTGCCTATGGTAACTCCATTCCTATGTTTTTTTAAAATACGGGTTTGGTCAGGAGTTCCTTTCTGTTCTTTAAACGCATATTCAAACGAAGGTTTTTCCGCATTTAAAACCACATCAATGCCATATTCAACGCCATCTTGGTCTGATATGTATTTTATGTATTCTGCAGTAGTTGAATATTCTTCTCCCCATTTAGTGAATTTTTCCTTGTCATTAATTTGGATGTCTCTAGCTAAATTGGAAAGCTTCTGCTCCATATATAAATTAATGGCTGTTTCATGTTGTTTCCCAAATTTTTTGTTTGCGGCTTTCTTTGCAAGCCTCCAGCTCTTTTCATCAACTAATTTATATCCTTCTTTTTCACCAGCCCAACCGAGATATTTACCCTCCTCACTAAAATAGTCCTCATTGCCATCAGGATCCACCAACTTGACGGGATTGCTGTGGCAATAATGATAAGGAGACAAGCCTGGAAACTTTTCGAATTTATTATCCACACTCAACCACCTTGCCTCTGTCGGATTCAAATACCTCGCCCCATAATAATACAGCCCTGTCTCCTCATCAAGTTCTTTAGAATTGAAATAGTAGGGTGACTGCCAACCTGCTGAGGACTCCTCCACGAAGACTTCGCCATAAGGGATGTAGGATGTACTTCGCGTTAAGAGCCTACGGCTTGGCACGGCTTCGCCGTTGTCAGCCACATGGGGCTGGCAAATCTTTAGGTTGTAATTCACATATTACTATTTTGACGTATATTGTTCAAATTCGTCATTGTTCTCTCTAACCTGAGAAATAATTGCGTATTTGAACTCTTCCTATCTTAAGACCAGTAATAAGTTTCTAAGATTATTGTTTGACTTTCTCTATCTTTATTGATTTGAAAATGTCTAGTATTTTCTCGTACTGAAAGTTGTATCGTGAACAAATTGAATCATACAAAAAAAGAAAACAAACCCCTTGTTTAAGGAAAATTTTAAAAGAGCAAGATGTCTTAATCATATTATTCCCCTCAGTGTATGATGCAGAAGCTACATCTGATACCATAACATAAGGATCTCCATTTAGGTATCCACAATTATACCAGAAAGATTGGCATTTATCACCGAACAAAGGCATTAGGTTACTTATTGTCTCGTTCATAAGAGAATCCATGTTACAGGATTTGCCATAATCGAATAGAGAAACAGCAAAATACGATTCATCATCTTTTTTCCTAAAGATGTTGGAAGCATCTATATACATATCGCTCTGATATGTATTACTATTTATAAATCTTGATTTATGTTCCAAAAAATCTGAAGGCAATAGAAAGGACACTCTATAGCCACTGACTTCGATCCAATAGAGATTTGTCTGCACAAATGTTTCCGAAAATAAATCTTTACCACATGCGGATAAATCAGATGCATAACATGTACACATTGACAATATTAAAATTGACAAATAGTAGATACGCCACATATTAAAAGCAAGATTTTGATTTGTTTATACCATACGTTCCTAAAGGTCGGTTGGGTATATTAGTACTTAAAACATGACTGTAGCCAGCATTATGTCCAGCACCATGTAGAATTATAAATGCCGCATAGCTTTCAGGTTCTACTTTCAAATCTTTTTTTGCATACTGGTAAGCTCCACTACCATCGATTGCCATTTCACTCGTCTGTTTACCTCCAATCATTGATGTTCTTTCGGAATTTAAACCACCTCCATACCAATCCTTAAAAGAATAATTTAACTCATTCGTATCCATGTGTTTTTTGAGGAAATCCAATGCTTTTTTCATTGGATTTCTTCCTTGGTATTTTTGCTTTTCGTCATAACTACCTACCACAATATAAGAATCAGTTTTGTTCATCATTGAAGGGTTGAAATCTTCAGAACTTACTTCGTAAAGTCTTGTGTTTAATCCAAGGTTCTCAAAATAAAGGTTCGCCATATTAATAGTTTTGTGGATATCGATTTTGTCCTCTCGGTTTTTGTCTTGAAGATCAATGACATATATTGCATTTTCTCTACCATCTGGATCCACCAACTTCACCGGGTTCCCCGCACAATAATTGTACGGGCTCATTCCAGCATATTTCTCGAATAGAGGGTCGACAGAAAGCCACATCGCTCCCGTCAGATCCAGATATCTTGCGCCATAGTAGTACAAGCCAGTCTCGTTGTCGAGTTCTTTGGCGTTGAACAAGTAGCTTGTTGAGAATGAATTATTTCTCTCCTCTACAAATACTTCGCCATAAGGGATATACTCCACATGCTGGGCGATGTTTCCATCTGCGTCAGTCACATAGGAAGTAGAACCAAGATGGTCTGGATGATAGAAGAAAATGAGATGATGACTCCGCTCGTGCTTACGCACTCGCGGAAGTGGTGTGGGCAAGGGCGTTCCGCCCTTTGCAATTCCTCGTTTCCTGAACTCAGTTTCTGGGATATTCAGAATTTATAAAGATCGCTTTTGTTGTTTGCAAAGATAATTATCTTTTTGAAATCATCTTTGCTATGTTTCATTTTCTTTTCTCGCTCGCCTTACGGCTCGCTCGAAGGTGGCGGGGCAAGGGCGTTCCGCCCTTTGTAATTCCTCGTATTATCATATAAACCATCTATCATGCTGTAATCTTAACGTTTGCAACAACAACTGATTTATATTCCTTTTCATTTTTCTCGCTCTTACGCACTACTCGCAAGGACAGAAAAGAAAAAAGCAACAGTATAGATTCTGCATAAAATAAAGCAGAAAAAAATCCAAAACTATTTTGTAATATAAACCTTATAAAGCGTATCATTCTCACGGACAAACAGAGCAGAAGGTGGATCCCATGTGAAACATGGGTACGAAGTACACATGCACACATTCACCTTATCCATTGTTTCAACAAGACCAGAATATTTAATACCTCTTATAACAAATAAAAAATCCTTATACATTAAAACGCCATATCCAACCTTATGAATTGAGAGGAAAAAGGGTACTGAAAAGTAAAAGTTAATTTTTTCAGAATCTATATATGATAGCACCAAGTCCCATTGTTTTGGAATCGATTCTTTGTCTCCAAAATAAGAACACATAGAATCTAATGCTATCTCTAACATATCATCATTTACTGAAAATATCGGCACTACAGTATCAAAATCATATATATAATCATCCTCACCTTGCAAAACCTCATCTTGTGCAAGAATAAATTTTGGTTGTATAATGAGCAATATTATTATATAAAACTTAACCATACTACTTATATATTCTAGGTGCAACAATTTCCAATTCTGGCATTTCATACGCTGAATTTTCATAGTATTCTCTATAACGTTTTTCTTTTGGAAGATATATCGAAAATAATGTAACGTCAGAAGCAATTCCCCATTTTTTTAGGAGTTTCATAAATGGAATGTCTCCATTTCCGTCAGCTGTTCCTGAAGGGAATGGATTATTATTCGGATGACAATGATAATGTTCAAATAGAACACATTCTCCTGTTTTATTCTTCAATATTTCATAACCGGCACGTTCACAAGAAGGTTCATGCGAAGAAGACAAAATATTTTCCCCATCCATAATTAGCAATGACCATTCTTTACCAGTATTGTCTGTTACTGACATCAGCTTTCATATCCGTGAACATCGCAGAGCAGCCTAAGTGGATGATAATAAAAGAAACTTGATTCTGAAACAGATGCAGACTTGCCTCTAAAGGTCACAAATTTCTATAATTCAGTTTGTTGATACAAATATTACGGGTTATAATTGAGATTGACATATTAGATTTCTTCACAAATCTTCTATTAATTGATTGAATTGAAGTTTCATGCTACATGTACAACTAATTTGTCCTACTGAATAGAAATAGTACCCATCATCTCCTATTATGTATATATTGTCAATTATTCCAAAATGACCATATGAAACTATGCAATATTCCATCTTCCAAGAGCCTGGCCCTGATTTAGCATCTATGTTCAAAAATTCTCGAACAGACGATATTTTCATTAGTCGTTTGTTTTTTATCAATTGTTTTTTGTCATAAAAAAATGGTATCAGTATTTGATTTAGAACTTTTATTTCTACAATATGGCCTTTAGTATCTCCTATTTCACAATCAACTGGGCATGAATATACTACAACTGTATTATGGTATCTAAAAAAGTGAAATACCATCAACATAGCTAGTAATACTGCTATTAAAAAATTAGTTTTTTTCATTTTCTTTTACCTCTAATTGTTATTTCTCTGCTTCCAATAGGAACAATCTTGGATCTATCGTCTGGGTGTCGATTAAAAGCGCAATAATAATTAATACCATACTTAGGATTGGTTCCCATACTAGACTGTCCCCATTGAACTCTAACATTATATACATGTATATTTCCTTTTGTAAGTTGTGAGATATTCTCAACAAGTATACCTAAACCAGAACGACATGAAACTAAGTCAAAGTTCGCGTTTTTAGAAAAACTCTCTTTTTTAAATTCACTGCCGTCTAATCTTTCTAAACCATCAAATAAAGTTCTATAACCGATTGCCATATCATCAGGATGCCCATGCCCGTAATAAGTGAAATCGGTAATTAAGTCTGTCATTCTTTTTTCATAGGATAATGAAAATGTGGATTTTTTATTGACATAATCTACAATATCAGCGTCATCATTAACACATAAGAAATTTATTTTATTTTTTCCCGCCTCATTTTTATAGAAATCTAATTCATCTTGAGTATACTGCCCCTCATATACTAACATTGTGACTTGTTCTTTTTTCGACAGATGTTTGTATTCTTTTGCTCTATTTAAGCCTGCTTGAAGAAAAAACCTCCTTACTTCTCGAACATTGGATCCACGCTCATCCACCTTGCCTCAGTCGGATTCAAATACCTTGCCCCATAATAATATAGCCCAGTCTCCTCATCAAGCTCCTTGGAGTTGAAGTAGAAAGGCAACTGCCAGCCTGTTGAGGACTCTTCCTCGAAGACCTCGCCATAAGGGGTGTAGGATGTACTTCGCGATAGAGTCTTGCCTCTTGGCACGGCTTCGCCGTTGTCAGCCACATGGGGGCTGGCAAAAATTGAAGAGAATATTAGAAATGCTTTTTATAACAAATGGCATAAAAACAGCGAGTTCAGTCCCACCCTTTTATTGCATTTTCGGATTGAATTAAATGAAACTTTGAGTCAAAAAGGCAATTTGTATATCCACCATCTCCACTAATGAACATAACATATACAGTCTTTTTTGATGACGCAAATATATGCATAGGGAAGTTCATCTTAGAAATTAGGATTATTGAGCCGTTAAAGCATGCAACTCCAAATGCTTTGGAATCTGTTATGTCGGGGGCAATCCCAGGATATAATGAACCAGATTCAATCAACAATTTTTGGTTGTTCTTCAATTGACAGAATCTAAAACAAATTGGGATTTCTCCCGTCAATTTCTCATGTTCATATTTGGATATTCTTATTAAAGAATCAATAAGCAAAGAGTCATGAACTTGATACAACTCCATTTCGAGCAAATCTACATTATAGCCTCTTTTTGTCATTTCTTTTGTGTGGCAGGAATGACAGAATGTTGCAATCGTAACTATCAAGCAGTAGATCCACCAATGCCCTTTTATAAATCTACTTATGCGGGGTGTAATCATGATAAACTCCTCTTGAAAAAATACTAAATTTAGGATTGCTATTTAAAAAATCCTTATCTATGTTTTGTCGAATTTCCCGAAAAAACTCCTTTTTTTACCTCAATATGATTATTTTTTAAACATTTGTTTTTGTCGTATTCTAAACCACTTACATCTCCACTTTTCCCTTTCTTGATATTGCCATTTTTATCAATTAACACTCTAGCGATTAATTGATCTTTTGCATCGTTAGTCTTTTTTATCAATGCAATTTCTCCTGTTGATGAAACTCCATACTCATCTTTACCATTGGGGTCTATATATGCAATAGGGCTATTATGGCAATAATTATAAACTGTTGCCCCCACATACTTCTCCCACATCGGATCCACACTCAACCATCTTGCCTCAGTCGGATTCAAATACCTTTTTTATCAATTAATTTAACACCTTCATTATATTTTTCTTCAGAAATACATCTTTTTCTAACATAATAGTTTCCATCCTTCATCTTTTCTGCGACATAAAAACCAGAATTTTTGAATTCTTTTAACACTTCCTTTGCTAAACTATTCTTAGAATTTCCAGTATTTCTTTTTCCTATAGACCTACCAATCTTGTTATTTAACAAGTCAATAGTTTGATCTGCTTCAGATATATTTTTAAACACTCTTTGATCAAGACTTACCTTAGCATTATCTTCATGTGCGTTGCCAATTTGTGTTGCAATTTCTTCATTGAATTCTGAAGTTAGCATAGCTTGCCACAAAACATGTCGATAAGCATTTCCTTCTGACCCTTCTAAATCTCTAGAAGAAGTCGTTTTCTTTAATATTCCTGCATTTTGCAAATTTGCCTGAAAATTTACAGCGTACGTTGATATTCTTTCGTATCCATTTATACAATCTCCAGTTCTTAAAACCACTTTCGCAATCAACAATGTTGATATTTCAGCAATAGCTGCAGGCAGAGAAAATGGTCCCAACATTATATCAAAAGGGAAAAACCAAAAACGCCAAAAAAATAGTGACAAAGCTATTGAAAAAAATAACTGAATAATAATCAACAATATAAATACAATTGTATGAATACATTTTTTTTGCATTTTTACAAATACAATCGTACCAATAAAAAAGCAAACGAAACCTAAATAAATATTAATGACAAAAATATTCATAATAATCATTTACTTTCATCTCCATAAATAAATTTCTGCCAAAAACTCTGCTCAATTTTTTCATCGTTTTCTGGACTATATGAAACAGTTTTGTTGGGAAGTTCAATTTTAGTACCTTCCTTTGAATAGTGAATTTCAGGAAAAACATCTTGATATTCATCAATCATACTAACAGGTCGAGGATCTACAAGTGTTGGAGAATCTACTTTTTTATCTTGCTTGATTACTTCGTCTGCAAATGTACCACAGTTATTAGTATATATACTATAAGGAGTTCTATTTTTTTTATTGTTTTCTGATAGTCTTTTTTGTGCATAATCATTCATTGCTTTGAAATTATCACTTTTTACATAAGCACCTTCCAATCTCTGATTTTTACCACTATACTCAGAAATTTTAGAAAGTGTTTTATTTAAACTTTTAGCTGTAGGCATTCCATCTTTTATATTCACATTAGATACTTTATAGTTTCTTACAATACCTCTTTGGATGCCACAATCGTATCTTCCATACTCGTAGTATTTTGTCAACCCTGTTTTATTATCAATTAGCAAAACTCCAGCATGTCCCGTTAAAGGATATCCATCCGCTTTGTAATCAGGGAATGTAATGAATATTGCATCCCTTCCGTCTGGATCCACCAACATCACCGGATTACCCGCACAATAGTTGTAAGGGTTCATACCCGCATACTTCTCCCACAGCGGATCGACACCGAGCCACATGGCAGATGTGTTGTCATAGTACCTAGCACCGAAATAGCCCAAGCCACTCTCCCTGTCGGTCTCCTTGGCGGAGAAACGGTAGTCGAGGTCAACAGTGCTGTTGTCAACAAGCAGTTCTCCGAAAGGCATGTACGCAAACTGCTGTACAACCTTGGCCTTCTTGTCAGTAACAAGAATTACCGAAGATATATGGTCGCCGTGGTAGAAATACTCGTCCACCTCGCCTATCATGTTCGGATCGGTGAAGGTGTAGCCTGCCTTAACGCTGTCGGGGACTAGTTCCTTGAACTGAATCGGAGGTCCGGGAACGTCTCCGCTGTCAGGGAATACCGGATATTTCGGCCATCCTCTCGGAATGTCGTATGTTGTCTCCTCTGGAGCAACATAGTTAGGGTTCTCCACAGCGTCAAGTTTGCCCTCAAGCAGCAGCTTCTCGTATATTCCCTTGTTCGTGGCAGGTCCTGGAGGAAGGTTGT
>JAKSKZ010000088.1 GCA_024401475.1 Paludibacteraceae bacterium | reverse complement strand
ACTATGTTGTCATTTCTGTTGATGAGTAGGTCAACCTGAGCTCCTGTCTTTGTTTTTGTTCCTGCTATATTCCAAGCCGAGACAGAAGACTTCACGCCGCCTATTTCAAGAGCTCTCTTGATCTGGATGATGTGCTGCCAGCAAACCTGTTCAAATGCAACGCCTTTCCAAGCCTTCATGATGTCTGATGTAAAGTTGTCGTTGAAATATGAGGCCTTATCCTGGTTTTGCTCTACGTGCTTTAGCCAGAACAGACAGAAATTGTCAATGAGCTTGTAGTATTCACCAGTTCCTTTGCCGTAAGGACTGTAGCGAAGGATGAAGTCACTCTCTGCTAATGCGGTCAGAGTATCACTCAATCCACCACCAAGAGGTAAACCTGTAGCATTGGCAATCTCTTCGCGTGTGAAACCGTAGTTGCGATTCGCGAGAAGACGAATAATCTTTTTACAATCCTCAGCATTTGTGAAGATAGCTTTGAACAGTCGGTTGAACTCATCCTTGAGTCGAGGCCTGTTGCCGAAAAGGATCATGTCACTGTTTCTCTCGAAGCTGTAACCCTTACGGAAATAGCTCAAATAGTATGGAATGCCTCCAAACACCATATATGACTGTACAATATCGTATCGGGACAGTTCTATATTCTCATGGTTGAAGTATTCTTCACACTCCTTCAGAGTGAAAGGATATACTTTGATCTCGTCAGTAAGGCGACCATACAAACCGCCTTTGTTTCTTGACAGGTATTTTAGCATCCAGGTTGTAGCACTGCCACAGACAACAAGCATGACATTGTCATGGTCGTTGCACCAACCGTTCCAGAAGTTCTCAAATGCTGATAGAAATCGGCTTCGTGGGGTGTCCATCCATGGTAATTCGTCTATGAAAATCACCATGCGTTCACCATTGTCAAGTTTCTGCAGGAGTTGTTCCAGTTGGAAGAAAGCTTCCATCCATGACTTTGGCTGCTTGTAGCCTTCAAGTCCATGGTTCAGCATTGAATAATAAAAACTCTCCAACTGAGTTTTCATTCTGTTCTTCTCGTCTTCTTGATCTACAGGCGATACACCTGTATGCTGAAAAGTGAATTTTCCCTTCAGTGCCTGTTTGATGAGAAATGTCTTTCCGACACGTCTTCTGCCATATACAGCGACAAATTCTGGACGATCGCTATTGTAGAGCCTTTCAAGCTCCTCTATCTCTTGTTTTCTTCCAATAACTGTACTCATAATATTTTAATTTTGCCGCAAAGATAATAAAAATACATCAATCGGCAAAATAAAATGTATTATATTCTGCCGATTGTGTGATTTTTTTAACGATGTTGGCATTTTATAATGGTATTGAATGTCTCTTCTTCTCGGAAAGGAAGAGATAGGTTAGATTTATGTTTCAAACCAATTTACCAATTCAATATGAGAATTGTCGCCTACTTCAGTCGTTAATAATAAAATCATTTGTCTATGAAATCACTATCTTTTAAAACATCCAATCCCAATTCTTTTAGTAATTCATCGGATTGCTTCTTATCTTCCCTTAAAACACCATTATATTTCGTCCATGCTTTAAAACTCGTATTATATAAACTCTTATGTTGGCAACAAACCCAATATTTGTCAAAAAACAAAGCACAGAGTTTTGGATTTAAATTTCCTTTTTGAACTTCTTTTACTAAAAGATCATGTATCTCCGGGATTACCATTTTCTTGGGATGGTGAAGCATTATGGGCATAAAACCTGCTTGTGCTGGTTCGTAACCTGCATATTTCCCTAACATTTTTTTCGTTGGCCAACCATATTT
>JAKSKZ010000087.1 GCA_024401475.1 Paludibacteraceae bacterium | reverse complement strand
TTCGCTTAATTCTTCCTATCTTTGCATCATATACAGAGAAAACATCAAATAATGGCATCAATTCAGGAATTCACAGTCGGAAATTACATGTCTTTTTGTGAAAAGCATTCAATTATCCTTAAACCCAAGGGCATTTCTCAACGATCAGAAGATAATATTGTGCCTTATAAGTACTTCCCTGTGCTTAAATCAGCTGCTATTTATGGGGCAAACTCAAGTGGCAAGACAAATCTTCTTAACGCCATGGCTATGATGTGTAACATGATTTATGAATCTGTCAGACTAAACGATGGTGAACCATTACCGTTTCTGCCATTTTCTCTACAGTTTGGAAAGGAAACGGAACCGACGCATTTTGAGATAGTTTTGGCTGAAAATGATAGCAGAATAAGATACGGTTTTGAATACACTTATGAAAGAATAGAGAGTGAGTGGCTTTTTGTGAAGAATCGCGAAGGAGAAGAAAAACCATATTTTGTCAGAGACAATGAAGGTATAGGCGTCAATGAAAAGTTATTCAGTGAAGGTTCGGGCCTGGAGGCTAGAACAAACGACAACCGCTTGTTTATTTCTTTGGTTGCCCAATTAGGAGGCCCTATGTCCAGAGAACTAATGTCGATGTTTCTCGGCGGAATTAACGTTATAAGTGGATTATCATCAAAGGGTTATGAATCTTTCACCAAAAGAAGTTTCCTTTCTAAGGATGAAATTAGCAAAAAAGCAATGCAGTTTTTTACTGATTTGCAATTCGGTTTCAGCAATATTGTTGCAAAAAAAATAGACATAGACAGTCAAAACTTTGCAATTGACATCAATACAATCCATAAAAGATACGATGAATCTGGAAATATAATTGGTGATGCTACTTTCTCATTAGAACAGGAGTCCGCAGGCACTTTAAAAATGTTTGATATGGCAGGCCCCATTTTCGATACGCTGGAGAAAGGCTCTGTTCTAGTCATTGATGAGCTTGATGCAAAAATGCATCCACTTATCTCTGAAAAGATAATAGAGATTTTTAATAGCAAGGAAAAGAATCCGAATAACGCCCAACTCATCTTCACAACACACGACACGCACCTTTTGTCTTCAAGACTACTTAGGCGTGATCAGATATGGTTAACAGAAAAAGACCAACAAGAGAGAACCGATCTTTACTCGCTTATGGATGTGGTGTTCGCTGATGGTTCAAAGCCTCGCGACGATGCGAACCTTGAAAAAAATTATATTGCGGGTCGATACGGGGCGATTCCTTATATACATAATATCTGAAGCCATGGGGAAAAAGAAAGACATTAATAAAATGTTTTCCTCGCACGTATATGAGGAAAAGACACACGAGCCCAAAAAGGTACCATTCAAGATCCTTATTGTTTGTGAGGGAGACAAGACTGAACCTGAATACTTCAAGTCGTTTAAAGAGAATGACGTATTTGTGATAAATATGGATACAGATGGCGGTAAAATCAACACAATCCAAGTAGTTGAAAAGGCCATCAAGTTAAGAGATAAAAACTCGTCACGTCCTTATGACCGTGTTTGGGCTGTTTTCGACAAAGACGATTTTCCTGCCAAGGATTTCAACGATGCAATAATTAAGGCACAAAAAGAGAATATCGGATGTGCGTGGAGCAACGAGTCTTTTGAACTTTGGTACCTGTTACATTTCTGCAATGTTACCACTGCTATAACAAGGAAGGATTATATTGAAAAATTGAACGAAAATATCCGAAGCAAGGATTCCAAATTCAAATATGAAAAGAACAATCCTAATATGAGGAAAATACTTTCACAATATGGCAATGAGACGCAAGCTATAAAATTTGCAAAAACATTGACCAACAATTGGGAAGGATCAAACTACGCTTCGCAAAACCCTGCAACAACGGTCTACAAATTAGTAGAACAGTTGTTAGGGTTTGATAAGGCACTTATAGATGAACTGAAAGCAGATATGGAAGACCACTAA
>JAKSKZ010000086.1 GCA_024401475.1 Paludibacteraceae bacterium | reverse complement strand
CCGCGACCCCAACCTTGGCAAGGTTGTGCTCTACCAACTGAGCTATTTTCGCATTAATTCTCTTCCGAATTGCGATGCAAAAATAGAGTCTTTTTTCGACATTCCAAAACTTTTCACAGAAAAAAAATCACACTTTTGCATAACCCATTGAAATATAAAGACGTGTAAAAATCATTTATTTATTACCAAACATGAAAATATGTTTTTTTATTACAAAAAAAGGCCATTCTATCGACAGGGTTGCTAACTTTGTGCTAAACAAATAATACATGCGAATGAAAAAGAAATTTTCAGTTGCCTTGCTCGCCCTTATGGGCACTGGCGCGTTCGCCCAAAACCCAACGGCTCCTCTACCCATGGACCCAGCCCTTCGTTATGGCATTTTGGAGAACGGTTTAACTTATTATATCAGGCATAACGATGTTGTGCCTGAACGTGCAGATTTCTACATCGTTCAAGATGTTGGCGCCATATTGGAAGAAGACAACCAAAACGGATTGGCTCACTTTCTGGAACATATAGCTTTCAACGGTACAACTCATTTCCCTGGCAAATCGCTAATCAACTATTTCGAGACGGTCGGCGTGAAATTTGGTGCAAACATCAACGCCTACACTTCCTTGGACCAAACCGTTTACAATCTGACATCTGTACCGACTTATCGTGAAGGTATCGTTGATTCTGCCTTGCTCGTTTTACACGACTGGTCTGGTTTTATTTCGATGGAACCGGATGAAATCGACAAAGAACGAGGTGTAATCCGAGAAGAATGGAGAACCCGAGCTAATGCTAACCGACGCATCTGGTCGAAGTCATTGCCTATCCTTTACCGCAATTCTCAATATGCTAAACGAGATGTGATTGGAGATACGGCTGTCATCAACAACTTTGCTCCTCAAACGCTTCGTGACTTTTACAACAAATGGTATCGTCCCGACTTGCAAGGATTGGTAATCGTAGGTGACATAAATGTGGACTCTGTAGAGGCTAAGCTTCGAAGAATTTATGCCGACGTGCCTAAGCGTGTTAATCCGGCACCACGCCCTTACTTCCGTTTGGAAGACAACGCTGAGCCTATCGTTGCCATCATCACCGACCCTGAAGCTCGACAAACCCGCATCGATATCGAATTCAGGCACGAACCTCAATCCGACCGTTCAAGAGCCTCTTTCGCTGGATATTTGGCAACCATTTACCAAAACCTGATCAGCAACATGTTAGGCCTTCGTTTGGACGAGATTTGTCAAAAAGCCGACGCTCCTATCGCAGGTGCCTATGCGGCCTACGGCGAATTAGTCAGAACCAAGGATGTCTTCGAACTATTGGCCATTGCCCATGATGGACACGAAATGGACGCCCTGAAAACACTACTCTCAGAAGCGGAACGAGTAAGACGATTCGGATTCACACAGACTGAATTCGACCGAGCAAAAATCGACATGCTCAGCCAAATGGAGAAGGGCTACAACGAACGTAACAAAACAAAGAACAACACCTACGTCCAAGAATATATTGGAAATTTCTTGCGTTTCGAGCCCGTTCCAGGCATTGAATGGGAATTTCAAACGCTTCAAAAGGTATTGCCAGCCATTTCTCTAGACCACCTCAACAATGTGGCTAAGAAATATATCGGCGAACAGAATATGACCGTCATGATTTCGGGAGCCGAGAAAAACGCAGCTCTTCTACCGCAAGAGAAGGCTGTCCTTGATGCTATTGAGGAAGTTCGCGGATTGGCGATGGAACCTTACAAAGAGAAGGACTTAGGTGGTAACTTAGTGAAAAAAATGCCGAAGAAAGGGAAGATAAAGAAGGAGGAGACCAACACAATCCTTGACGCCAAGGTCTGGACCTTGTCTAACGGCATGAGAGTCGTGCTAAAGCCTACTAAACTCAAAGACGACGAGATTCTGCTATATGCCTATAGCGAAGGGGGTCTCTCCCTAATCGACAATTTGAACGAGTTGCCTTCCGGAAGATTGTGTACCGACATTGTAGAAAACAATGGTTTGGGCGACTTCAACATGATTGACCTAAACAAGAAATTGGCTGGAAAAGTAGTCTCCATCTCCCCTTCTGTCGGCGGATACGAGGAGAGTATTTCTGGAAGTTCATCGGTAAAAGATGTAGAGACTTTGCTCCAACTTTTCCATCTCTACTTCACATCGGTCAGAGAAGACGAAGAGGGTTTTGCTGCACTGTACAATCAGTACAAAACCTATTTGACTAACAAGGTTTTGGATCCGAACTCGGCATTCTCCGATAGTATCAGCGTGACAACTAACCAGCACAACAAACGCTCTGTGCCCTTCAACATGGATTTGCTGAACCAAGTTGACCAGAAAAAAGCTTTGAATCTTTTCAAAGGCCGTTTTGCCAACCCTGCAGACTTCACCGTCTATATGATTGGAAACATCGACGAGGAGCAAATCAAGCCTATCATTCTCACCTACCTTGGCGGAATCAAGCAACAAGGCGAGTTGGAGAAGTGGAAAGACCAAGGTTCTCGCAAACCGAAAGGTATAGTGAAGAATTACTTCGAGAAGGATTTGAAGGTTGATAAAGCTTCCAATTACGTTCTTTACAGCGGCGCCATGGATTTCACTTTGGAAAACCGCATTGCCATGGGCATGATTGCCGACATCTTACGCATGCGCTACACTGAGTCGTTGCGCGAGCAAGAAGGAGGAACGTACGGCGTAAGTACTCGTGGTGGCGTTTCCAGCAAACCTATCCAAGAAGCCACGCTTCAAATGTCGTTCGACACGGATCCTAAATTGCAAGAAAAAATGATAGCTCTCATTCATAGCGAAGTGGACTCTATCTGCAAAAACGGACCTAAAATCTCTGACTTCCAAAAAGTGAAGGAGAATCTGACTAACAACTACAAATCCAATCAAAAGGAAAACAGATGGTGGCTAAACACTTTGGTCGCTTACTACAAAGACGGAGATAACATGACCGAAGATTACATGCGTGTGGTTGAAGGCATGACTCCTGAAAAAATTCAAAAAACACTCTTCCAATTAGTTGACCAAAAGAACATTATCGAAGTTGTAATGAAGCCAAAGAATTGATACAAGATTATAAATTCAAATCACAAAGCCGTTTTAGAGACAACCAATGACTCTGAAACGGCTTTTATGTTGATAGAGCTTAAAGGGATTCCTAATGCACCCCCTAAAACCACGAGTTTAGCAATTTAATTCTTAATTCTTAATTCTTAATTCTTAATTCTTAATTCTTAATTCTTAATT
>JAKSKZ010000085.1 GCA_024401475.1 Paludibacteraceae bacterium | reverse complement strand
CTTGACAGAACGGAGCAATCGCCGCCAACGTCTCCTCAGGGATGGCGTTCACCTTAATGGTGTATTCGTTAACATCGCCCTTGCAGCCCGTGGTGCTGTTCATCACCACATAGTACAATGTCTTAGGACTATCCGCCGCCTTCACGTCGCCCACCGTCGGCTCGGTTGTCTTCGTGGCCGTGTCCTCGGCTGCGTACCACAATATCTCGTTGTCCGCTATCGTCTTGGTCGGCTCGCTCGCCAACTTGCCCTCGCAGAATGCGGCCGGATCGGTCAACTTCTCCGTTGGCGCTGGGTTGGCTACCACCTTGATGCTGTCCCACTTGTAACAGCCTGAACCATCAGCATCAGGGAAGTCTAAGTCAACCAATTTCAAATAGTATGTGTCGGCATTTTCATAAGTCACATCCAAAGACGTAGTAGGGTCTCCATTGGTATAACCGATGCCCTTTACGCCTGCGGCTGTTCTCGAGCCCTTATGCCAAGTAGCGATATACTTGTGTGGTGAAGTCGGATCTGCCACACCCATCACTGTCTTATCCATTGGTTCAATCGTCTCTGTAGTCAAATGAGCTATCTCACCCAAACAAAGATTAACCACTTTCATTGTGCCTTCTTTCGTCACTTTCGTTGTAGCGTCGGCAGCAATGATTGCAGGATCAACCGGCTTCTCACAAGCGGCACAGTTCAAACCTGCGATAACTGGGATGGTAGAGATTGAAATCTTACGACAAGGAGAAAAAGCTGAACTCTTTTTCCATGATTGATCTGCCATCAAATCTGATTTTTCTCCAATTACCACACGGAAATAGATTCTCTTTTCGTGCTTTGGATCATCTTCCAAATTGGAGAAAATAGCATCCCAATACTTTTCAACTTCAACATCAAAATGATCTACTTCCAAGACCTCTGCTTCAGTGTGGATTGTATTCCATTTAATAGGATTTATCTCACTCTCCTTGGATGGGTCATCAAACGTGTATTGATAAACATATCCAATTTTTTTATTTGGATCAAGTGCATTACCACTATACAAATAGAATCTCTTTACCGCATCAGAAGTAATAGACGTTAGCGTCAAGACATCTTCCGTACAAAGATCAAGAATATCTTTTCCGGTTGAAACGGAAGACTCTACGTTGACATCGGGAGGTGTACAAACTTGGAAAATGATGTTATCAATACCATAGTCACGAGTTTCACCAGGGACAACATCATTATGCTTTACCTTCATTGTGATAGTCACCTCATCCTTACCACCCACATCTGCAGAATTAATGGTAAAGCTCTTATTCACTCCTTTCCATCCATCAGCACCGCCAGAGAAATTTTTTATTTCACTAGCAAGCGTTTTTCCACTGTACTCCAATTTCACCTCGATAGAGCCAGCGTGATTAGAGATAGATGCGAAGTCCGCACCGAAAGTAATCTCCTTACCTGTACAAATATGTTCGATATCAATCTCAAAAAACTCATCCTGAGATCCATCGTCAAGAAGGTCGAACTGAAGCATACCTCCTGTTGTTGTACCTGAATTATCCTGTGGCACACCACCTGGATAACCTCCAAACTTAGATACCACATAAACGCCATGGTTGTACAACTCTGTCTTTCCTGGAGAACCTGCTACCGGCACAGCCAAAGTTGCGCCACTCGCTTCGATATTATAGGCCTTTACATAAGGAATCTTTATATCACCACCATGAGATTGAGATGTATGCACCTGACCAGCAGGGATTTTCTCCGTATGGGTTGTTCCAAACCTATCCGTCCACTCATACGTATCGTCCGATGGGAAATTTCCGAAATCGTCAAAGAACAAGTTTGTCATCGCCATTGGTGCGCCATCGGCACTTGTACAACAAGTTCCTGAATGGACCTTCAATGCCTCTGATTTAGAAGGTTTACATCCTGGCAAAGTAACCTCTAACGTAATGCTATAGTCAGTTTCTGCCGCATCAGGCACGAAATTAAAACTTGTCTCAGAAGAAGACTGTCCTGTCTTGGATTCTTTCCATGAGAATGTCGTACCTTCCGGATAACTTTGTTTAGTAGTGACACGCAAAGGCATTTCAGGGCAAGGATTTCCCGTACTAGAAATCACCGGCTTTACATCACCAGTCACCTGAATATCATCAATACCAATAGGGATTTGGAAGCAATCGCTCGTACGATAAAAGTAGAACGTCACATTACCCGTTTCTGGCACCGTCGCTTTATGTGTGACTTTTGTAGATGCTCCATACGCAGCAGTCGCCGCAGTTGCATTCTTAGAATTAGTCAACTGAAGTGCATTATTATATGAAGTATTAAATTCAACATTATCATCACTTGATACAACACCAAAACCCAATGCGTTACCATTAATCACACCAGTATTGGAATAGTTATATTTAGTGATATATTTACCCAACTGCGTTACCTTCATGTCTTTGACAAGATGGTCAAAATAGGTTGGATCCAACAAATTATGCAATGTAAAAGACAATTCTGCCGTCGTACCAGGTGCTAATCCGTAAACCGTATAAGAAACGATCGGGCACAAAGGAGCAGAACCGATGTTGACAAGCATATTGTTCTGTTCCTCGTTGGCTTTACAAAACGAATGTATAAGTTTTGGCTGAGCAGTGACAGTCGAATAACCATATTGCGTTGGCTTTCCGTCTGCTTGAAGATTGTTAAGGAGGAAAACATCTCCTATATCAGTCATGTCATTACTTGCATCCGAAGAGAATACGCCTCCAATTCCTACTTGTTTGGCAGTCTCCGGACCCGTAAACATATCTGATTTGCAGAGTTTTTCCCAATCCAAATCTTCATCGTACCAACCTCCTGGTTTGGCGTCCGATTTTAACAACGGACAACAAAGCTCAGAATTCGTGTCAAAATCAGTACCTGCCACGACACACTGCGCCGAAGATGAAGCAGCATGGAGTAGTCCAGCACTAAATAGTAAAGTTAAGAAGCCTTTATTCATTGTATTTCCCTTTTAATCAAGCCATTTCTATTGTACTCTATTGTCCCATTGTCATGGAACTTGTACAGTTTTATGTATTAAACGCACCAAATTTAATAATTTTTTTGATTATATCTTCAAAACTGTTTTTTTTCTTGTGACTTATGGAGCCTAAAACATTGCGATAGAACGACAGGAAGGGGACGCGCATGGGGGATGGATAGAAAAAAAGACGCCCCATAAAAAAAAAGGGACGCCCCTTGGATAAAGGAAAAGACGCCCCTTAGATAAACATAGAGACGCCCCTTGGGGACGTCTCTACGTTAGTTTTATCGTCTCAACAACGTGAAGTGGCCGACGTACTGCTTGTCGATCTCC
>JAKSKZ010000084.1 GCA_024401475.1 Paludibacteraceae bacterium | reverse complement strand
ATCACAAAGACTACAACGCCACTATTTACGGTCCTAACAAGTACCAACGCGAGATTGGTTACGATTGCAAAGTCATCGTGGAGACAGACAAGGAATTCAAAACTGTAAACAAGATTGTCGATTTCCGCAATTTCTCAAACGATGAATTCTCAACAGACTGCTATACCAAAGAGGGTGACACCATTTACGTATCAGCCCATGATGCTCTAGTAGCCGTAGATGGCAATACAGGCGACATCATCTGGATGACTAAACCAGAGACTTGCAATTCGCACTTCATCATCATCGACAACAGCATCGTCTGCGGTTATGGCGAATCGGGTGGAAAACATTACATTTGCGTAGTTGACAAGAAATCAGGAAACATCACACAAAAAATGAACGTGTTAAAATCGCCTTACTACTTTGCTGCGAATGGAGACGAACTCTACATGCGCACATATAGTTACGATTACACTTTGAAAATCCAAAGATAAGGCTACTTTTTGTCCGTGCCATAACCCAAGGTTAGGGTACGGACATATTCTTCCTCCACCAACACATCCAATGCGATTGTGTTTTCGAAGAAGTTGAATTTCATTCAAAAGAACAACAATAAACATTCCTATTTTGTCGTATATTCGCATAAAGCCAGCCATTAATGGTTGTCAGAAAAGCATTACAAACCTCATATAAAAGTTCATATGCTAAACAATGTCGAAAAACCCATCGAAAGAAGTCCTCTAAGACGAAAAATCGGGAAGGAGTTCTATATTCTAAAACGGAAAGTCAACTGGCTACTTTCAGGAAAGAAATTTGCAAAGGTCGATAAAAATCAAGAATGCCCATACTTACTCATCAAACACAAAAGCACACTGCTGCGCAAGCTGAAGGATGTTGACATGCGGCTACAATATAACAAAGTAACCAATCTGAAATTAGCCATTGCGCCCATAGACGGCGTAGTCATCCGCCCCGGAGAGACTTTCTCCATTTGGAAAATGGTGGGACGACCTTCTGCCAAGAAAGGATACAAAACAGGCATGATGATTCACAACGGGAAAGTTTCCGAAGGCATCGGTGGCGGCTTGTGCCAATTAGGGAACCTCATCTATTGGATGGCCTTACATACCCCATTGACCATCACCGAGCGTTGGAGACATAGTTTCGACGTGTTTCCTGACGTCAACCGCACCATTCCCTTTGCCTGCGGCGCTACTTTGGCCTATAATTACATAGACCTTCAACTGACCAACAACACCGACAAAACATTCAAGATAAACCTTTGGTTGGACGAAGAATTCCTTCATGGCACGATTAGATGCGACCAAGAAGTGACCCAAAAATATGAAGTCTATGAAACAGACCACATGATTACCCAGCAATGGTGGGGAGGATACACCCGCCACAACCGTATATGGAGAAAAATTTCAGACACTAAGACAGGAGAAACAACCGACGAATTAGTTTCAGAAAACAGCGCAATCATGATGTATAACCCAATGTTGAAAGAATAGAATCGCAAAACGTCCCTCCTTTATTGCCCTCTAAGCCACTTATAGCAAATGTTAGACGCACAAAAAAGTTATAAATGATTAGAATTTCCAAACTATATTTTGTTACTTTGCAACCTATTAATAAGGATAAAGTGCAAAGAGGGTCTTATGCAGAAGAATTTAGTCATAGTTGAGTCACCTGCTAAAGCAAAAACAATAGAAAAGTTTTTGGGCAACGACTATACCGTTCTTTCCAGTTTCGGACACATTCGTGATTTGAAAAAGAAGGGATTTGGAATAGACGTAAATAACAATTACGCACCCGATTACGAGATATCGGAAGACAAGAAGGATCTTGTCAAAGAGTTGAAAAAGAAAGCGAAAGAATCTGAAATCGTTTGGTTAGCATCCGATGAGGACCGCGAGGGAGAAGCTATCGCTTGGCACCTTTACGAAGTGCTCGGTCTAAAACAAGAAAACACAAGACGTATAGTCTTCCACGAAATCACCAAAGACGCCATCCTCAATGCCATCAAAAACCCAAGAGACATTGACAACAATTTGGTGAGTGCCCAACAAGCAAGACGAGTACTTGACCGTATCGTAGGTTTTGAACTATCCCCTATCCTTTGGAGAAAAGTCAAACCATCTCTTTCTGCAGGTAGAGTTCAATCCGTCACCGTAAGATTGATTGTTGACCGAGAAAGAGAAATCAAAGAGTTCAATGCCGAAGCAGCCTATCGCATTCTTGCCGTATTCAACGTGAAAGATAAAGATGGCAAAGAGACAGAACTTAAGGCCGAACTTCAAAACAGAATAAAAACCAAGGAAGAGGCTTACGCATTTTTGGAACATTGTAAGAAAGCTAGTTTCCAAGTTGAAAGCGTCAGCACAAAACCTTTCAAGAAATCACCTGCGGCTCCTTTCACAACGTCAACCCTCCAACAAGAGGCTTCCCGTAAGTTAGGATTCTCCGTCTCTCAAACCATGATGATTGCTCAAAAATTGTATGAGTCAGGAAAGATTACGTATATGCGTACCGACTCCGTCAATCTATCATCATTGGCCATCAATACTTCCAAAGAGGAGATTTTGGAGATTGCAGGCGAAAAATATCTGAAAATCAGGAACTATCACACCAAGAGTCTTGGTGCTCAAGAGGCCCACGAGGCAATACGTCCAACCTATATGAACGTACAAAAAATCGAGGGTACTTCACAAGAGATGCGCCTTTACGAATTGATTTGGAAGCGTACCATCGCATCGCAAATGGCAGATGCCGAATTGGAACGAACATCCATCGTCATCAACATTTCTGGAGAGACTCGCAAATTCATTGCAGAGGGCGAGGCATTGAAGTTCGACGGATTCCTCAAGGTATATATGGAATCAACCGACGACGACAACGAGCAAGAAGACGAATCTCTATTGCCACCAATCAAAGAGGGCGACAAGTTGGAGCAAGTCAACTCTATCGTGGCCATCGAGCGCTTCACCCAAAGACCTCCGCGCTACACGGAAGCCAGCCTCGTAAAAAAACTCGAAGAGTTGGGCATCGGCCGTCCTTCCACTTACGCAACCACCGTAACCACCATTCAAAATCGTGGATATGTGGAGAGAGCCGACAGAGAAGGCGAACAAAGAGAATACAACATCCTCACTTTGAAGGGTGACAAGATATCTGACGAGACAAAGACAGAGACAACGGGAACAGAGCGTTCCAAGCTCTTCCCTACCGATATAGGCATCGTTGTCAACGACTTCCTTATCGAGTATTTCCCTAACATCCTCGACTACAACTTCACCGCAAAGGTGGAAAAGGAGTTTGACGACATTGCCGAAGGTAATGTGAAATGGGAAGATACTATAGATGGTTTCTACAAAGGGTTCCACCCTATGGTTGAAGACACCATTCAAAATTCAGAACGCAAGGTAGGCGAACGTCAAGTAGGCGTGGATCCAGTCAGCGGAAAACCTGTATTCGTAAAAATTGGTAGATTTGGACCTGTTGCCCAAATAGGTACAGCCGAAGACGAGGAGAAACCGAAATTCGCCTCTCTACGCAAAGATCAGCACTTGGAGAGTGTCACATTCGAGGAGGTCATGGATCTCTTCAAATTGCCTCGTGAAATAGGCGAATACGAGGGCGCCACTCTTACTATCGGCATCGGCCGCTTCGGTGCGTATGTCCGCCACAGCAGCAAGTTCTACTCGCTCAAGAAGACTGACGACCCGCTGACTATCGATAGCGATAGAGCCATCGAAATCATCGAAGAGAAGAGAACGCAAGAGCGTAACAAAATCATCAAGACTTTCGAGGCCGAAGACATTCAAATCTGCAACGGCCGCTTCGGTCCTTACATTGCTCACGACGGTGCCAACTACAAGATTCCTAAAACCAAAGATCCAA
>JAKSKZ010000083.1 GCA_024401475.1 Paludibacteraceae bacterium | reverse complement strand
TTGACCTATAGAAGCATTGTACATGCAAAATACCACGCAATTTGACCTATACGCCCCATTTTCCTGTCGCAGACCTCCACCGGCGTCTCTTCGGAGTGCATGTTCTTGGAGATTGTATCTCTTTCTTGAGGATGTCGTCCAGGCCCTTGATCTTTTCCGCGACCGACTCCACCCACCTCATCACGGTGCCGTGGGCGAAGTTCAGCCCTGTCCATGCCAGCCACCGCTCGATGTCGCCGAACGTGACGTGCTCCGAAAAGTTTTTGTCAAGTATGGCGGCGACCACGATCTCATCTATCTGAGCGTTGCCCATCGGGTTCCTCTTCACCTGATATCGGTATCAATACCCGAATCAGTTTCAAACCGATTCCTTTGGATGGCTGTCCTTCACAAAAACGCAATAAATTATTGGGGCAAAGACCTAACTTTGTATCGTAGTTGTCTGTACACTTGGTGAAACCTCCCTCTTTAGAAATGAAGAAGTCTTCTATATCTCTTTCAGATCTTTTTCGGTAGTATTCATAATTATTGCCAATTATAGGTATGGAACCAATCGTAACACATTAAAGCCTTCCAGTAAGGTTCCTTTTCAAATTTTTTTGACAATTCAACTCTTACACCATTAAATTCATCGCCTTTCAATAACCTATATATAAACATTTTACGAGATGACTCGTCTGTGCAAGATTTTATAGCATTGATGTCTGTATTCCGCATTTTTGCCCATATAAATCTTATATCTTTGAGAGTTTCCCAATTAAGTTTGGCACTGAGAATAAGATCTCTTGTTTCTTGTTGGTAAGCTGTTCCTTGAACCTCGTATATTCTACCATCTTCCTTGCTATAACGAACCAAACTATCGACGTTAGCCAAATAATATATGGGAAAAGCCTTGTCCTCTTTTCGTTTATTGTTACAACAATGTGGTTTATCTGAAACCTCTACTTCTTCATTATTTAATTTTGGAAACATCCCATTGCAAGATGCGACCAAATTATTATAGGCGACAATATGCGGATATGGAGGATATTGTGGGTTGGTAGTAGAATTAAAGACAGAGGTCAATTGAATCTTAGAAGGTTGTAATTCCGAAATCCGTTGATAGTAACCACTGTCAACTTCAGACTGAGGTAATATGTGCTCTACAGTGACATCACCGTTACCAAACAACCTTCTCATACAGTAACAACAATAGCCTTGTTGATTTTTAACCAAAACATCAGCCATTTGTTTTACAAACCTGATACCTTTATGCCAACGGAATGTATTATATTTTACATCATAAGTTTTACAACCAGAATTGGAAGTACAAATAGCATTCAAATAGTTATCTGTAACTTGGTTACCTTCAGATGCATTTAAAGACTTATCAATGTGTTTCATTTGCTAACTCTTTGATTTTTGATTCAACAAGTTGGTCTAACACATCCTCATTTTTTTGATATTTACCGATAATGTCTTTTTTAATTTCAATATAATTATCAAATTCGCCCTTTGATTTCATATAAGCACATAGCGAAACCATATAATCCAAATCACTATTTTTCGATTCAACCCCCATCACATCTTCTATAACAGTATTGCAATCTAATCCATAAATATCGTGATAAACACAAGGACTTTCTTGACCAGCCTCCATTTTAAGAATGACATTAGGCTTACCCTCTGTTTTCAGAGCTGCCAAAACTGCATATGAATGCGTTGACAAGACGATTTGAAGATTAGGGAAAGTTTTCATGAACGCAGATAACACAACCCTTTCCAATTCAGGATGAAGGTGCAAGTCAATCTCATCAATAATAACAATACCCCTAGCTTCAACCGATTGACTCAAAATATAAGAACGTATTGCAATGTCGAGAACAATGCTAAACAGTCTGTGGAAACCAGCAGGTAATTCTCTAAATAGTTTGTCTTTGTCTTGAAGCTTTAAAACAAGTTTGTCATCTTTTGTTAGATCAAGAGCAACTATTTTGTATTCTTCATTTTCCAAACTATCAGAAAATCTAATAAAACAGTCTTCTATAGCAGATTTTTCATCTTCGTATTGCTTTAGCATGCTTTGTTCAGCCGCGATAACCTCATCCGTTGGTTTTCGGTTAGGATCTGTTTCTGCCGAATACTTATCAAGCCGCTGTTTTATACGATAGATTTCCTTCAAATCAGTTTCAACTCTCTCGATCCACTCTTTTGTACATGCTTCATTGGCATTCCAATCGAAATAGCCGAAATTTCTAAGAGCAGCAATCTTTTTTTTAATAGACTTTTTTTTTGTATCGATAGCATGAGGAAAACCATCAGAGTAATAAGCTAATAATGGCAATTCTTTAGTGTTTTGATGCCAGTTATAAAAAGTATTGAATGCATTGGTAAATGTGGACGTTCTAATCTTTGCATTGTTAGTAAAAGCCGACATTGACCAAGAAAGATTCACTTCATCAGTCAATTCAGCATTGACTTCAATCTCAATTAGAGGGTCTTTATCGTTGTTATAATCGTCTTTTGCAAACCCCTCAACATGTAAATAAGGATTCCCATTTGTTATTGTTTTTACTTCAACAATTTTCGATTTTTTTGCACCTTTCTCCTTTTTCCTTATAATGTCAGAGTACATAATAAAACTTAACGCTTTATGAATTGCATTAATAAGCGTAGTTTTACCAGCTCCATTTTTACCAAACAGAACTGTCACACCTGAAGCAAATTCAACTTCAAAATTTTTAAAGCAACGGAAGTTGCTTATATTTACGTGTTTAAGATACATCGTTATTCTATATTTTCTGCAAAATTAAATGTTTTTTTAAAATTATGTAGGGATTGTCGGTTAATATTTTTACGTCAATCCCCTACTTAATTATATGATTTTCATAAAGTAACTTTACACTTTTTCTTTCTTTTAACTTTCCTTTCTCGTAAAATCATAATTTTACTATTTTACCAGCGTTTGATATTATTGTCGGTATTTTCGGTTCACTACCTCATCGATGAAATTCAATTTGTTGATTAGACCATTACTGGCAACATAGGCATCGAGTTCTGTGACAAAAGGCTTGAGTTGAAATGATTCATTCATTTATGTACAATCCAATAGTTTTATCGTTATTTTTGCAAACAATCCAATAGTTTTAAAGACTTAACATACCATATGACTCTTATGTCCCGCATCATATTGGCTCTTTTTCTTCTGCTCAGTCTCCCATTGCGGAGCTTGGCGTCGGAAACCACACTACGTCGTGGCAATCGGGCACAGTGCGTGCGCTGACGGCGGAGCTGAGTGTGGACAGCGGAGTGGTGAAGAGCGAGCTGCAGAACGTTGAAGCGCTGACACCCGATGATTTGGAGAAAGGCCACGTTCCTGAGCACATATACGATATGTTCATGTTTGCCTGCTATACTGGTCTGCGTCTGAGCGATGTGTCCACCATCAGCAGAGAACACCTGTATTACGAGAATGGCGGTTTGGTGGTTCAGAAGGTGACAATCAAGACAGGCATCTTGGTTACACAGCCTCTACACTCGCTTTTCAATGGCAAGCCAGAGCGCATTGCGCAGAAATACCTGGAGCTATATCAAGACTCCGAAACGCTCTTCCCAAAAACAAAACCTCAGCATATCCAAGAGTCGATAGCACGTCTTGGTGAGCTTGCAAAGATACCGTTCCACTTGACCTTCCACATGTCACGCCATACGTGTGCCTCTCAGTTGGCAGAACGTTCCGACAACCCGTTTGTCATCATGAATATCCTTGGCCATGGCGACATCCGAACCTCGATGCGCTACATCCACCTCAGTCACACAACCGCCAAGAAGAAGCTGGAGGGCATAAACTGGGATGCCGAAGAGTATAACGGACCATTGACCAGAACGAGCAATGATGATTTGGCTAAGATCCAACAGGAATTGACCGAGGTATGCTCCCACAAGAAACTGAGCGAAGCATTGACTCTCGCTGCCATCGGAGCCTCGATATGCCACGTTGACAAATCGGATCTCATCAAAGAGTGGATCGGCAAAATACGCAAGACGGACTACACGTTAGAGGCTTGGAGTAAAAGACTGGAGATGTTGGTGGGATGATAACAAGAAACGCTGATGCGCAACCCACATCAGCGTTTCCTTAATATCATCATCAATGAACCCAACCAACACAGCCCTTATGCTCGCCCTGCTGTCCGAGCAAACCACACCAACCATCGTAGAAGAACTTTCCGACAACCTGATGTACGTTGGCTATTGTCTGCCGACAACCACAGGCTACGACGATCCAACTTGGCTTATCCGTCGCGTCAAGAAAACCATTAACGAAGACGGATCATCCCTTCAGACTATCATGTACCCTGATGGGGAACGCAGGTATAATCAGAAGTGGTCAGATCGGGCGGAGTTGGTGTATGGGCATAGCGGGGAATGGAGGAGGAACTCATGATCAGCCTTTCATTAAGGAAATGATTGTAATCAATCTGGACCTATAGGTCAAATTGCGTGGTGCGATAGCCTCTCAGCCCTTATGCTATAAGT
>JAKSKZ010000082.1 GCA_024401475.1 Paludibacteraceae bacterium | reverse complement strand
CATCATTGGATTTTGGCGCTTCCCATTTATTTTCATGGAGGCATTTTGTGTAAACCCAACCTTTAGTAAAACCTCTAGCAGAATTAGACTGAGCAGGACCTAAATCCAAATAGGAATAAACGCAGGCTAAAAGACTATCCTTTGTATATTCTAAAACATAGACATTCCCTACAATAGCATTCAAAGGGACATGAAGATAAGGTTCTACTCCGCTTTCCAATTGACGATAATAATCTAAATATTTATCTCTATCCTTTAATGATTTTATGAATATTACACTAACAGGATGCTGAGGTCCTCTAAAAACATCATAGCAATACATTTGCTTATGCGACCTTATATATTCATGGTATTTATCGTGGATAAGCTTACCAAATACACCACAACATAGCATAAAAGCAATAATTATATATAGTAAAATCTTCTTCATATAATTTAAACAATTCTTATTAGGGCATACTTTCTTCCTTTTTTTGCAAGACAGATGATGGTACGAATACTCATTCTGCTTGACTCAACAAATATAGCACAAAACATCTTCATATTATTGGTTTCGCAAACTTATTCTACCGTTAATCCGTTGGGGAATGTCGTTTATTTTGTTCGCTATCATTTCACCCAAGGCGACGCTGCGCTTGCCGTTGGTCTAGGTGATTTTTGCCCTTTCAGGGCACTGTTAGCGGGAACATGAACGAATCCTAAAACGATATTGTTTTAAAACTATATAATTCCTTATATGTTAAATCTATGCCTTCACTGCTTCCATGCATGAGTTTCTTGCCTTCTCACGAGTCATCTCATGCGCTCTGTTGTCTGCAACATCTATCTCTCGAAAAAATCAATATTTCTTTTATTCCCTCGAAATATTACCTTTACATTCTTCTCCCTTAGAATACAGACTATATCTCTCATCTGCTCCCTGCTTTTGCATGGGAAATAAACATATTTATTTTTAACAAAAAAGAACGGTTTTTCCCTTCTGATTTTAATGTAGATATCATTGCTTTTCCCGCAATCACATAGAACACATTTTATGTTTTCATATTCACTTTGATAATGTCTAGAAAAAAAACGAAGACTATAAAAAATATCTATACCATTTTCATCAACAAATAGGGTTTTCGTCAAATTGGGAACAATTAAATACGAAATCAGAACAAACATTATTAAAAATTCCACAAACGATACCAATGTCTTTTCTAAAAGCAAGTCTACATTAAACATCAAAGAAAATACTAAAGAAAGTATAACTGCTAAAAAACTCATTATCACAGAGCATTGGAAAGATTTTCTTGTGTTCATAATTCTTTTATTATCCTTTGTATGTTAAATCTGAGGAGTCTGATATGTAATCACAGACACTTCCAGCACACCACCTTGCGAGTTTTCTCGTCGAACACAATGCCGACGGAATGGACCTCCTCACTTTCATTTTTGTATTTTTCCGCATAGCCTTTCTGCTTCAACTGTTCGAGTGCTTCTTCTAGCAGTGCCGTCTTCTTCGACTCGGGATCAGCCTCATCTTTACTCATCATCTTGAGTTCAAACACGAGAGCCATCTTTGCTGTTTGTGCCACGATGTCGACGCGTTGGCTCGCCTCCATAATCTCGCATTGGTTTGGAATGCCGAAGAGGCAGAACAAAGTGCGGAGATGATTGCGGAAATAACCCTCTGTGATTTCACCTGCATTCTCGTATGGAATGCCAGAAAAGAAATTGCATACTTTCTCCATAAAGGCATTGACATCCTGATTGTTAAGATCGTCTGATAATGAAATCAACAATGGATTAAGCGAGAAACTAGAGTTTCTCTTTAGACTCAGAATGTTTTTATACCAACTGTCGCGGATCTCTACATTAGGGAAATCGTATCTTATAATCCACTTCGTAGGGGAATATTTTTTCCATTCAGCTATGGACAGATACCCAGTTTGAAAAGCGACACTTTGTAATTTCAAATCGTCCAGGTCGTATTTGTAATCATTTTCATCCAACATCCATTGCTGAGTAACGTCATTCAACTCAAATGGATTATTTCTTACCATATTTAGCAAAAAACGAGGAGTTCCAGTCGCTATCCAATAATTGTCAAATCTTTTATTTACGAATAATTTTCCAACTGACACAGGATTATACACAGACTCGCATCTGCTGACGAATCTCATTCCATTGTAGTATAACTTCATATACGAGAGAAACTCGTCACGACTCATCTCCATTTTTTTTGCCAAATAATCTATATGTTCAGCAAAGTTATGACGAAGTTCCTCTTCTGTGTATCCCAGCAAAGTGGCATAATCCTCATTTCTAGTCAAATCAGTAGGATTATTTGCCCCCGAAAATAGCGAAACATGGGCGAATTTAGTCACACCAGTGATAAAGACAAAACGCTCCTTGTCGTTAGCGGATTTCAATCTTTGATAAAAATCAGCCATTAATTCAACAACCTCATTAGAATGAGGCTTGAACATAGAATCAAGAATAGGCTTGTCGTATTCGTCGATAAGCACAACCACATTCTTCTTGTACTTTCTATATACCGAATCAATAAGATTGTCAAACATGGTTGGCACATCGGAATCTGCAATCTCTACATCCAAATCTCTGCAGGATTTAATCAACTGCATCTTCATTGCCGATTCTATAGCTCCGACACCCTCATACGACGAGCCGCTAGCTAAATCCAGATGAATCACAGGATATGTTTCCCACACCTCAGGAGCAAGACATTCGATATCAAGACCTTTGAACAGATGTTTTTTACCTTGGAAGAAAGCTTTGAAAGTAGAAAGCAACAGGCTCTTGCCGAAACGACGTGGACGAGAGAGAAAAAAACTTTTTTCTCCACCACTCACAATTTTCCAGACATATCTGGTTTTATCCACATACAATTGTTCCTTTAAGATCAAAGACTCAAAATCAAAAACACTTGTTGCAATTTCTTTCATTTCTTTCTTCTTTATTCCGACATGACAAAGATAATCAATTAATTCGTAATGCGTAATTGTGGGTATGGTTCAGCAGATTTTTCAACAAAATCGAATAATCATTCCTACTATCCACCATGACCGACCGTCTTCTTTGTTTTAAAGTCCTATAATTTCCTATATGTTAAATCCTATAGTCTATAAATATAAGATAATCAATATCTTATAGCATTATTCCGCTAAAAAACTCAACGTTTTCTAATGGATTTAGCATATTTTCTTCTATTTTTTGCAAGACAGATGATGAAACGAATACTCATTCTGCTTGTCACCAACAAAAATAATACAATCCATCAAAAAAAGGGAGACCCATCGGACTCCCTTCTTGATCGATATACAAAAGCGTGAATTACGTTACTATAACTCCTCTTCTGATGCATTGCCAATTTGTCCTTTTAAAAGAGTTGCTAATACTAATGACATTTTGTAAACATTATCATAAAAAATATCAGTTTTTACATCATACATGAAATTTAAGGGCATATGAAACTTGTAAGGCTTCCCGTCTTGAACCACAACATTAACCGCATTACTTTCGATATAAATTTTTAATACCCTTCCAAGTTGTATTGTATATGTCTTTTGAGTTGAATGATCAATATAAACAACACGCTTATTAGTTACATATGTTGTACCTAACGCAGAAACCACACTCATTTTTTCATTTTTATGCGTAACTACGTTTCCAATACGTCCTACCACTCCACCCAAACTAGAACGATAGCTTATAGAAGAATAGTTAACACTATATGTTTCGTACCTTTGAAGACTAGACATATTAGTCATAAAGTATAAAACCTCACCATTCTTCAAATTAATATCACTACTATCGGAAATGTCAGTTATCTTGTTCTCTTTTCTAAAAGAAAGCCCAGACAAGACACTTATATACATTTTAGAGTCAATAATATTTGATCTCGACAACCTTACTAACTCACTAAGAAGATTATCAGAAGGGGAAGAATAAGTCGCTATTGTATTCTGCATTTCTTTATGAATAGTCTTCGAAATAGCAGGAGAACTATATGACAATACTGCAATTATCTCATCACAGTTCGAATTTGCAATCTTATATGAATTATCATCAATTTCATAACCATCTATTTTCGGATTGAAATAATAGTATTTCATTGATAAGACAAAAAAAATCACCAACGACACTACGCATCCGAACAAATAAAATATAAGATGCCCTATATCAGAATAAAAAAACAATAAAACAAAAAAAACAATAAATGATATTACACTCAATTTTCTCTGTGTTACCTTCTTCATATCAAATATATTCTACAAAAAAAACAATTGCCACTCAACAAGTAATCGCTACTTACAAGGATTTTCTATGAAACTTTCTTTTCCTGTAGGAAATTTACAATAAAGTGCAATACAATTTTCTCCACACGCATTCGTTTGTGCATCAAACGCATTATTTGCCAAAGTAACATTATCTGCAACAATATCAGCCTTATTGTAATAATACACCGCTGTAGTACCCCCTTCTGTGTACATCTGCGATTCTCCGTGAGCCTTCAATTGTGATAAATCTGTAACACTGGTTTCATATACAAAAACTCTAAAATGAATATCGTTATTTTTGTAATATGCAATCTGCTTATAATCAGAATTACTACAAGCCGTCAACAAAAATGTCATATAAACAAAGAAAACATTTTTCATGTTTTTATATCTTATTTTTTACAAATAAAAGTACTCAAAAAAGGGCATATAAAGTAATATACTTCATACGCCCTTTCTATTTATTTTAAATTACTTCACCTCCCAAGTATCGTTGGTCATCAAAAGCTCTTGGAAGTTGTGATACTTCTTCATGCCCTTGACTTGCTCGATTTGATCAGTTACCGCATCGTTGTAAGTTGGAGCCTCAACGTCACGGATGACACCCAATGCAACTGGGAAGTCAGGACCCTCCATCAAAGCCAACTTCATTTGAAGCGTATTGTCCTCGCAGTGTGCGTCGTGAACCAAGAGATCCTTCTCAGTGATACCGTTCTCACCGATCTTCACCACCTTGATGCTGAAACCATCCTGCATCAAACCGAACTCGTTGTTCTCTCCGAAAATCATTGGCTCGCCATGCTTCAAGTAGATGGCGTTCTTCTTACGGCCCTCAGCGCTGTAAACGCTCTCGTGTGTACCATCGTTGAACACAACACAGTTTTGAAGAATCTCACAAACGGATGAACCCTTGTGAGCGTGTGCTGCCTTCAAGATCTCTACAGTACCTGCAGCGTCGGTCGCAACGGCACGTGCGAAGAAGTGTCCGCGTGCGCCGAAGCAAAGCTCAGCTGGACGGAACGGATCCTCTACAGTACCATAAGGAGATGACTTGCTGACGAAGCCACGAGGAGAGGTTGGAGAATATTGACCCTTAGTCAAACCATAGATACGGTTGTTCAAAAGGATCATATTAAGGTCGATGTTACGACGATTCGCATGGATGAAGTGGTTACCACCGATGGCCAAACCATCACCGTCACCGGAGATCTGCCAAACGCTCAAGTTTGGATTAGCCACCTTCGCACCTGTAGCAATCGCTGCGGCACGTCCGTGGATGGTATTCATACCGTATGTAGCCATATAGTGTGGCAAACGGCTGGAACAACCGATACCAGAAATAACTGCTACATTCTCAGGGGCAACGCCAATCTCAGCCATTGCCTTATGAAGTGAAGCCAAGAAAAAGTGGTCTCCACAACCTGGACACCAACGTGGTTGGCCCTTCTTGAAATCTTTTGCGCTTAATTCGCTCATAATATATTTCGTTTATATCGGTTATACTTATTTATTGTAAATCTCTGTGAACTTTTCTACAAGTTCAGACACCATGAATGGTTGACCCTTCACCTCATTGAATTGGTATGGAGCGAAACCATCCACCTTCATACGCAACCAACCTGCGAATT
>JAKSKZ010000081.1 GCA_024401475.1 Paludibacteraceae bacterium | reverse complement strand
AGACCGAAGCCTTTATAAGGGAGTAGAAGTCTCCAAACAACCGAAGCGAGGGCAGTCATTGATCAGCATGGTCTGTGGCGAGTAAGGATTGGGCTTGTAGTGCATACGGTGTTCTTTGTGGAACCAGTTGTATCCATTTTTATACACCCTCTTTTCTTGTATTGCATTTTCAAATTTGACGTAAAATTGAAAGTTGAAGTTTCAAAATTGGCGTAAAATTAGCAAACCAAAGGAATTATCCAAGGAAATATGCCGCATGAATAGCAGTTATACCATTTCCTAAGTCATGAGTCTGAACATCGTTACTAAGGACAAAGCTATGCAACAAAGGTTTGTCATTTAAGATGTCCCCTAAGTCTTTCAAATGACGGGCATCGGTCTTTGAAACATGGTCAGTCAGTTTCACCTCAAACGCATAGTATCCAGACTCCACTTCAACTATTAAGTCAACCTCTCTACCATCAGCGGTGCACAAATGATAGAATCTTGCTCTTGAATCTATTTGTTTAATTTGCTTGAATATTTCTGAAATTACAATACTCTCAAATTCATTACCATTAGGTTGGGCTTGTTTGCCAAGAATTGCTTGAACTACACCATAATCAATAAAATGTACCTTAGGCGCTTTTACTAATCTCTTTGACTCGTTTCTCTCCCAAGACTGCAACATTATTGTTTGATAACTCAAAGTCAAGTACTGCAAATACTTTCTTACTGTCGGAGCACTAACACCAACCTTTGTTGACAACGCAGACATATTGCACAAACTACCAGTCTGCATCGCCAATACCTTTTGTAGTTTGGTATATGGTTCCAAGTCTGACATTGACGCAATATCTCGCACATCCCTTTCCAAATAAGTGCGCACATATCCTGCCAGCCAATCATATCTGTCTTGATTTGTTCTCTCCTCATTTACTAACGCAGGATAACCTCCAAAAGTCAACAAATGATTCCATACCAACATCTTGTCTGAATACAATGAATCCAAAACAAAAGAAGGAAATAAAGTTGGCAAATCCCCACTTTTCACCATCCTTTGAAGAGGAGAATCCATTACTTCGTCAATAAATGAAGAAGTACGTAGCTCGGGCAAAGTAAGAGGATACATATCAATAATAACACATCTGCCAGCAAGACTTTCTTTTACTTTCTGTAACAAAAGCAACTGACTTGAGCCTAAAAGGATATACCTTGGCTCTTCCCATTGGTCATAGACAGATTTGATGCTTCTTATCATAACCGGCGTTTTTTGCACCTCGTCAAGTATAGCCTTAGGATACAAAGATTTCCACTGATTTGCCGTCATCGCTGACAATGCCTGAGACAGTATTGGATCTTCTATGGAAAGATACTCATAATCTGGGAATAATTGCTTGGCTATAGTTGTCTTTCCTATTTGCCTTGCTCCTGTCAGCACGAGAATTCTGCCATTCAGACTCTCCGACAACCTTCTTAAATCTTTACATATATACCTTGCTTTCATAACCTCAATTTTATGCAAAGATATATTTATTTTTTCATTTTGGGCGTAAAATTAAAAGTTTAAGTTTTATTTTTGACGTAAAATCGAAAGTCGAAGTTTCATTTTTGGCGTAAATTAATAAATCGCAAAGAAAATGTACAATAAAGGACGCATCAAACGGTACGTCCTTTTCTTGTTTGCATTTTCAATTAATTGAAGGTCATCTGAAAAAGATCTAATCCCATTAGGAATGTTGACAAACTTAAGATTGTAACAACCTTTGAAGACGCCCCCCAAAAGGATGCGTTTCTTATCATAGAGTCAAGAAGCAAGTGCAATATTAGTCAAAAAAAAAAAAAACGGAAGGAACGCTTTTTAGGCGAGTCAAAGTCGAGTTTTTCTCTATGCCTGTCATTGATTTTAGCGACAATGAAAACAAGTTTCTTGTCAGAAATAGAGTTCAGTTCCATCTCTTTAGGGATATACTGACAAATAAGTTTGTTGGCAAATATTACAATTCGTAGGAAATACCGAAGGCATATACCCGTTTATTTATTAGTAAATCTTTACAATTCGTGTGATCAAGGTTTTATTGTCCCCTACATGCTATCTCTGTAAAGCAGGCTACACTTGTAACCTGCGTCTATTGGTAGCGGAGTTCTGTAAAAAAATCGTTGAGTGTCACTTCGTTTTGAATAATATTTGAGTGCGAATTACGCACAATGCCGTATGTTGTGACCATTGTTAGTTGTACCGACTTATTCTTTAACTTTGAATAAGTCTTAAATGTATCTATCTTATTCTTTAAACGGTTTGCATAATCTCCATCAATAGTGTATTGGCTTTCGTTGAATTTCATTTCGCATATATTGATGGTGTTGTCTTCTCTGTTGATGATTAGGTCAATCTGTGCTTTTTCATTTCTCCATGAATAATTATTAGAAAAGACTCCGCTTATTCGTAATGCGTCTTTTATTTGGTCGATGTGTTGCAATGCTAACAACTCAAAGGAAAATCCTGCCCAAGCATAGTATTGACCGTTTTTGTGAATAGCTTCCCAATGCATAATGTGATGAGTTGAACTTTGGGATAGGAATCGGAAATAAAACAGGGTGAAGAAGTCTACTAACTGGTAAATCGAATTTTGACTTGGATGGTCGAAGTTTTCATATTTTCTAATAAAACCACAGTCTTCCAAATTTGATAGTGTTTGAGATAGTACTGAACCCGATTTAAGGTTGGTGGCTTCGGAAATCTCCTTTCGTGTCATACCATAACCTTTCTTGCTTAATGCCTCTACTACCTTTATGTAGTCGCCTGAATTGCGGAATAATGCGGCATAGAGCATTGAGAACTCGTCATATAGTTCTCCGTTAGGCTGAAATAACAACTGGTCGATATTCTGTGTAAGACTATAACGCGGGTTTAGAAACTGCAAATAGTAGGGTATGCCTCCCATAATCATATAGTACTCTGCAATCTCGTAACGAGACAGAGAGAACCCTTTTTTTGTTAAAAAAATCTCTACTTCGCCTAAAGTAAATGGGTTTAGGAAGATTCGTCTGGTAAGTCTGCCATAAAGCCCCCCATGGTTACGGATGAGGTTGTCCATCATCCATGAAGTGGCTGAACCGCATACAATAAGTACTATGTCGTTACGGTTGGACATCCAACCGTTCCAAAATGCTTCTAGTGCGGAAATGAATTGTGAACCTGGTGTGTCCATCCACGGAAGTTCGTCAAGGAAAATGACTTTCCTTCCCTCAGGAAGAGACTCTATATAGTCGTTCAAAAGGAAGAAAACGTCTTGCCAGTCTTTTGGTTGTTTAGTGCGTGTTTCGCTGCGTTTGTCGTAACGGCAAATATCTTGGTAGAAGTGTTTGATTTGCTCCTTCATTCCTGTGTTTGCCATACCTGATGTCTGAAAAACAATAGAATTCTCAAAAAACTGACGTATAAGGAATGTTTTCCCTACGCGGCGACGTCCATATATAGCAAGAAACTCTGAACGGTCTGATTCGTAGATGTCTCTTAATTGTTGTTTCTCTCTATTTCTACCTATTATGTTTTCTTCCATCTTTCCTTCGTTTTTTAGGTTACAAATATATTAAGTTTCCCTCATCAAACAAAGCCGCGATGTATAAGATTCCGCCAAAGTCGCCAATTTCTATAGGATTTTGGCGGATTCTTATATACAATTCCGCCAAAGCTGCTAATTTTTGATAAGTTTTGGCGGTTTTTGACATTCAATTCCGCCAAAGTTATTGTTTTTTTACCAGCGTGTCTGAAGTCAGGTTTTAAGACTTAAATAGGATTACATTAATGGTATTAAATAATAGAAATCTTCCATCAATAGTATCAATGCTCCCAGCACTGCCTTACCAAAATAGGTTTCCGAGCTCCAGTATTTCTTGATAAAACCTATCGTTTTCACATTGCAGAAAACTGCAAAGGCAACGCAGATAAACAAAAGCCATGGTTGGTTATCTCCGCTCCACGCTATTGTAAATGTGGTGAGTGCCGCAAAGAAGTTTAGAATCAAGCAATACCTCATATTTTCGTTTATTTTCTAAATTACGCGACAGCCATCGTTAAAAACTTCTACTCTTGGATTATTGGAAGTATCTGCGACAAAGTGGATGGACTTGAAAAGACGAGTAGGCTCAAACGCTTCATCTTCAAGTTTGTTGCGGTCCCAGCAAAATGGGTTAAAACCGACAGACAGAGGATTCTTAACCTTTACACAAACTGCGAATTCTACTCTGACATTTTTCTTCCAACGTAAGACAAAACTCTTGTGAGCCACATCCCGACACCCTTGATTGGGGAGGGGGAAATCATGCCTCTTTGGTTGATAGTCAGCAAATTCCGTTAAAAACATTGCGTAATAAGTTACAAAATTTGCGATTCATACAAAATCTTTGCTATTTGCGGATTTTAGGTATCAGAAAAAAATCGGTGAAAATCTGTGTTATCCGTGTCATCTGCGTTCTAAAACCATTTTCATCGAACTGACGTTAATTATCAGAATTCCAATTCGTCCCAGGTGTAGAAAACGATATCGGTGATGGCACAGTCCTGCCATTTCTTGCCTGGGTATACTTCCATGATCTCGAATTCGATTGTTTTCCCTTCTCCAATCTTGATTACCTCGGGCAGTTCGAACGTCTGTTCGCCGTATATGTCCTGAATTTTGAGGTCGTAAGTTGCCTTGCCGTCCACGTAAACTCTCAGCTTCTTGGGGCGTGCGTTGTTGTAGTATGCCGCAGGCGATTTCACGTATCCGTTGTATATCAAGATATTGCTGATTGTGTGTGTGGAAGCCTCGAACTTGAATTTTAACTTCTCGCCCTTGCCGTCACCTTTCACGCCCTCCACCCAGGCTGTGCTCAAGTCACCATCGGCAGCCAGATTTGGGAAGTACTTGTTGCTGCCCTGCTGAGGCAGTGTGGAAGATGCTGATACCTCGTATTTTACCTCATCCATCCATGAACTGTATTCGCACCAAGCGTCGAACCAACTATGCTTGTTGATACATTCGCCGCCAGTGCGGTTTTCGAATGCATACTCGGCCTTCTTGTCGGATAGGTCGGGCAATTCAGATGAATTTTTGATTTCCAGCTCCTTCTGCGCCATGGATGCCAATGGCAGTAAAGCCAGTAATAATGCTGCTGTTTTTTTCATTTCCCTATATTACGCAAATAATTTACTTGAATTTATTTTAACATCCTGAGAAACAAATGTTTTTCAGGATTTCCATATGTCATAATTTTCACCTAAATTGGTGTTGCAACAAAATAACAATGGATTATGACAAAGATAAGTATTAAAAACGAGAACATCTTCAATTTTTTTTGGGGGAATTTTCCCTGTTGCCAACAAATTTGACCAAACAATTGGCAAAACAATAGTAGAAATGCGAATCCATCCGTCTGGGTGTTGTTACAGCGACGACTGCTTTTTGCAAAGCCGTATAATGATCATCAGCTTCATGACTTTCGCCCCTATGATAAAGAATAACTGCTGGATTAACTTTATTCAAATCTTGGCAATCATCTCCCAATGAATCATTTACCTTTTTTTTACGCCCCCCCCATGTTCCCAGTCTTCAAAATAAGTGTTATCTTCGAAAGCAGATAATATAAGACCAGTTGTCAAAAAATGGGAAGTACAATACAAAATTATTGCTGTCCGCTAAAAATTAAAAAGCATAAAACTCCAGTCCGCTATGCCTATAAATACGCGTAGCGGACTGGAGTTTTGAAAAACAACCCCCTCAATCGAAAAGAGATGGTAAAGTCCGTTGAAATGTGTACTTTTGCTCATCGTTTATGGGATTTTTGTGGTGAAAACAAAGTAAACGAAAAAGGCTGAATTCGGAATCCGAATTCAGCCTAAACATTTCTATCTAAAAAACTTTTACCGGATAACAATAATTTAGATATTTATTTGATTTTCATTGATATATAATTTAAAAAGG
>JAKSKZ010000080.1 GCA_024401475.1 Paludibacteraceae bacterium | reverse complement strand
TCAATTTAGAAGTGCAAGAAAAGAGTAGACAGAAGGACACTGGGGTGAGCCCCCGGTGTCCTTCTGCCATATTCCTCTTGGCAGAAAGGTTCTATCGAAAATGCTAATAAACTTAACAGGCAGGAGAAGATGAACGCCTCAGCAACATCGCTCTTTGGTAGCGGTTGGGCTTGGCTTTGTGCCGATTCGGAAGGCAAACTCACGATTGAGCAGATGCCGAATGCCGACAATCCGCTTCGCCACGGATTACGCCCACTACTAACGTTCGACGTATGGGAACACGCCTACTATCTCGATTACCAGAACCGTAGAGCAGACTACTTGACTGCACTATGGAAAATCATCGACTGGAATGTTATTGAAAGCAGATACTAATCTGATTACATAGATATTTTATTGGTAAATGTCCAATTCGGCAAACTATCCGATTGGACATTTCCTATTTCAGGACGAAACTTCCCATACTTGATAAAAAATGCCACCGTTATATTAGTGGCTATATTCTTCAAAAAAATGCCTTTTTATCGAAAAAAACGAGGATAAAACGCCCCTGAAACATATTTCCCCAGCTTTTGAAACAAGCATACAACAACGATACATAAGAATCGTTATACATTTGTATATGCGAAATAAATATGAAACCTTATTAAAATTTCGTTCTCAGGAAACATTTATACTTTAAATAGTGACCACAGCACACTCGCAGATGAGCCTGTTGTGGTCCTTTTTTTATCAAAGAAAATAGAACTCCAATCTGAAACAACTTCAACTATCAACAAACCCACTATCATTTTCTCTATAGGCGACCCATAAGTCAAATCTCAAAAAATCGCTGTTTCGTATCATTAAAACGCCATTTCGGACAAAAACAAAAAAGCAATTGATTATATATATACATTTGCATCAACAAGGAAACACGTTGATTGAAACCTAATAGAAAAAGAAATAGATTTCGTTCTCAGAAAAACATTTAGACTTTTTATGGCTCGCACTCCGACTCTGTGAAGAGAAGAGTGCGATTTTTTTATTCTAATATGACCCATTGCAGTGTTGCACAGCCCTCAAATTGTAGCTTATCATACAACACCAAGGGTAAGCTCTAAAAATAAAAAGGAACTCGTTGTCACAACGAGCTCCAATTTGATGTTAAACTAAAACACTTTGTTTCTGAACAAATAAATTATGAATTTCCAAATTATATCTTTTGCTGACAAGAACTTATGGTAGCTTCCACAAATCGGACGCACCGAAGCACACACTAAAGGCAATTGCCCAAAGGCTCCTTTAGATGGTTAACGTGGATAGTAAACCTGCATGAAATTGAATTGCTATCTATCAGTCTCAAAACAAGAAACAGCCACCAAAAATCTTGGATACCGCAATGATCATTAGCACCTCACAAACATCTGTCACCAGAGGAAACGACGAACTCCTTTCATTCGATATCGTTTACAAAAGTAAGAATTCATAATGACATATCCCAAAAAAAAACACCAACTTTCAATTTTACCCCCCCCCTTAAATTGACATATATCAATACAAATGAATTAACACAGATTTCCTTATGCCCAAGGCTACTCTATAACAGGTGATAACAATCACAATACACTTCCTCGGATTGTAATGAATTGACCACGAAACTTCCATTATCTCATACTATGTTCAAAATATAAACACCCCTCTACATTCGCAAACCTACCCAATTATGAAGATTTCCACATTCATCAACACTATTTTGTCAAACAAAAGGCTAATTTCTCGATGAAATCGCACAATTTAACCAAGAGGCAACAATCAAAAGATGGAAAAAACAATCAAAAATGATGGAAAAAACAATCAATTGTCCGCATGAAACATTTTTCCACTTCAATAGAAACGGTAATACCACTGGCTCAATAAAACTCTTATTACCTTTGCATCAAAGGAAACGTATAAGAAACTTAAGAAAAAATCTAGATTTCGTTCTCAGAAAACATTAGTACTTTTTTATAAGTATGAAATACAGCTTGCTCGTGAGAGCAGGCTGTTTTTTTTATCGACCCAAAAGTTGTGTGTCTCAAAAAAATCATTTACATTTGCATTACCATAATTTTAAATCCATACATTATTATTGGATTTCGACAAAACAAACATTTATACTTTAAATAGTGACCACAGCGTACTCTGAGAAGAGCTGGTTGTGGTTTTTTTATGCAATCAATCCTGTACCCGCCCAGCAAAACAAACCTCTTCCACAAATTCCACATTTACTTTTTAGGCCAATTCCCGAAAAAAGGCAACATAATCCGACACGTCCCTATATCCCTCCTACATCTTCTCGACTCTCAAAGAAATTTCATAGATTCGTTCACACAAATCAAAAAACTCAATTCAAAAATTCAAAATTCTATTTCTTGCTAATAATCTAATAATAAAGCATTATATTTGTATCGTCTAAAATACACACATGGTGGAAACGGAAAAATTTGAATTAATCGCAAAGACCTTCCAGGGGCTGGAAGAGGTTCTCGCAAAAGAGTTAATAAATCTTGGAGCTGACGATGTCGAGATTTTGAGAAGAGGTGTCCGATTCACGGGCGACATCGAGATGATGTATAAAGCAAACTTATGCTGCCGCACGGCACTAAGAATCCTAAAGCCAATTTACAAGTTTGAAGCTAAAAATGCAGACGAGGTCTATGAGAAGATCAAGACTTTTGACTGGAGCAAGTTGATGGACAACAGCAAGACATTTGCCGTTGACGCTGTCGTTTTCTCTGACGACTTCAACCACTCGAAATTTTTGGCATATAGAGTAAAGGATGGCATTGCCGACTACTTCAACGAGAAGACGGGCAAAAGACCTTCTGTCAGACTTGTCAACCCAGATCTTCAACTCAACATCCACATCGCACAAAATCAATGCACCCTGTCCATCGACAGTTCGGGCGAGCCGCTAAGCAAGCGTGGCTATCGTGAGGTTCAAACAGAAGCTCCTATCAACGAGGTTTTGGCGGCAGGTATGCTTCTTTTGGCTGGTTGGGACGGACAATGCGATTTGATCGATCCAATGTGTGGTTCGGGAACCATCTTGATTGAGGCCGCTCTCATCGCCCTCAATATTGCTCCAGGTATCTACCGCAAGCAAGGTTTCGCCTTTGAAAAATGGCCTGACTTCAACCAAGAGATTTTCGACAGACTTTATAACGACGACTCTAACGAACGTGAGTTCGAACACAAGATATTCGGATCAGACATCCAACAAAAGGCGATAGACATTGCAGAGGCCAACGTAAAACGTGCTGGCGTGGCTAAATATGTCTCTTTGAAGACATCTCCATTCCAACAACTCCAACCGCCAACATCAAAGTCTATGCTCGTGTTCAATCCTCCTTACGGAGAACGCTTGTACGCCGACATGGATTTGTTCAACATGATTGGCACAAAGTTGAAGCACGACTACACCGACATGGAGGCTTGGATTATCACACCTCCTACCGAAGCTTCGGAAAAGATCGGTCTTCGTCCTTCAGAGAAATACCAACTCATGAACGGAGCTATCGAATGTGAATTCCGCAAGTACGAAATGTTCTCTGGCCGCCGTGAAGACTTCATCCGTATGTTAAAGGAGAAAGATGCTCAAAAAGAGGGCGAAAATCCTCAAGAAGAGCCAGCTCCAAAGGTATATGTAAGACCTGATTCCTATATCGAAAGAGGTGCCAATGCTGTAAGCGAAGAAGACGAATACGAATACCGTATGCGCCGCCACCGCGCTTTCGAGAAGAGCATCCACGAGGCTGCCGGCGAATATTTCGACGAAAGAAGTGGCGAGTGGAGAAAGAAGGAAGACCGCCCACGCCGTTTCAACGACGACGAAAACAAAGAGAAAGGAGAAGGCGGTTTCAGAAAGAGACGCTTCGACGACAACGAGAGACGCTTCGGCGACAGAGATCGCGACCGCGATAGAAACAGAGGCAACAGAGACCGTGATCATGACGGAGGTTTCAGAAAGAGACGTTCCGACGACAACGAAGGCGGAGAAAGAAGACGTGAATTCCGTGACCGCGGCGACAGAAGAGACGACAGACGCGAGGGCGGTTTCAGAAAAGATCGTGACGGGAAAGAGTTCAGAAGACGCGACGATCGTGACGGCGAAGACCGCAGGCCAAGACGTGAATTCCGCGATCGCGACGACAGAAGAGACGGTTACAAACGTGAAGATAGAGGTTTCGGAGATAGAGACAGACGTTCCGACCGTGGAGGTTTCCGCAAGGACGACCGCAGACGTGACGACCGCTTTAAGCGTGACAATAACAGTCGTAGCAGATTCGACAGACAAGATCGTGAACGCAGATTCGATAGAGACGACGACTAATTGACAAAACAGCTAATTCACAATAAGAGGCAAGCAGATGGTTTGACACTGCTTGCCTCTTTTATTCCTTCTTCCTTCGACAAAATTCACAAAACCGAAAAAAAGAGACGCCACAACTGACGCCTCCTTACATATCTTGCTTTACCGAAACCGATTATTGTTGCTCTGCGACTTCTCCAATCAAAGTTGCAGCTGTTGCACTAAGCACCTTCACACGAACAAAATCACCGATTTTATAGCCAGAACGAGGGAACACAACCACCTTGTTTTGTTGAGTACGACCAAACAATTGATCCGTAGAACGCTTAGAAACGCCCTCCACCAACACTTCAAAAGTCTTTCCCAAATCACGTTGGTTGCTCTCTGCAGAAAGACGCGTCTGCAAAGCAATGATCTCGTTCAAACGTTCAATTTTCACCTCCTCCGGAATATTGTCAGGCAAGTTCTTGGATGCGAATGTTCCAGGACGCTCGGAATATTTGAACATAAATGCCGAGTCGAATCCAACCGTCTCCATCAACGAAAGCGTCTCTTTCTGATCTTCCTCCGTCTCATCATGGAAACCACAGAAAACATCCGTAGAGATACCGCAATCAGGCATAATGCGACGAATGGCGGCGATACGCTCCAAATACCATTCACGCGTATATTTTCTATTCATCGACTTCAAAATTCGATTACTACCCGACTGAACAGGAAGGTGGATGTGCCTACAAATGTTCGGATAGGCAGCCATAACCTCCAATGTCTCATCACTCATGTCCTTTGGATGCGAAGTTGTGTAACGGATACGCATCGTTGGGAATGCCTCCGCAATTTTCCTCAACAAATCAGGGAAGCGAACCTCCTCGCCCGATTCTGCCTCGAAATTGTAAGAATTAACATTTTGACCCAATAGAATCACCTCTTTGAATCCTCTTGCTTGAAGGTCGTTAATCTCGTTCAAAATGCTCTCCACTTCACGACTGCGTTCGCGTCCTCGAGTATAAGGCACAATACAGTAAGAGCAGAAGTTGTTACATCCACGCATGATAGAGACATAGCCACTGATGTGACCGCCACCGATTCTTGAAGGAATGACATTCTTGTAAGTCTCCGTCTTAGAAAGTTCCACATTCATCGCCTTGTGACCAGCCTCCGCTTGACCCACCAAATTTGGAAGGTCCAAATAAGCGTCAGGGCCCACCACCAAATCAACGATTTCCTGCTCCAACAACTCGTTTTGCATACGTTCTGCCATACAGCCTAAGATACCAATCAAGAAACGTTTCCCCTTCTTACGCATCGAATTAAAAAACTGCAAGCGTGAAACGATTTTCTGCTCCGCGTTGTCACGAATCGAACAAGTGTTGATGAAGATAGCATCCGCCTCCTCCATTTGATCCGTCACTTGATAACCTATCGTCTGCATAATCGCAGCAACAACCTCACTATCAGCAACATTCATCTGACATCCGTAGGTCTCGATAAAAAGTTTCTTTTCTTCACTATTCACAGATTTAGAGTCTGTTTTCATTTACCGTAAATTTTAATAAGACAATAAAATAGCCATTCTCATCTAAAAAAAACGAGAAAAGCATTATAACTGCAAAAATACAAGATAATTGCGAATTTTGAATTATGAATTTTGTTTTTGACTCCGACCTAAATGAACAGGTAATTATATAGCATTTGACCCAAATTGAAATTAATGAAAATTACGAGCTATAT
>JAKSKZ010000008.1 GCA_024401475.1 Paludibacteraceae bacterium | reverse complement strand
GGATGTGGGTAGGGAAACTGTTCGCTACATTTTAGGGGTAAATGAAAGAGCCGTGAAATATGGATTTGAAGGGAGTCGAAAACATCTTCTGTGACTTGGGAGTAGTTTTGATAGATTTGAATATGGAGCGTTGCATGGAGTCGTTCAAGCGCTTGGGGGTTATGGATATAGCCTCTCAAGTTGGGCAGAGTTTCAAGGCTGGACTTTTTTTCGCCTTGGAGGAGGGAACTATAACGCCTGATGAGTTTCGCAATGCTATTCGTAGCAAGAGTGATAAGACTATTACTGACGATCAAATCGACGACGCCTGGAACTCTTTTTTAGAGACGATAGATCCGAGAAAGTTGATGCTTTTGAAGAAACTTCGTCAAACCTACCGAGTTTTCATGTTGAGTAATACCAACAAAATCCATTTCGATTATATGGCCGTGCATAGTTTTGAAAAGGAGAAAGGCTTTGCTTTGACAGATTGCTTCGATAAATGCTATTTGTCGTATGAGTTACACCTTTCCAAGCCTGGACGTGAAATTTTTGAGGCTGTCTTGAGAGATGCAGGGGCAACGCCGGAAAATTCCCTTTTCATCGATGATAATGCCCGAAACATAGCCACGGCTGCCCGAATGGGGTTCAAGGTATGTCATTATAGAAATATTGACGATTTCATCGATGTTTTCACATCGGAGCGGGGCGCATTATAGTTGCATTACTTCACCTCAACAATCATACCTTCCTTCACATACCAAATGAATCCCTTAGTCGTGTAGCCCATTTCTTGGATGAGGCTCATGTATTTTTTCACTTGATTGGTATAGTCGTCGTGTTCCATGCCGAATTTGTAGTCGATGACGGTCATCTCGTTTCCTCTCTTGACGACGCGGTCAGGACGACGCGTCATGACTTCCTCCTTCTCATCTTTGTAAACAATTTCACATTCATTGTACAATTCAAGATCGGGGGCAAACCAATCTTTCGCAGTCTCTTGATTAAGAGCCTCTTTTGCGAGTTTTAGATATTCCTCTTTCTTTGTTTCGGTAATGATTCCCTTAAATAAGAGATAGTCTGCTGCATGTTCTATGTCGTCTGCGGTCTTGATATTCGCGAAGATTTCATGAAGAATGTTTCCTTCTTCTTTATATTGTTCATTGTCACATTTCTGACCTCTGATGAATGTTCTTGACTCATTGGATTGACGGAATTTGGCCTTTTGTTTGTGACTTTGATAGACAAATGAGGCGGGGGTTGGCTTCTTCTTAAAAATGTTATTGTTTTTAGAATCTTTGTCTTCTTTGTCCCCTTTGTCCTTTTTTTCCTCTTTGACGAAAATGGTTCCGTATTCAAATCTGGAACTGCTATCGTCCCAATGATTGGTATCTTTACTGGTGATAGCATAAAGCAATTCGGAAACATTCTTTATGGTGTTTTTCTCCTCTTTTTTCTCTTCTTTCTTTTTTCTCTTTTCTTGTTTTCCGAGTAGGATGAGATTCTTTTGAGCTCTAGTTAGACCGACATAAAGAATGTTTAGGTTGTCCACATAGAGTTGTTCTAATTCTTCGTCGTATTGTTCTTCAAAGAAAGAGTTCTTCATCTCTTTCTTGTGCGTGATGGGAAGAAGAGGAAGCTCTGAGTAGGGAGCCTTGTCTGTTGAGCACCATAGGAGAGGATTTTGGTTGCTCTCGTAGGTGAGTGTCCAATCGCAGAATGGAATGATGACGGAGTGGAACTCCAAACCTTTGGATTTGTGAATGGACATGATTTTCATTCCTTTGATTTCGCTACTGAAAGGGATGGTTGTATTCTTCAATTTCTCATCCCAATAGCGAAGGAAATGATTTATATCGGATGAACGATTGACAAGGAAATCGTTGAGACCATCGAGAAACGAGTGTAAATAGCTCTCTTGCTCCTTTATCTTGTCAAGTCTTAGAACTTGATAAATTTCTTCCACCATTTCGTACAGAGGGAGTAAGGATGCCTTTTGTAATTTTTCTTCTATTTCGGCATTTGTAAGTTTCTTTTGACTCGTTTCTGAGTCTTCTTCCCCCTCTGGAATCTCTGTCTGGTAGGCGAATCCCAATTGGAACTTGTAAAGCGGATTGTGTGGCTCTGAGATGTATTGTAGGGCTTGAATGATGATTTGTATAGCCAACGAAGACTCCAGTTTGTACGCTTCGTCGGAAATGACGTCGTAAACATAATTGGTTTTGTCCGGGCCGTCTGTTTCGTTTATAAGCCTTTTCTCTGTTTTATAATCTGAAAGATATTTAGCAATGACAGGAATATTCTTGTTTTTACGGACAAGAATGGCAATATCTTCCGCAGGGATTCCTTCCTTTTGCAAGCATTCAATCTGAGAGACCAATTCTTGTAGCATCAAATCGGAATATTCTTCCTTATCCACATCAGTAATGAATTTGGCACAGACATAACCATTGTTCGTGTTTTCGCATGTTTGTTCAACATCGTCATAAGCCGTTTGCATATTCTGATTGGCGTCATCCATTTCGGCACTGATGAGAGACAATGCCTCTTTGAACAAATGGTTGTTGAATTTGATTACGTTCTCCTCGCTTCTCCAATTCTTTTCCATCGGAATGGTGGCAACGTTAGCAGACGTGATTTCGTTCGCTATGTTGCTGATTGTCCTCCAATCGCTGTTTCTCCAACGGTAGATGGATTGCTTTGGGTCTCCTACAATTAGACTGAGTGCATTTTGTGCAAGACCTTCCTTTAATAGCGGCTTGAAGTTCTCCCATTGGGTGAGACTTGTATCTTGAAACTCATCAATCATGATATGCTTGATGTAGGCACCGACTTTCTCGTAGATGAAAGGAGCGTCGTTTTCTCCAATCATCTCATGTAGCAACGACGGGGTGTCCGAAAGCATGAATTGATTGTTTTCGTTGTTTATTTTGCTTATGATAGTGGCAATGTCATTCAATAAGCCAAGCTTGTTTATGTCTTTGAGAATCAGATTGATTGAGTTGTATTCTTTGAGGTGGCTGGAGCGATAATCTTCGGTCTCTTTCAAAATGCGATTAAGATCAGACTCTACCAGTTTTATAATCTCCTCCCTGCGAGCATGCTTCTTTGAAACCCAATTTTCGGCATTGTCAATGCACTCGTTTATTCTTTTCCCTATTTCGTTAGGAAATACTTTTTTGTCAATAATCTTATTGAAGAAGTTAGCGACTCCTTTGTCGCCATAACTGAAATCCTTTGTGTCTAAATCAAGCTCTTTCGTTATTGTTTGGAATGGCAGTGCAAGTGCTATTAGCTTGTCTTGTATGGCCTTCTTTTGCGAGTTTAGTTTTTGACGATATTGAATGAGTGAATCTTTGTTTTTGAGAATGCTTTTCGTCTCCACGGGTTGGGAACCGTTGGAAATCTCCAATTCCTTTTTCTTGAAATCTTCTTTGAAAATGTTTTTGCCGAACTCCTCCAACTCTTTATTTAACTTCCAGTTTTTGTTGTCGTCGAGCTTTTCGTTGATATATTCGCTAATCCAATTCATCAAATCGCCGTCCTCTTTCACTTTGTTGAAGAGTACCTTTACAGCATCTTTCAATACGCTGTTGTTATCCAATTCGATGTTTACATAAGCTCCTAAGCCTAACTCTTTTGCAAGGTTTTTTAGGATGGATTGGAAGAATGAATCAATCGTCTCTATTCTGAAACGACTATAGTTGTGAAGGATTCCGGAGAGTGCCTCTTGGGCTTTTTCCCGTATTTCGTCATAGCTCCATTTCTTCTTTTCGTTACAGAGCTCTTCTTGAATGGTTTTTATGTAGGAGTCAGAATCTTTTAGCCCGTTTGCAATTCCATATAGTTCGGAAAGGATTCTAACTTTCATCTCATTGGTAGCCTTGTTTGTGAAGGTTACTGCTAAGATGTTGGCGTATATGTTAGGGTCAACGATTAGTAGTTTGATATATTCTACTACCAAACGGAAAGTCTTTCCAGAACCAGCAGATGCTTTATAAACTTTTAAAGTGGGATTGTTACTCATGGCTAAGAATGATTTTATGATTAATGGAGGTTGTTCTAAATTGATAATCTCTTTTGTTTTTCTGCAAAGTTAGCTTGTTTGTGTGTCAATTCTTTGCATAGTAATGGAAAGATGGAGAATCAGTTGACAAAGAAAGCACTTTATGCTAAACGAAATCAAAAATCCTTTGAAATCAATTAGTAGGGGTTGCCTTAATTGAATAGTGCGAATTGAGCTTTCATCCAAATGATGTATCGGAGAGTTTTCCCAATAAACATGAATAGGGCGACTAACCATACATTACATCTCAAATAGCCTAAAGCAACGGCGATTACATCTCCGATGCCCGGCAGGAAGGTGAGTGCGGCGAGAATGCTGCCTTTGTCGTGAGCCCATCTCTCCATTTTTTTTATTTTTTCGTATTTTATTTTTAGATATTTTTCAATCCATTCGGTTTTCCCCATTCTTCCAATCCAATAGCAAGTTAAGCCTCCAAGAGTGTTGCCGATTGCAGCGGAGATTAGGCATCCAAGAGGATTGCAACCTGTGGCAAGCACACCTGCAAATACTACTTCGGACGAGAAGGGCAGAACTGTCGCGGCTAAGAATGAGGCAATGAAAAGTCCTACAATTCCGAATGTTTCGAGAAATTCAAGTCCCTCCATAGTTTTAAGATAGGATGAAAGTTGCCAATGAAATACCTAAAAAAACAAAGAATAAGATGTAGGATATACGACTGCTATTGACGGAGAAGAATCGCCCAAGCATTAATCCGCATAATAAAATTAAGACGTACGACAAATTCTTTGCATCGGGAACACCAACAATCATTAGTGCGAGTATCCATAAAAATAGGCTATTAATGTGGGTGTTCTGTTTCCTTGATTTTATATTGTCGTGGGTATTGTCCACGATGAAATTTCCAATTGCTAAAATACTAATACCTCCTAAAATGAGAAGGTAGATTGTCTCTATATTGCTGAAGTTATATTGAATGGTAAAGAGTTGAAAACTTGCAGTAAAGAAGTCTGTCAACACCTTGATTTCTCCAATAATTAGGAAATAGAGGCTGGCGTAAAGAATGGGAATGGTAAATCCGAATAGAGAAGCCAAGATGCTTCTTGTGTTAAGTACAGACGTGCTGTATAAAAATGTGAAATACGGGATGGTTAGCAACAATAGTGTCGGTGATATCAACGTCATGGTTGCAACGAGAAATCCTGCATTGAATGCGTGGATGGGGTTGAACGTCTCCACATAAAAAAAACTGGAGTAGAGAGCACACATCAACAGAGCGGACAAGACGATTCCTGGCGTCAGTGTGTGACAGAAAAGAATGGACCCTATGATGCTGAAAATGATGGCAGGGAGGATTGTCCTGACTTTGATATAAGCAAAAATTCCATTGAAACGGATAATCAAACCGCCGATGCCGATTAAAGTTAAGAGGGCTGTGATGTTGCCTACGAGACTCCATGACTCTAACCAACTGAAAAGCCGAGTGTAGAGTGGGGATTCAATATAGAGGGGAGACGATCCCTCTGCGAAAAGTCTCCCCATATATGTGTCATGCGGAAATAAAATATCATACCATAATGCTAACACCATAATGAGGGAGAACGTGATGTTCTTCTCATTTGGGTCAAGCGACTCTGTAAATCTATTTCCCCGCATAGTGTGTCTATTTAATGTGTTTATTTTAAGTCGCGACCGATGTCAGAACGGAAGTACTTCTTGTCAAAATTGATTTTCTTGGCGTTCTCGAACGATTGTTGAAGGGCAGCTTCTTTATCCTTTCCGTATGAACTAACCGCGATGACACGGCCTCCGTTAGTGAGCAATTGACCATCAACCATCTTGGTTCCTGCATGGAAAACAATACTGTCTTTCACATTTTCTGTTCCTGTGATGACTTTGCCTTTTTCGTATGCTTCTGGATAGCCTCCAGATACAAGCATTACGGTGACGGCTGCACGCTCATCCTCGACAAGAGTTTTGGTGTTGAGGTTGCCTGCTGCAACTCCTTCGAACAATTCAACTAGGTCTGACTTGATACGAAGCATAACAGCCTCAGTCTCTGGATCTCCCATGCGAACGTTGTATTCGATTACCATAGGCTCATTCTTGACATTGATAAGACCGAGGAAGATGAAGCCTTTATAGCAGATATTCTCTTTCTTCAATCCTTGGATGGTAGGAATGACGATGCGCTCTTCTACCTTTTGCATAAATACCTTGTCTGCAAATGGGACAGGAGAAACGGAACCCATACCGCCAGTGTTAAGACCTGTATCACCTTCTCCGATACGCTTGTAGTCTTTTGCTACAGGCAAAATCTTATAGTTCTCGCCGTCGGATAGAACGAATACTGAGCATTCGATACCTGACAAGAATTCTTCAATAACAACGGTAGCACTGGCAGAACCGAACTTTCCGTCGAGCATATTCTTGAGCTCTTGTTTTGCCTCGTTTAGATCTGAGATGATGAGTACGCCTTTACCTGCTGCCAAACCATCAGCCTTCAATACGTAAGGTGCCTCCAATGTCTCAAGGAATTTGCATCCCTCTTCCAACGTCTCGGCAGAGAAACTCTTATATTGAGCTGTTGGAATGTTATGGCGCATCATGAAAGCCTTAGCGAAGTCTTTACTGCCTTCCAATTGTGCACCCTCTTTTGAAGGACCTATAACTGGAATGTTTTTCAATTCGGCTTTGCCTTGGAAATAGTCATAGATACCTTTTACCAATGGATCCTCAGGACCTACTACTACCATGTTGATGTTCTTCTCTACAGCGAATTTTCCGATGGCTTCGAAATCGTCTGCTGCGATAGCTACATTCTCTCCAACTGAAGATGTTCCTCCGTTTCCTGGTGCGATATACAATTTTGATACTTTGGGACTTTGGGCGATCTTCCATGCTAATGCATGCTCGCGACCTCCAGATCCTAATAATAAGATGTTCATTGTATTGAATTTTTTTTATGAATTTCTAATGATTGATAGTCCCTTTATATGGTTTGTAAAAGAAGGGCTCTTTTCATTATCGGTGCGCTTTTCGTGCGTATGCATTGAGCAATGATCTCCGGACTAAGCACCTCGAATTTATAACCCTCTTGAAGCAACCACTCGATGGCTTTGGGCATAGCGTATTTCATATTCTTTTCGGCTTTGAGAGAGTCGTGGAATACGATAATGGAGCCATTCCTTGCCTTCTTTTTTACTACGTTGAGTACGAAGTCGCCACTCAAATCCTTGTTGTAGTCTCTGGTGACAACATCCCACATGACAACTTGATATTTCTTCTTCAACTTGATGAGTTGGCGAATGTATAATTGTCCGTGTGGTGGCCTATAGAGTTCGCTGTGAATGAGCTCGTCTGCCTTGTCCACATTCTCCATGTAGCGTTTGGTGGAGTATTTGAATCCTTGAATGTGGTTGAAAGAGTGGTTGCCCACTTTGTGCCCAGCCTCAATCACTTGCTTGAAAACATCAGGATGTTTTCTGACGTTGTCGCCAACACAGAAGAAAGTCGCCTTTACGCCGTATTGCTTTAAAATGTCAAGCACCCAAGGGGTTACTTCTGGGATAGGACCATCATCAAATGTCAGATAAATGGTCTTCTCCTTTTGGGGAATTCTCCAAGCGGCATTCGGGAAAAAGATCCTGAATGCCGTTGGGGGTTGTTCTATAAACATTATTTCTTTAATTTGTTGTAAAGCTGACTGTAGGCTACAAATTTCTTGTAGTCTTCGTCAAAACTCTTTTCGTCCACCTTTCCTTCGCTGATGCGGAGAACCTCAGAGAAGATGCCTATTTGTTGCTCATAATCTTCAACAGCTAATGCTTGGAAGTATGGTGACAAACCGGAAATCCAGTCGAGGTATTGGATGGCGTTTTCTTTAATTTCAGTAAGGATGGCGATGGCCTTCTCCTTCTCTCCAACTTGGAAGTATTGTCTTGCCAATACGACGGAAACGAAAGAGTGAGGCACGGTTTTGCTTGGAATCACCTTCATGCAGTAGTCCAATGCTGTTCTTGCACTGTCTTTCTTGCCTTCGGCAATCAAGGCGTCGATGAGGCGAGTGAACATGTGTCTGAAAGTGGATGTCATGCGAAGGTTGTTCTCGTCCAGATATACATCTGGATTTTCGATGCCTCCCCACTTGAACTTGTTGAGCATGTTGTCATACATGGCGTCCGTGTTAACTCTGTTTGGTTGGTTGATTGGAACCACTCTGTAGGCCATACCTTCCAATTGGAAGTTCTTCTTCAAGTTCAAGTAGCTATCTTCTCCCACGGTAACTGCATAGTAGATAGGGCGTTCCCAATTGTTGTTTTGCAACAAGTTGAGGATGGCAATCTCATGCTTGCCGAGGTAGCGCTTGCCTCCAAGGTTGATGTCAATCTTCTTGGCAATCTTGTTCGCATCTTTTGACGCAACTGTACCTGAATTTACAGCAGCCGCAGAGTCAACTGGCAAATACAATTTGTTAGTTGGGATGAAGTCGAAATTTTCACCATATTTCTTAGCCAATGCTTTGAAACGAGGGTCTTTGCTTGTTAAGATGTCCATGGCGTCTGAAACCTTGATGGAATCTTTCATCATGCTCATGATGTAGGCAACATCCAACTTTCCGTTAGAGTATTGATCTGCAGTCAGCGAGATAGGAAGCGCTTTAGACTCGTAAGCATCTCGTTTCATCTGGTCAATATACCAGCCCATCTGCAAGTAACTCAAGTTGGCTACACGTACGTCAGTGCGGACACCTTCCACCTCTTGGTTGTACCATAGAGGGAATGTGTCGTTGTCTCCATTGGTGAAAATCACTGCGTTAGGAGCAACAGAGAGCAAGTAGTTCTGACCAAAGTCTCTTGCGGTGTAGCGGCCAGAACGGTCGTGGTCGTCCCAGTTCTGCTCTGCCATGATAGCAGGGACACTGAGGCAAGCCAACGTGGCTATGGTGGCTGCAATCTCTTTGTTGACATATTTACCTAAGAGGTTGTAGAAGAACAATACGCCATAACCAATCCAAATACAGAAGGCGTAGAACGAACCTGCGTAAGCGTAGTCGCGCTCTCTTGGTTGGTAAGGAGTTTGGTTCAAATACAAGATGATGGCAAGACCTGTCATGAGGAAGAGCATCATTGTAATCCAGAAATTCTCTTTGTCTTTCTTTGTCCTCAACTGAACAAACATACCGAGGATACCGAGAAGCAAAGGCAAAGCGTAGTAAACATTCCTACCTTTATTGTTCTTCAATTCGTCAGGCAAGTTGCTTTGGTCTCCCAAACGAATTTCGTCGAACCAGTCGATACCAGAGATCCAGTTTCCATTAACGATGTCTCCATGGCCTTGAATGTCGTTTTGACGTCCGACAAAGTTCCACATGAAGTATCTGATATACATGAAGTTTACTTGGTAGCGTAAGAAGTAAGTCAAGTTCTCGCCAAATGTTGGAATCACAGTGGTTTCTGTCTTTCCCATGTTTTGGTAAGAGATTTTTCTTCCTTTGATATTTCCCCAGCTCTTGTAAGCATCGATGTGGCTTGCTTGCTTGCTGTACATGCGAGGGAAAAGCATGCAAGTTTCGTCTACATACTTATATTTCTCTTTGTTACCGCAATTTTCGTATTCGTCTTTCTCGTTAGGAGAAACCTTTACTTTCTTAGCCCAAATAGTTTCGCCCTTGTCGCTGGCTACTTTCCAACTATCTCCATCTTTCTCTCTTAGATATTCGGATGCGTAACATTCTCCATAAAGAAGCGGAGTGTCGCCATATTGGTCACGGTTGAGGTAGCTCTTTAAAGAGAATACATCGTCAGGAGAGTTTTGATCCATAGGCGTGTTCGCAGCCGAACGAATGATGATGGTTGCATAAGAAGAGTAGCCTAAAAGGATTACTGCTGAGCAAAGTAATATGAGGTTGACAAGCGCTTTGTTGATGTTCTTGTTGATTATGAACAAATAAGCAGCCAAAGCTACAAGTAGAACGATGCCCATGAGTATATGGCTTCCGAAGAATGGGATTCCTAGCAAGAAAACAGAAAGAATAAAACTGATCTTGTATTTCAAATTTGACGAAGAAGAAACAACTTTGATTTCACCTTCTTCTGTTACAGTATTCTCCTTGTTTGTCTCATAGATGCCCCAAGCAAGGCAACCAACGGTAAGCATGGCATAGAAAATGGTTCCTGTGTTGAATCCGAATCCTAAAACGTTGACGAAAAGGATTTCGAACCAGCCTGCTACCAATGCAAATCCTGGAATCAATCCAAAGAGGATGAATGCCAAGAGTACACAAGAGATGGCCAATGCAATGTAGGTGCCTTTTGTTGTAGGAGTGTACTTCTTGTAGTAGTAAATCAATCCTAATACAGGAATAGTCAACAAGTTAAGCAAGTGGACGCCAATGGAAAGTCCCATTAAATAGGCGATGAGAACCAACCATCTGTTTGCGTATGGCTCGTCTGCGACGTCCTCCCATTTCAACATAGCCCAAACAACAACAGCCGTGAACAAAGAGGAGTAGGCGTAAACCTCACCCTCGACTGCCGAGAACCAGAATGTGTCTGAGAAAGTATATGCCAATGCACCAACAGCACCGCTGCCGATGATGGCGATGGTATTGCCCATTGTGAAATCCTCTTCGCTGTTAATCATGGCTTTGCGCGCAAGGTGTGTGATGGTCCAGAAGAGGAACAGGATACATGCCGCACTACAAAGGGCTGAGAATGAATTGACCATCATGGCCACATGGGCTTGGTCTGAAGCAAAAAGGGTGAAGAAACGTGCTGTTAGCATGAAGAAAGGTGCACCCGGTGGGTGTCCAACTTCCAACTTGTTTGCTGTAGAGATGAACTCTCCACAGTCCCAGAAACTTGCGGTTGGTTCAATGGTCAAAAGATAGACCACCGCTGCAATCGCAAATACAATCCATCCTGAGATGTTGTTGATTAATTTAAACGATTTCATTAGTATTTAATTATTAATAAATTTCCTATTCTCGTCGTGGCTCTGATGCATCAAAACACAACAATGCCCGAATTTTGCAAAGTTAATTATTTTTTGATGACAAAAGAGTTAAATTTATTTACTATTTGATGATTGGCAAGTTATAAGACATCCCCTGAAAAAGTTTTTTTAGTTCTCTTATGTGAAATTTATTCCTGAATAAAGACCGCAGTCGCAAGTGTTGTTGGACGATCTTTTTGTGGAGTAGTCCTTTTTGTATTCTCATAAAACAACATTCCGACCGAAAATATGCTCAAAATCTGTCGGAAAGTCCTCTGAAATGTGAGATTCCGACAGAAAACAAAACCGAATTATGTTGGAAAGTGGGTTAAAATATGAGATCCCGACCGAAAAGTGGTCGGAATGTGAGGGTGTTATGGTTGCAATTCTATAGCATTGTCCGAATGGATAAGCTGAATGTTGGGTTGGCAGAAAAGAATATAACCTTTCATGTCTGAAAAATCCTTTGCCGGAGTCTTGTCGATCGATATGTTGCACAAGACGCTTCCTTTTAATCCGTCCTTGTCGATGCTCAATTTTTGCCAAGTGCCTTTTTTGTCTAAGTCATAAAAGCATTCGAAGACGTTTGTGTTGCGCTCGTCCAATTTGATCCTTACAAGGCTTCCGTCGAAGGCTTCATCCACATAAACATAAAGGTCGAAATGGACTAAATCTGACTCGTTAACCTTTAATTCGTTGAAATAGAAATTCATGAAAGCCACTTCGCCCCAATTTTCTGTAGGTGTTGATTTGTCTATGCGAAGAGCCTGTTCGCCGTTAAGTTCGTGTGGTACTTCGCCAGGCAGAACCTCAACTGTGATGAAATCTTTTTGGAAAGTGACAAAATGTTTGCTTTTGTTGCAACGAATGAATCCTATGGCGATTACCAAAATCATCGGAATGATGGCATAACGCATATTCTTTATGCTGAATGAATTCTCTACTTGGGACTTCGGAGTGTTGCCAGATAGTGCTAAGAGAAAGGCGATATTGTAGGCTCCAATAGAGCGGCTCAACATTGTCTCAAAGAATAGATTGATACCAATCATCAGCAGCAATAAGTATTGTTCTTTTCTATTTGATTTGGAGGTTGCCCCCAAAGATGCAAGCAGTGCTACGAGCAAGCTTAACCCTATGAATCCATATTCCAAAAGTACTTCGATGAATTGGTTGTGTGCCCCCAAGCCGCAGGTTTCCCCGTATCTGAATTGTGTGGCCGTATAACATTCTTGTAATAGGGGTTGTAGTTCTCTTGATCCTAAACCGAAGAATGGTATGCCCTTCGAGGCAATGTCATAGGCACAACTCCAAATCTGGAATCGAGGGTCTAATTGTATGAAGGTTGCATCTCCTTTCATTAATGAGTGGAAGAGGTTGATGATGCGTGGACTTGAAGCTGCTATGCAGAAGAAACTTAACCCGCAGACTGCCAATAGTAAATACAATTGCTTTCGAGTGACTCTCTCTCTCGCAACGAGAAAAATTATGGCTGATAGTAGGGCGCCGAAAGAAATGAGTGATGTGCGTGCTTCAGACAAAAATATGAATGCCCCCGTGGCTATGCTTATTGTGACGAGTGATAGCAATCGTTGCTTTGACGGCTTTCGGTTGTACCATTGAAAGACGAAAATCAAGGCGATTAGCAAGTTGAAGTTGATGTAACTTCTATGTGAAACGGCTATGAATACGGCTGCCAAGCATTGACGCAAGTGAAAAATGTTACGCTCCAGATTGCTGAAATCGAAGCTAATCTCCCAAAGAAAAGTGATGATGACAATTGCCGCTGTGGCGTAACTTCCTAAGGCATGAAATTTTAGTGCGTTGTATCTCTCTAATTCGTTGTGCTTGAATAGGAAAGCGAGAGAAAGAAGTAACAAAGGAAGCCTGATTTGAAAATCCATCCGATTGATGGACGAAAAGGGTATGCCGTTAAGAATGTCTGCAAAGAGACAAAAGAGGTAAAACGCCAACATGATTGCCGACGTGGCATTAATCTCCATCTTATCTCCAGAACGGTGTCTTTGAAAAGACAACATCCAACAACAAAGTGTCAGTGCAATGACAGGCACTGGAGCCATCCAACCTATAAAGGCAACAGCAAATGCGGTTGTATAGAGTATTATGGAAGATATGTTTTTGTTGTCGATTGAATGATTTCCCATTGATATAAACTTGATGTTTGCCTTTGTTGAAATTCTTACAAAGATAAAATTCTTTTGGAGCTTTGGCAATGGACGGTTGATTAGTAGTCTTGGCAAGCCTTATTTTTCTTACATTTGTCTTCCGTAAATAGTATAATGAATGAAGAGGTTATTTGATGTATCCAATAAGTCTGTGATTTTGAAGAATTTCGCATCTTTGGGATTGATGCAGGTGGCCAATGCCTTGATTCCTTTGCTTGTCATACCTTTTGTGACGAGATCGTTAGGGGTGGAGGCCTTTGGAAAAGTGTCGTATGCACAGACAATAGCAGCCTATTTCACGTTGGTGGTCAACTATGGGTTTGAATATTCGGCTACGCAAGACATTGCTCTTTGCCGCGATGATAGAGCGCGTGTGCGTGTGGTGTTCTGGTCGGTATTGAAGTCTAAAATGTTTCTTCTTTTGGGAGCCTTTCTTGCCTTTCTTGTCATGATGAGTTTTTTTTCGAAAATGCAAGGAGAGGGGGTGCTTTACATATACGCATTTCTCATAAATGTCGGTATGGCACTCACTCCGACATGGTTTTTCCAAGGTATGGAAACGATGGGGAAGGTGGCTGTTATCAACGTGGTGATGAAGGCAATGGGAGCGATCCTAACCATTTTGTTTGTGTTAACACCGTCTGATTATTGTTTGTATGTCTTGTTTATGTCGCTCTCTTATTGCTTAGCTGGTGTTGTGCTTTTTTTGTGGGCCTATTCAAAATATGATTTGACCTATACTTCCGATTTCGATTTTGAAACGCTAAAGAAAGGGTTCCCTATCTTTTTAAATAGTATTTTTTCAAATGTCTATGCGTTGGGAGGCATAACGGTGATTGGAATTCTTCTCTCCGACGTGGAGATAGGCATATATGCTGGAGCTCATAAGATTGTGGCGGCTTTGAGTATGTTGTTGTCCATGCCTTTGAGCATGGCGTTGTTTCCTGCTTTAAGTCGTGAGTTTAATGACTCTTTGTTAGGTGGGTGGAGAAAATTAAAGCGTTGTCTTGTGGGGATTGGTGTTGGCGGACTTCTTTTTACTGTTGTTTTGTATTTTGTCTCGCCGATAGTGGTTCGCATCTTCTTAGGGGAACAGTTTGTTAATGTTGTTCCTTTGTTGCAGGAGTTATCTCCTATACCAATGTTAGTGGTCTTGGCGACAATGTTTACTGTGCAGGGAATGTACGGAATGCAGATGCAGAAGTATGCTCCGTTTGTGGGTTTTACGATTCTTTGCGTTTCTCTCTCCCTCTATTTCGTTTTTATACCGATTTATGGAGTCTATGGGGCCGCGTTTGGCTACATAGTGTCTGAGTTGTTGGAGATTCTAATTGTATATTCTCTCTTGAGATATAGGTTGAAAAAGCGCGTTTTTTGAGTTTATAAAGGGAGGAATTGATGTTTCTCCATTATTCGTCTCCGCTTGTAATCTTGATGTAAAAATAAGTCTGAATTATTTTATTTCGTTGACAAATAGATACTTGAGTGTGATTGGGAATAGCCTTCGTTTGCTGGGCGTCATTAATTGAATGAAGCATCTTGCCACGGCTCTGACTTTCCATCCTAATAAAGCTACCCAACCAATGGATTTTGCGAAACGGATGGCCGAGTTCATAATCGATTTATATCTTGCAATGGATATTCCGGAAGGATTGTTCAACGAAAGGTTCTGCTTTAATTGACAATCCATTATGTAGGTGTAATGGTTCTTTTTTCTTAGATTGTGGAAATACCAGTTGTCCAATGCGTCTAAAGGATATTCTTCGTTAAATCCTCCGATTTCTTCTATGGCCGATGTTCGAAGAATGGCACCCGAATTGAAGGCGGTGAGGTATTTCTCGTATTTCCCAATTTCCGTGATTGGGTTGGTAATGAGGTAGGGGCCGATGATAGGGTTGTAGTAGGTCGGAGAAGCGATTTTTCCGCCGGCTATGATGGTAGGAACTGCCATGTCGCAACCATTGGGACTTTCGATGAATTGGCAGGCCGATTTGAAGTAATCCTTGCAGAACGGAGTGTCTTGGTCCATGAGCAATATCCATTCGCATCCCTCTTCTTTGGCTATGGACAGACCTACGTTATAAGCTTTAGCAAGCATGTCATTTCCCATGCCATTCACTATTCGACATCTGTTGTCAGTTTGCTCAATTTCTGGTGAGTTGTTGTAAACCACAATGGTATGAGGAATGCGAATGTCGCCCTCGTTTTGCATGAGCGTAGTGTAGGCTACGCAATCCTCCACCTTCGCTTTGTAGATGACAACAAATATGAGAAGTCGTTTCATGGCTTGAGCTTTTCTTTTATGTAGAGCAATCCGTGTTTCGTACAAATGAACGGAATAGCGAGCAGGATGATGAATTTCAAATTTCTCGAAAGAATGGTGAGAAACTGTTCGGCAACGAATTGCAAGATGATAATATTGATGAAGAAGGCATAAAGGGCAATGTAGTAGTTGTTACCCGACTTTGCCTTTTTGTAAATCCATCCAAACATGCCTCCCATTAATGTGGCGGCTATGGCCACGCCTGGTATTCCAAAGTCTTTGATGAAAGGGTATAGTCCCGAGTAGGTGTTGGTCTTCAAAGGTTTTTCTATCCAACCTAATAAAGGGTCTATGGGTTCTGTCCCGATGATGGAAAGTTTGTGCAGAATGGCATAGAAGATGCGGAAGGTGTTTTCTCCCCAATGAGTTGCACTGCAAGGTTTCACTGTGTCTAATGAACTCATGTTGCCGTAGGTGTAGATGGTGAGCATGCTCTCTCCTCCTGCGTTTAGTTGGGAGTGGCGCAGCAGCTGTATGACGATGATGAATCCCGTCATGCCCAAAGCCGCGTAGAATATCTGTTTGTTGGAGATTTTCTTTTTCATGTAGAGAATCATCGTTGCCATGATGAACGAGGTGGTGATGATGATTTTGGACATGGTGACGAATCCGTAGGCAATGAAGATGAAGCCTGTTAAGAAAATCCTTTTTTTGCTGCGATTTTCTGAGGCGATAAGTTCGAGAAAGAAGGCCACTTGCCAGATGAGGACGAAAAAGTTTTCGTAAGGCTCTGGGTGAGCTTTGGTGTCACCTAAAGCAGCTAATCGTAGGTCTAAGGCCCAATTGCCGGTCTCGCCTGTGGTGATGGCGCTGTAGGCAAATTGTATCAGCATCGGGAAGGTCAAAACGGACAAGCCTAAATAGATGTTCCTGACAAGTAAACTCGGCTCGTTTAGTTTGGAAGAGGAGTAGTGACAAGCCTGCGTGAAGAGGGAAGAGAATGATAGGCATGAAGCCCATATCCCGATAGCCACGATAGTTCGAGTCTGTAGGGGAGGTAAATCGTGGTCTAACCATTGAAACATGGCGGCACACATCAACCATACGGCACTGGTGATGACACTCGGGCTGGATATGTCGTTGCGTGAGCATGTCAATCCGAAAATCAACAAAATACAGCATGTGATTATGAGTGCAATCATTACTACTTACTTTTCTGCAAAGTTATGAAATACATAACCATTCTCAAAACTCAAGTGAGTGTTGGAGGAAAAAAACGAGTTTTATGTTTGTCTATGGGGATTTCTATGGGGGAAAAAATTGTGTAGGTCTATTTTATTTTATTAACTTTGCCCTCGTTCGTTTTTTGGCAAACCTGTCTCGCTTAACTTCGAGTTGGCAACATTTCAGGAGTGATGGTGAGACGATACAACGGATTTCTCAATGGTGTCAGTTTGTATTCCCGTTTATAACGGTAGCAGATATATTGAGGCTCAATTGAACTCTATCTTGGCCCAGTTGCAGGAGGGTGATGAAATAGTCATCTCTGATGATGGGTCAACGGATGGTACTTTGGAGATTGTGGCAGAAATGGCAAAACAGGATGCCCGTATCCGTGTGGTGTCGCACATGAAGGTTTCTTCCAAATATGCATTTGATTATACCACACTTAATGTTGAAAATGCTATCCAAGCAAGTCTTGGCGATGTGATTTTCTTGGCAGATCAGGACGATGTGTGGATGCCTGACAAGGTGAAACTATTTATGCAGGAGTTGGAGAAGTCTGATTTGGTTTTGTCTGATTGCGTTGTTGTCGATGCAGAAATGAACGTTGTGGATGATTCTTATTTCAAGATTAACCACTCCAAAATAGGTGTTCTTAACAACTTGAAAAAGAATTCGTATTTGGGCTGTTGCATGGCTTTTAAAAGGAGTGTGCTGCAATATGCGTTGCCGTTCCCTAAGACGTTGGTTCCTCATGATATTTGGTTGGGGTTGCTTGCTGAAATTAAAGGGAAGGTTTCGTTTTTGTCCACGCCTACGCTCTATTATAGGCGTCACTCTTCCAATTTGTCAACCAGTTCCGAATCAAGTGCAAATTCATTGGCCTTCAAGATTTATTATAGGTCGATGATTGTCTTTAGTCTTATAAAAAGATTGTATGTCGAGTAATAGAGTTTTGCATGTGTCTAAATTCTACCCTCCGTTCAAGGGTGGCATAGAGGATGTGTGTTGTAGCATAGTGAAGAGTGTGGGTGGCTTTGTTCATAAAGTCATTTGCTTCAATGTGGGTAGAAAAAACTCGGTTAGTGAGGTTGAAAACGGAGTGGAGGTGATGCGTGTCGGCACGGTGTCTAAATGTTTCAGTCAACCGTTGTCTTTCGATTTCTTCTTTAAATTGAGGAAGATGATGAAGTCGTTCCGACCTGAAATTGTGCATCTTCACGTTCCTAATCCATTCTCGGCAATCATGACATTGCTCGCCATTGAAAAGAAGTCTAAATTGATAGTCCATTGGCACTCTGACATTATAGAGCAAAGGTTGTCTTATCTTGTTTATCGTCCTTTCGAGCGAATGATGTTGAAGAGGGCCGACAAGATTTTTGTGACAAGCCCTAATTATAAGGATTTTTCAGAGCCTTTACGCGATTTCTCCGAAAAAATAGCAGTTATACCGAATGGAATTTCCATCCCTAAAATGGAGATGAATGCTCAATCTGAATCTTTGGTGCAATCCATAAAAGAGACGTACGCTCAAAAGAAGATTGTCTTCTTTATGGGCCGTCATGTCCCATACAAGGGTTTGGATATGCTTTTGAAGGCCGAACCTTTTATCAAGGAGGATTGTGTCGTTATCATTGCCGGTAGTGGTCCGTTGACGAAAGAGTTGAAACTGAAGTCTAACTCCGAAAGGGTGTTCTTCATTGGGGAGATAAAAGATGAGGAGATTGCCCCTTATATGACGGCGGCGTCTGTCTTGGCGTTCCCATCGGTCTCTAAAAACGAAGCGTTTGGAATTGTCTTGGCGGAGGCAATGTATTGCAGTACGCCTCCTGTTACATTTACGATTGAAGGGTCGGGTGTTAATTGGGTTAATCTTAATGGTGAAACGGGCTTGGAGGTCGCTAATGGTGATGTTGAGGCTTTTGGTGCGGCTGTGGATAAATTGCTTTCGGATGAGGAACTAAGAAATCGTTTGGGTGCGGCTGCTCGTCAGCGAATTATTGATAACTTCACGATGGACAAGGTGAAGTTCTTGGTGGAGAAAGAATATGCCGATTTGTTAGGCAAATAAGGATGTTTTTGTGAATTGCAAGTACTAACCCGTGGACGATGCTTGTTGTCTCACCTATTTGTTTCTTGCCAACGTTTTTATCCATAGGTTGCATTGATATCTAATCCATTTTAAGTTCAAAGAACGTAGAATAAGGATAGGGTACCATTTTGTTTTTTTTTGATTCGGAAATCATTGAAACCGACACCATTCACTTCGTGCCAGGTCCGCTGGACCAACTTGAAACTTGAAACATTTTCATTATCTTTGCCAAAGTTCCATAAAAAGTGATTATGAAATTTCCAATAGGTATACAGACATTTGAAGAGATAATAACTGGCGGTTATGTCTATGTAGACAAGACGGACCTTGTCTATAAAATGGTGGATGAGGGAAAATACTATTTTCTCAGCCGCCCGCGTCGTTTCGGCAAAAGCCTGCTTACCACAACATTGGAGGCCTATTTTCTTGGTCAAAAAGAACTTTTCAAAGGTCTCGCTATCGATTCGTTGGAGACGGAATGGATTGAATATCCGGTGTTTCACCTTGATTTCTCGGGGAATAAATATGTTAAGGAGAACGAACTTGATAGCGTAGTCAATCTTTTTTTGGAAAAATGTGAAAGTAAGTATGGCTCCAACGCAAGTGAGGTAACATTCGGATCTCGTTTCCAAGGAGTTATCCAACGTGCATACGAAAAAACAGGAAAAAAAGTCGTGATCCTTATCGACGAATACGACAAACCGTTGACTGATACAATCGGAGATACAGAAATCCAGGATGTTAATCGTTCAGTGTTGCAAAGTTTGTATGGAGTTTTCAAAAATGCAGACAGATACATCAAATTCACATTCCTGACTGGCGTCACCCGTTATGGCAAACTGGGAATTTTCAGCGCGGCAAATAATTTGCAGGACATCTCCACGAACAAAAAATATGCGTCTATATGTGGAATCTCAGAGAAAGAGCTCCGAACATATTTTGATGCTGAGATTAAAGATTTCGCTGAGGAAGAGAGTGTCAGTGTGGATGAGATGTATGGCTTGCTTAAAAAGAAATATGATGGCTATCATTTTTCTGAAAAGTCGGAAGATATCTACAATCCGTTCAGTCTGCTTAATGCGTTGAGCGAGAAACAATTAAGAAACTATTGGTTTGCGACAGGCACACCGACTTATTTGGCTAAAATACTAAAGAAAAAAGAGTTTGACTTGCCAAGCTTGAATGATGGAATCGAGGCAACATCCGAAAGCATTGCGTCTTTTGGAAATGGAGAGAGCAATATTATTGCGGCATTGTATCAAAGCGGTTATCTCACTATCAAAGGAGTTGATGAGGACGGAATATATAATCTTGGATTACCTAACGAGGAGGTCGCCGATGGTTTTGTCAAATATCTTGCAGTGGAGTTCGCACACAAAGATTTGGACGAATGGGATACTGAAATGATCAATCTAAAACGTAAGTTGAAGAGCAACGACGTGGATGCGTTTATGACTCAGATTCAATTGATAATGAGTCAGGTTCCATTTGAAAGTAATAAGGTCAAACTGATTGAGGCAAACTTCCGCAATTTGCTTTATTTGATGATTCGAGCAACAGGATTCAATGTGACAGTGGAGCATCCAGTGTTGGGTGGACGCATCGACGTCTTCTTTGAAACTAACAATTGCGTCTACATCATTGAATGTAAGCGTGATGGTTCCGCACAGGAAGCATTGGCTCAGATAGATGAAAAACGTTATGCGAAAAAAATATCTTCTCATGACAAAAAAATTGTGAAGATCGGAGCGAATTTCAGTACCAAGGAGAGAAATTTGACGGAGTGGGTTGCCGGATAAATATTGGACACGATAGCCAACCGTCTACGCGTGTGTCGCTAGCGTTCTATGTCCAACAGACCAGTTTCGCTTAGGGTGTCGGAAGCGTGTGTCGGATTCGCATAATTGAATTCCATATTCGCAACATTTTCATTATCTTTGCGAAAATTCCATAAAAACGAGATTATGAAATTTCCAATAGGTATACAGACATTTGAAGAGATAATAACAGGCGGTTATGTCTATGTAGACAAGACGGATCTTGTCTATAAAATGGTGGATGAGGGAAAATACTATTTTCTCAGCCGTCCGCGACGTTTCGGCAAAAGTCTGCTTACCACAACATTGGAGGCCTATTTTCACGGCAGAAAAGAACTTTTCAAAGGTCTCGCTATCGATTCGTTGGAGACGGAATGGATTGAATATCCGGTGTTTCACCTTGATTTCTCGGGGAATAAATATGTTAAGGAGAACGAACTTGATAGCGTAGTCAATCTTTTTTTGGAAAAATGTGAAAATAAGTATGGCTCCAACGCAAGTGAGGTGACATTCGGCTCTCGTTTCCAAGGAGTTATCCAACGAGCATTCGAAAAAACAGGAAAAAAAGTCGTAATCCTTATCGACGAATACGATAAACCGTTGACTGATACAATCGGAGATACAGAAATTCAGGATGCCAATCGTTCAGTGTTGCAAAGTTTGTATGGAGTTTTCAAAAATGCAGACAAATGCATTAAATTCACATTTCTTACTGGCGTCACCCGTTATGGCAAATTGGGAATTTTCAGTGCGGCAAACAATTTGCAGGACATATCAAGCAATGATATGTATTCAAGTATTTGTGGAATTTCAGAAAATGAGTTGCACAAATATTTTGATGAGGAAATCCAAGTTTTTGCAGACAAGAAAAAGACAAATAAAAATGATATATACGCTATTCTTAAAAACAAGTATGACGGTTATCATTTTTCTGAAGAGTCGGAAGATGTCTACAACCCGTTCAGTCTGCTTAATGCGTTGAGCGAGAAACAATTAAGAAACTATTGGTTTGCGACAGGCACACCGACATATCTGGTGAAAATTTTGAAGAAGAATGAACCGGATCTGTCTAAATTAGAAAATGGTATATCTGCCACTCTTGAAAATATCGCGACTTTCGGAAATGGAGAAGAAAACATTGTTGCGGCTTTGTATCAGAGTGGTTATTTGACGATCAAAGACTTCAATGGAAAATTTTATCGACTTGGCTTTCCAAATGAAGAGGTTCAGGACGGATTTATACAATGCTTGTTGGCCGAATATTCAGGCAAAGGAGGATTGTTAGACAACGATTTGCAAGATCTTTATGATAAAATTAACAACGACGACGTTGAAGGTATTCTTCTTCAGATCAAGCATATAATTGGACAAATCCCGTTTGAAAACAACGAGCCCAATATGATGGAGATTCATTTCCGCAATATGCTTTATCTGATAATCAGATTCACTGGACAGAATGTGTTTGTGGAGTATCCAGTGTTGGGTGGACGCATCGACGTCTTCTTTGAAACAAACAATTGCGTCTACATCATTGAATGTAAGCGTGATGGTTCCGCACAGGAAGCATTGGCTCAGATAGATGAAAAACGCTATGCGAAAAAAATATCTTCTCACGACAAGAAGATTGTGAAGATTGGAGCGAATTTCAGTACCAAGGAGAGAAATTTGACGGAGTGGGTTGTCGGATAAATATCGGACACTGTAGAAAAAACGTTCCACGCGTCAAAATAGGTCCGCTGGAGAAAAACTCAATTTTGATTCGCCTAAAAGGTGTTTCTGCGTTTTTTTTTGACTAATATTGCTTTTTGACTATAGAAGGATGATAATTCTGCCCTCAAACACAAAAAGGAGGCATTTAAAAACAAGGATATATCAAATCCATTGATTATTTTTGTCAACGGAATATATTACACAAACGTAATTCCACGACAATCGAAATAATTTACAAATTGGGAGAGTAACCACAATCCCTAAACAAAGAAAAAATATGAAGAACTTAGAGAAGCTTATCGCAGAAAAGTTATTGAAAATCAAGGCAATCAAAGTACAACCATCCAATCCTTTTACTTGGGCATCTGGTTGGAAATCTCCAATATATTGTGACAACAGAAAGACTCTTTCTTACCCAGAGATTCGCACGCTCATCAAGATTGAGTTGGCTCGCCTTGTTCGTGAAATGTACGACGACGTAGATGTTATCGCAGGTGTTGCAACTGGAGCCATTGCACAAGGTGCCATGGTTGCAGAGGAACTTGGATTGCCATTCGTTTATGTTCGTTCTTCACCAAAAGATCACGGATTGGAGAACCTCATCGAAGGCGACTTGAAGCCTGGACAAAAGGTTGTTGTCATAGAAGACCTTATCTCAACCGGAGGAAGCAGCCTTAAGGCTGTTGAGGCTCTTCGTAAGGACGGATGCGAAGTCATCGGTATGTTGGCTATCTTCACTTACGGATTCCCTGTTGCTGCGGAGAAGTTTAAAGAGGCTAAAGTTGAATTGACAACCCTTTCCAACTATCAAGCCGTATTGCAACACATGCTTGACAGCAAGCAAATCGGCGAAATGGAGATGGAAACTCTCCAAGAGTGGAGAAAGAACCCATCAGAGTGGAATGCTTAATTAATTAAAAATTAAGAGGTAAGATTTAAGAATTGCTATAGGCAATTCAACAAAAAACATCGGGCATGGTTCGCCCTACCCGATGTCATAACACCCTAACATTTAAGAAATGACAACATTCGAAAGTGAAATTAAAAAGGCAGAATGCAATCAAGATGACATCTACGATTTGATTTCCGACTTGAACAACATCGACCGTTTTAAGGAGATGATTCCAAGCGACAAAGTCAAAGATGTGACCTATGACGCAGACAGCTGTCAATTCACAGTAGATCCTGTAGGAAAACTTGGGCTAAGAATCGTTGACAGAGAGCCATCAAAGACAGTGAAATTTGCTGCTGACCAATCTCCCATCGATTTCAACCTTTGGATTCAAATGAAACAAGTGGCAGAGAACGACACCCGTATAAAAGTTACGGTTAAAGCCGAGCTCAACCCATTCATCAAGCCAATGGTAGAAAAACCTCTCAACATGTTCGTCGAGAAGATTGCCGACAGCTTGACAAAGATTCCGTTCAAGGATCTCAAGAAAAACATATAAGCATACGGTGTGTTCTAAACACACCATGCTTTATTTTCAAAGTATAAATGTTCTTTAATCTTAGGTTCTCTCCTAAGATTCACCTAAATCTAATAAGTCAAGGTGTGCAACGCACTCTTGAAGTTTTCTTTATTTCCTGAAATTTAAGTTTTTATATTTATTGCGTATGAGGTTGCTAACAACCATTCTTCTATCTGCCATGTCAATTCCTGTTTTTTGCCAATTAAAACTTCCAAGATGGGAGTCTTCGGTTGGAATTGACGGCTTGACGACTTGCGACTTTAAAGTGCAAGGCGGTGATTCTCCTTATTTCTATACATTGACGCAAGTGGAAGTTGCAGCTTACTCAAGCAAGTACAACACACAAGGCGGCATGTCCGAATCGTTTAAGGATGTACCTTCTGGAAAATACATGCTAACAGTAACGGACAGAAACCAGCAAAAAGCAGAGTTCCCAATTGAAATCAAATGCGACTTCGAACTTCGAGCCATCAACGACACCATAGAGGTTAACATGCCTTGCCAAGGAGGTGCTGACGGCGTAGATATAGAACTGGATCCTGTAGAAAACGACATTCTCGTTGTCAAAGGCTCCATCAATAACTATTCGGGAGCAGGCACCAACCATTTCGTAAAGAAGACGGCCTACCAAGCCTCCATCTCCTCCAAGCCAACCCATCCCAGGGCAAAAATCATTAACGAAGGCGACAAGTTCGTCTATCACATAGAGGGTGCCATCGTCCAAGAAGAAGAGCATCTGACCTATAATTTGGAGTGCCACGGCATCAAAAGCGAAGGTAGCATAACCATTCTTTTCAAGATGGAGAAACCCGTTTTAAAAGAGATTGGAATTGACCGGAATACGGCCATAATTACAGCAGAAGGAGGCTCTCCAGACTACACCTACATTGTCAACGACAGTCTCGAAAGCAGTTCAGGCAGAGTGAGCAACCTGCCTTTCGGCAACTATTCGGCCATCGCAATAGACGCCAACGGTTGCCAAAGCGAAAGCAAAAACTTCTTCATCAACAAAGCCATCTACCCGAGCAACTTCTTCACGCCCAATGGTGATGGCATCAACGACACTTGGACAATCCTAAACATCGAAGAGTACAGCAAATACCGCATCCGCATCATCGACAGGCGTGGAGTCTTATTGAAAGAGTATGTCAACGAATACATTCCTTGGGACGGCACCTATAAAGGCAACCCCATGCCAAGCTCGGACTACTGGTACATCATGACATCCGACGAGACCGACCAGGACTTCAGCGGACATTTCACACTGCTTCGCGGAGATGGGGAATGATTGAGAAATAAGCTTTTTAGGCGAGTCAAAGTCGAGTTTTTCTCTATGCCTTTCATTGATTTTAGCGATAATGAAAGCAAGTTTCTTGTCAGAAATAGAGTTCAGCTCCATCTCTTTAGGGATATACTGACGAATAAGTTTGTTGGCATTTTCGATGGCTCCCTTCTGCCAAGAAGAATAAGGGTCAGCGAAAAAGACTTTGACTTTAAGTTTCTTAGAAATAGTTAAATGATCAGCGAATTCCGAACCGTTATCGGTGGTCGCCCAAACGAGCCCCATCGGCCTCTTTAGGAGCTGGCTCTGTCAAGGATGTTTTTAGTCCTCTGCACTACTAAATTGAAAGTGCAAACCTTCATCAATAGGATGCAATGATGGCAGAGCCATTATCGATGGCATTGTATTGCTTCAAGGTCTCTTTCGCAGGACCTTCGCATGGTGCTGCAAAACCGAAGGTCAAATCGAATTTGGAGCCACAAGAAGGACAGGTGGCGAATGGCATTTTCACGTTGACCAAGATACTGCGCGACGCTTCGACTGGGCAAGCCAAATCGCAAGCATGGATTTTCTCGTCCATGTCTCTATAGATAAGGACGCCGCCGTATCCTAATTTGAAGTTGGTCGGATATACGGAAGTCGGCGTCGATATGTAGGAGACGCTGTTCCCCGCAATGCGGAGCGTGACGTAGTCGTTGCCAAATGTTTTGATATAGACTTGGCTGTCGGGTATGGACGAACGTTCTTCGACTTCGCTGCAGGCACTCATTGCCATCAGAATGCCTATAGACAACAAACTGATTCTTATTCGATTATTGATCATTGTTCTGCTGTTTGTGAAGTTGATTCTACAGGGGTGTTTTCTGTCTCTTTTTCTTCGGTGTCGACCTCTGTGGCTTGTTCTTCTATTAGTGGCTTTTCTTCTTGTGCTGTCTCTTTGGGAGCGTGGAGTTTAGCCTCCTCTTGCATCAACCCGTTGAGGAGACGACTGATCTCTAACTTGGCAGAGGAACGAGGCCCTGCAAAGTTATTAATCATGATGCTGAAAGCATACATCCTATCGTCTTGCTGGATGTAACCGCAGTAGTTTTGTACGCGTTCCATACTTCCACTTTTTGCATGAACTTTTCCTGCCAATGGTGTTTTGGCCATTAAGTATTTTACCGTGCCGCTAACACCGGCTACAGGAAGCGACTCATAGAATGCTTTGCGATATTTGCTCTTCGTTTGCATGTAAGTGAGCACTTCGACAAGGAATTCGGAGTTTATGGCGTTCTTCATAGAAAGTCCGGAGCCGTCTGTCTGGAAAATGCTCGAAGAGGATAAGCCTTTCTTCTTCCAATAGAGCGCGATGGCCTCGGCCGAGGCCTTCTTGGTGGATGGTACTTCTTTTTTGAGTCCGATTTGACTGAAGATGTTCTCTGCGTATAAATTGATGCTCTTGTGGTTCGTAGGCTTGCATATCTCACCTAATGTCTCTGATTGGTATGTGGCAATCAACTTCCTTGGCTGCGAAGAGCGTAATACTCTTTGCGTGGTGCAAGAACCAGTCACTACGATACCTGCTTTTTGGAGCGAATTCGATAAGGAGTCTGCCACGAATAGGGCAGGCTCTGGGATTTCCATTCGGATGCCATGCTTGGTGTTGGGTGCCATTCTACCGCTGATGATAGGACTCCAAGAATAGTCCATCTTTGTCCATTTGGAACGTGGAACGCACTTTTGAACATCCATTTCTATTTGAGGGTGGAACAATTTACAGCCGGGAGATACATTGCTGACTTTTGCCTTTGAGTTGTCGCTTTGTATGGTGAATGTCAAAAGGTTATCGTAGAACGACAAAGCAGACGGGGATGGTGAGTAAGCCGTACCAATGTCTTCAACCAACCAAATGCCTGGGCCACCTTCCTCTTCGTAAAGCGAGGCGTCACCAACGATTTGCCCTTCTATCTTTTTGATTCCTTTTTTTTGGACTGCATTGGTAAAGTTTGCAAATAGGGTGCATTTTTTTTGTGATTGATTGGAAGCCAATGTTGGGTCTCCGCCACCTTTGACGTAAAGATTTCCATACAGAATGCCGTTTTTAATCTCTCCGTCATATTCGAGTCTGGTTTTGAAACGGAAAGTGTCGGAAAGAATTTCCAAGGCTGAGGCAGTGGTCACTACCTTGGTCACTGAAGCAGGAATGAGGTTGTATCTTGAGCGGTATTCAGCCACTCGTTTGCCCGTTCCAATCTCTTTGACTAAGATGCTAAGATTGGTGTTGTAGAAAAAAGGTGAGTTGACAAATTTATAGAGTGGAGTGCCTTGACAAAGAGTGTCTGTAGCCCAAACTGAATCGGGAACAATTTCTATCTCTTCGTTGAAATCATCGTCTTCGTTGGCCCATGCTTCTACCGAAGCCGTAAGGGCGAATAGAATTGCTAAAATGCTGTATTTCATCTGTCTAAATTCTTAACTTTTGTTGGTCTTCGAGAATCTGTAACCAACCCCAATTTCTCTACAAAGATACGGAGAGCGGGAAAACTTTGCAATATTTTGTCGGATTATCCCGAATGGCTCTTTGTAGTGTTGTTCTCATAGAAATCGTAAGTTGTAAATTGTCAAATAGAAAATCAAATAGTTGTGACTTTAGAACTCGTTTTTAATGATTTTTATAAAAAATATATATATTTGTAATTTGAATTCCTTACAGAGAACGGGAGTTTAAAAAATTAAGGTGATCGGGAGAACGCAATTTTTGGAGTCCTTCTGTGTCGTTTTAAGAGACGGCTTTTGTATAAATGAAAAACAAAATAATAATATCATATTGATAATGAAAAGATTAGCTCTTGCCGCACTTTTGGCAATCAATGGTTCTGCATTAGTTTATTCGCAGAATGAAGTTCAAGATGAAACTTTGACTCTTCCGGTTGCGGTTGAGAATATTGCCCCTGCGGTGCCTCAGGTAGATGATGCTACTGTCCTTTCGGACGCGGAAAAGAGTCTTCCGGATTCTCTTCGCAAAGTTAAAGAGTTCCAATTGATGAGAGAATTGAACCCTAAGGATTCTTTGCTTGAGGACAAGAAAGTGCCAGAGAAACGATTCATTACGCTTGGTTTTACGATTGGTCCAACATTGTCCACTTATGGCCTTGCTGGAATGGACGGATGTAGCGCTGGTTTCGGTCCGGGTGTTCAGGTGGGTATCAACTGCGATCTTCCTTTCGGACAGACTCCTGTAGGTCAATACTTCTCTATTCAACCAGAGTTGCTGTTCTCTTTCCGCCATACGCCTTTGACATTGGTTGGCTTTGTTGAAGATGGCGGTGTTGATGAGGACGGAGAACCTACTGGCGAACTTCAAAAATTTGATGCGGCAGATGATTTGCTTTATATGACGGTCCCAATCAACGTTAAGGCCAGCGCACGATTCAAGAAGGGGCGCGTGTTTGCTTCTTTGGCTCCAATGATTAGCTTGGGCTTGTTTGGAAATCAGTCGTCAGATGATTATGATAACAGACTCCTTTTTCAATCAGATCCTGATTCTCAACAGGAGGATCCAATCTACAACAATTTCGATTTCTCGTTGTATTCAAGACTCGGATACGATTGCGATGGGGGCTTGACCGTTTCGTTAGGATTCCAACTTGGTACTTTGGATATGATGAAGGCATCGGGAGCTGGCGTGATGAAATCTCGTTGCTTCTCGCTTAATGTGGGTTACAATTTCTGGGGAGATTGATCGCTCCTGAGAAATAGATATGGAAATAGAAGACTGTTCTTCCAAGAATTTGGAGGACAGTCTTTATTATTTAGGTGGGAGAAACAGATGTTTGAACGTATTATGCCTAAAAAATGCAAAATTGGCCCATCTTTTTTTCTTATTAGGAAAATAGCACCTAAATTTGTCCGTTGCTATGTTAAAGATTGTGGATTTTTATCGAATCCTTTGAATAAAGATAGATATGAGGAAGTTATATGGGATTTTTTTCGCGTTCCTTTTCGTGATGCTTTGCATCCCGGACTCTTCGTCATGTCAAAACTTTTCGACTTTCTTTTTGGATTTTGTTCGCCATCCAGAACAACAGCGAAATTCGGTTTTGTTCCCTTTCCAATCTGAATCTGGCGTCGTCAAATCAGCGAAGTCGTATCAACCTCTAAGATTGGCTACTCCGGTCAACATTCCTATCGTATGTACAGATTCCTTGAATTTGGTCTCTTCTCAGAAGGTGGTCAATGTGTCCGTTGTGAATATGTTGGATATAAAATCGACACAATATTCGTTTGAAAAGAAGAACGAGAAATGGAAATTGGCCTCGTCGGGCAAAGACGCTGACTATGGAGGCGAACGTGACTTTGTAGAGTTCTTGATGCAATATTCAAGAGATGTCGATTTCCAAAAGAAGCGTACGATTTTCCCTTTCCCTTATCGAATATATAAGGAGAATAAAAGCAACGAGTTAAGTTCGAAATTGATGATGCCTCGCGAGTGGGAACCTTTTGACTTCGTGGCGTTGTTCCCCTCTTTGTGTGTCTTCTCCTACGATAAATCTGCTTCTGTGAACAACCGTCGTTTGTTCGTTATGAAGAATGGTTCTCCATACCTGTTTTTCAACTTTATCAGTATCAATAAGAAGTGGTATCTGATTGAGATGGAAGAGTATAGGTGATTGAGAATTTTCACTGAAACTGCATAGTCTGTAAGGACTATGGGTTAATTAAGAATTTTCAAAAATCTTTTCCACCCTATCAATCACCATTTCAGGCGTGATTTGCGTCATGCAGGCGTAGTCGTTGCGTAGGCAAGGTTTGTTGCCATAGATGGAGCAAGGGCGGCAGGCGAGATCCAATTGGATGGCATCTTCTGTTTTTTGCCCGTAGCCGTAGAATCCTGCGAAAGGATGGGTGGCTCCCCAAATGGAGAGGACACGAGTGCCAACTAATGAGGCCAGGTGCATATTGGATGAGTCCATGGAAATCAATAGGTCAGAATGTTCGAGTATGGTCAACTCTTTTTCTAATGGGAATTTTCCGGCAAGGGAGACTACATTATTGAAGCGAGCCTCCCAGCCTTCCAATATCTCTTTTTCCTGCTTGCCACCTCCGAAAAGCAGGATCTTGTAATTTTGTTTTTGCGAGAAGTGTTCCAGCACTTTCTCCATTTGTTCCGTTGGGTATATCTTACCTTTGTGTTGGGCAAAAGGGGCAATGGACAACCATTTTGTCTCCTTGTTGCCTGTGACGGATAGAATCTCTTCCGATAGTAGAGACGCTTGCCTTTCGAAATTGAGGGGCACCTCAAATCCAGCGGCCTTGAAAACATCTCTATATCGTTCGATGCTGCTCTTCAATTGTTTCATCACTTTGCCCTCTGCTTTGGTGAGAGCTTTTTTCTCGGCTCTTCCTTTCTCAATTACAAAGCAAGGCGTGCCTTTGAGTCTGAAGATCTTTCTCAACACTTTGCTGCGCAACACATCGTGAAGGTCGATGACCATGTCATAGCGCTTGTGGGCGTTGAGAGCCTTGAAGAGTTTTATGATGCCTAAAAATCCTTTGTAATCCTTTTTCGTGTCTGCTCCGAAAAACTCCACATTGGGCAGGGATGGGAACATTCCTCCAAAACGAGGATTAGTCAACACCGTGATTTGTATGTCAGGGTGTTGGCTGGCAAATGAGCTTACGACAGGGACTGTCATCGCCACGTCGCCCATGGCCGACATTCGGATTACGAGGATATTCATTTTAAGCTTTCTTTCCGTAAAGAACAGGGTTCAAATTCGGATCGTTGTACATCTTCATTTGCTTGTAAACCTTCATGTAACGATCGCCGTTCTCGATGTCTGCAAGCAATTGATCAATGGCTGAAGAAAGGTCTACACGTTGTTCAAGGAGAACGTCCAATTTCTTGCCGCATGCACTCTTGTGGTCTTCGCTAACATCAGTTCTCTCCACCTCTTGTCTCATGTGGTAAATCTTGAGGGCGAGGATAGAAAGACGGTCGATAGCCCAAGCAGGACTTTCCGTGTTGATGACAGCCGTTGATTTCACCTTGATGCCTTGGTATTTCTCCCAAAAGTAGCTGTCGATTCTCTCTACCAAGTCTGTACGGTCTTGGTTTGATTTGTCGATACGTCTCTTGATGGTCAAAGCTTCAACTGGGTCAATCTCAGGATTACGGATGATGTCTTCCAAGTGCCATTGAACGGTGTCGATCCAGTTTTTAAGATACAATACATTTTCAATGGTTTGTGGCTTGAAAGGATTGACTATTGGCGTGTCAACATCGTCATTCTTGTGGTAGTCGATAACCACGCTATCAAAAATCTTGTTTGCGTTTTCGCTAAAACTCATAATCGTTACTTTATGTTTGACCACAAAATTACTTTTTTGTTTTGAAAGAATTGCAACGCGAATGCGAAATTATGGATGATGGGTCTCGAATTTTGACTTTTCTTTAAGGATTAATAGACTTTAATAAAGTTTAATGGGCTTTTATTTTCCAAACTCAATTTCTTCTCTTTTAGAAAAAAATCGTATTTTTGCAAATTGACGGTCTATTCCGTCTTGAATAAGAATTCTTTAAAAGTTCATTGTGATGGCACAGAAATTATGGGATAAAGGAAAGGCAACCGATGCTGAAATTGAAAAGTTTACGGTAGGTCGTGACCGTGAGATGGATGTATATTTGGCAAAGTATGATGTGTTGGGCTCTATGGCACATATCACGATGCTTAATTCGATTGATCTTATTGGCGACGATGAATTGCCTGTCCTTTTGGCCGAATTGAAAAAAATATATGCGTTGGCAGATAGAGGCGAGTTTGTCATTGAAGAGGGGGTTGAGGATGTTCACTCGCAAGTGGAGTTGATGTTGACAAGAAGTTTGGGCGACTTGGGCAAGAAAATTCATAGCGGCCGTTCTCGTAACGACCAAGTCTTGTTGGACATGAAGTTGTTCACTCGTGATTGTTTGAAGGATTTAGCAATGGATGTTAAGCGTTTGTTCGACATCTTGATTGGTCAGAGCGAGCATTACAAAAATGTCTTGATGCCAGGTTATACCCACTTGCAGATTGCGATGCCTTCTTCTTTCGGCTTGTGGTTCGGTGCCTATGCAGAGAGCTTGGCCGACGATTTGGAGGTCCTTCTTGCCGCATGGAAAATAACGAACCGAAATCCATTGGGTTCTGCTGCTGGTTACGGATCTTCTTTCCCGTTGAATAGACAAATGACTACTGATTTGTTGGGCTTTGATTCTATGGACTACAATGTGGTTTATGCTCAAATGGGCCGTGGAAAGATGGAAAGAACGGTTGCTTTTGCAATGGCGACAATCGCTGGTACGATTTCAAAATTGGCTTTCGACGCATGTATGTTTACAAGCCAGAATTTTGGATTCTTGAAGTTGCCAGACGAATGTACGACGGGTTCAAGCATCATGCCTCACAAGAAGAATCCGGATGTCTTTGAGTTGACAAGGGCTAAATGTAATAAGATACAGACTTTGCCTCAGCAAATCATGATGATTATTAATAACCTTCCTTCTGGTTATTTCCGTGATTTGCAAATTATTAAGGAGATTTTCATCCCTGCTTTCGAGGAGTTGCGCGATTGCATCAAGATGACATGCCATATTATGAGTGAGGTGAAGGTCAAGGAGGATATTTTGTCTGATAGCAAATATGATTTCATCTTTAGTGTGGAAGAGGTTAACCGCTTGGCAAAAGAGGGTATGCCATTCCGTGATGCTTACAAAAAGGTGGGATTGGATATTGAGGCAGGCAAGTTCGTTCCTAACAAGAACATTGCTCATACGCACGAGGGCAGTATCGGTAATTTGTGTAACGATCGTATCGCTCTCTTGGCTGAGCATACGCTTGCTGGATTCTCATTCGATAGAGTGGACGCGGCTGTTGATAAATTGATCGGTTGATTTGCTTGTCAAAAACCGTTGTAAAGATCTTATAATAAGGGATTTTGAACATCCCCAATAGAAAAATTGAAATGGAAGATACAAAGATTGTAATAGAGAAAATTATCGAGGGCATTCAGGAAAAGAAAGGCTCTAAAATTGTAGTGGTGGATATGTCTCAGTTGGAGAACTATGTTTGCCAATATTTTATTATCTGTGAGGGTAAGTCAAATACACATGTGGCTGCCATTGCGGATTCTATAAAAGATTATGTCCGAGAGGAGATTAGAGTGAAACCGTTTGCTATTGATGGTGTTGTTAATTCTCAATGGATTGCGATGGATTATGGCGAAATCATTGTTCACGTATTCCAACCAGAGTACAGACAATTCTACAAACTTGAAAGTTTGTGGGCTGACGCGGTATTGACTGAAATTCCAGATTTGGACTAGTCTAAAGTATTATTGAAATAATCGATTTTATATGTTTGAAGAACAGAAGAATAACTCTCCGAAGTCTCCCAAGAAAGTGAAGTTTAGCATCTATTGGGTGTACGGAATCTTGGCCGCATTCATTATTGGAATTAATGTGCTGAATGTAGGTGCTCCACAGAAGGAGATTACATGGACAGAGTTCCGCTCATTGGTGGAAAAAGATGTTGTTGCCGAAGTGACGGTGCTGACAAATAAAAATACTGCCAATGTAAAGATTAAGGAAAATAGATTGGGCGAGGCCTATGGCGAAGATTCTGCTAAGTATGTAGCCAATCCTATAATGCATGTGCAGATTCCTTCTGCAGACAAGTTTACCGAATCTGTGGATGCTTGGCAAAAGGATTCAAAATCGAAGATTGAGGTTCGTTATGAAGAGAGTCGAGACTATATAGATTCCTTTGTCTGGGGTTTTGGCCCTATCATCTTGCTGGTAGCCATCTGGTTATTCTTCATGCGCCGTATGTCAGGTGGAGCTGGTGGCGGCGGTGTCTTCAACGTGGGTAAATCTCGTGCCCAACTTTTCGACAAGGGGTCTAGCGAACATAAGGTTACGTTTAAAGATGTGGCTGGATTGTCGGGTGCTAAGCAAGAGGTGCAAGAGATTGTCGAGTTCTTGAAAAATCCGCGGAAATATACTGACTTGGGAGGTAAAATCCCTAAGGGTGCTTTGTTGGTAGGCCCTCCGGGAACCGGTAAGACTTTGTTGGCCAAGGCTGTTGCCGGCGAGGCTGATGTGCCTTTCTTCTCTATGTCGGGTTCCGATTTCGTGGAGATGTTTGTGGGCGTGGGTGCTTCTCGTGTCCGTGATTTGTTCCGTCAAGCAAAAGAGAAATCTCCATGTATCGTTTTCATTGATGAAATTGATGCCGTTGGTCGTGCAAGAGGTAGTCGTCCAAGCATGAGCTCAAATGATGAGCGTGAAAACACGTTGAACCAGTTGCTCACGGAGATGGATGGCTTTGGCTCGAATAGTGGAGTTATTATTTTGGCGGCTACCAACCGTGCTGACATCTTGGATAAGGCGTTGCTTCGAGCAGGCCGTTTCGACCGTCAAATTAGTGTTGATTTGCCTGATGTTCACGAACGTAAGGAGATTTTCGAGGTGCATTTGCGACCTTTGAAGTTGGACGACTCCATTGATATTGATTTCCTTTCTCGCCAAACACCAGGCTTTTCTGGCGCGGACATTGCCAACGTATGTAATGAGGCTGCCTTGATTGCCGCAAGAGGCAATAAGGAGAAAGTGCAGAAACAGGATTTCTTGGATGCGGTTGACCGAATCATTGGTGGTTTGGAGAAGAAGAATAAAATCATCACTCGAGAGGAGAAACGTTCTATTGCCTATCATGAGGCTGGACATGCTACTATTAGTTGGATGTTGCGTTATGCCAATCCGTTGGTGAAGGTGACTATTGTTCCTCGCGGAAAGGCTTTGGGTGCTGCATGGTATTTGCCTGAGGAGCGACAGCTTACGACGAAGGAGCAACTTTTGGATGAGATGTGTGCCATCTTGGGTGGTCGTGCCGCCGAAGACTTGGTCTTTGGTCGCATATCAACGGGTGCGTTGAATGACCTTGAAAGGACGACTAAGCAAGCCTACGCCATGATTGCTTATTATGGTATGAGTGATAAGTTGAAGAACCTTTGTTATTATGACTCAACCGGTGCTGAATTCTCTTTCGGAAAGCCTTATAGCGAGGAGACTGCCAAATTGATCGACGACGAAGTGAAAGCTTTGGTGGACGAACAATACGAGCGAGCAAAGGCTATCTTGTCTGAACATAAGGAGGGCCACGATCAGTTGGCTCAATTGTTGATTGATCGGGAAGTAATCTTCGCTGAAGATTTGGAACGAATCTTTGGTAAGCGCCCTTGGCCGTCTCGTGCTGACGAGTTGCTGGCGGAACAAGATGAGAAGTCGGAAAAGACTGAGCCTAATGAAGCAGAAGTTGCTAATGAAGGAGAAGCGACTGAAGTGTTAGAAAAAAATGAAGATTAAATAGATGAGTGGCGGAAGGATTTTTTTTTCTTTTCCGCCATTTTTTTTACAATCATTTTAAACCTTCTCCGTTCCCTTTAGTCTAAAAGAGAAATCCTTTTGGATGGGTATAAATTATGGACTAATATTCAAAGAAATGAAAACAAGATTTTTCTTGACAGTTGTGTTTTTGTTCTGCACCTTATTCTCCTATGCTAAAAATGGATTGATTAGTGGTGTCGTGGTGGATAAAAATACGCAAGAGACATTGCCGATGGCTACGGTACAATTGCAAAAAGTTGGAACGTCTGGTGTTACAGGAGGAATGACGGATGCCGATGGCTTTTTTGAGTTCCGCAACTTGGATATGGCAACCTATGATATGACAATCTCTTATGTGGGTTACACGGATAAGAAGTTGAAGGTGACTTTGTCGAATGAAAATCCTAGTAAACGATTTAAGACAATCCGCATGGGCGAGGATGAAGGTTTGCTTCAAGAGGTGACCGTAGTGGGTAAGCGTACATCCTTGCAGATGGATGTGGATAAAAAGGTCTTCTTGGTCAATGAAAGTGCTCACACCGATGGCGTTTCTGCTTCAGATATCTTGAAAGATATACCATCTGTAGATGTGGATGCGGAAGGAACTGTTACGTTGCGTAATAGCGAGGCGGTTGAAGTTCGTATCAACGGCAAGGCTGCAGGTTTGTCGGGCGATGGGCAAGGCGATATCTTGGAGCAATTGCCAGCTGGAAGCATTGAGAAGATTGAGGTCATAACCAATCCATCTGCCAAATATAGTGCAGAGTCTTCTGCTGGTATCATCAACATTGTTATGAAGAGTAATCACAACTTGGGTGCCTATGGTTCTGTTGGTGCGGGAGTTCGCGTGCCTTGGAAGAGTGATTTGGGCGGTTCTCTCAATGCCAATCTGAATTACGGTTCGGAGAAGGTCGATGTGATGGCAAGTGCAGGTTTCTTTAATAACTCTTCAAACGGAGACGGATTTACCAATCGTTATCGCTATGGTGCAGATACGACGTTCTTGTTTCAATCGCAGGAGAATGATTTTGAAATGACATCCGGATTCCTTCGCTTAGCAATTGATTATAAGTTTGATAAGAAAAATGTATTGAGCCTTTCTACGATGGGTTCTCTTTCTGCAAGAGAACGAGACAATGAAATGATCTATCGTTCAGGTACCTATTTCGATAATTTGGAGAATACCAAGAATGTATATGGTAGGAATACCTATTCGAAGCCAGAAGGAAAGATGTATAACGTCTCTTTGGAGTACAAGCATAAGTTTAATACGGAGGGCCGGGAAATCACCTCTTCTGCAGGAATTTCTAATGTGATAAGGGAGGAGGATGCCGTTTATGACCAAATCTCTTTTGGTCAATTCCCGTTAGGAGCTCCGACTGTAAGTTCTGTGCAAAATTTGAATAAGGATGAATATACTCGTTTGATAACGGTTCAACTCGATTATGTGACACCAATGTTAGAGAAATCTAAGTTGGAAACAGGTCTTTCGGGCAATTTCACGACTTCGGGTAGTGAGGTGGAGTCTTCTCTAAAGAAAGATGCAGATTCGGAGTTCGAACCTTTGTACGGCCAGTATAATGACTTCCTTTTCTGTCCAAGTACATACGCTGCATACGCTTCTTGGAGTACCTCTTGGGGAAAGTTAAAGGTGAATGCAGGCTTGAGAGGCGAGTTGTTAGATATTCGTTGGGAACAAAAACTGACAGATGAGAAATTTCATAAGGACCCGATTTTCAATCTGTTCCCATCTTTCTTCTTGAGTTATCCTTTGACAAGTTCTTGTGATTTGCAGTTTAGCTATACAAGAAGAACGAATACGCCAAGATCATTCTATTTCAACCCTTATCACAATGTTAGCGACTCGGCTAATGTCTCTTTTGGTAACCCAGATTTGGAACCAGAATATGTCAATTCGTTTGAGGCAGGCTTTATCAAGTCATTCTCAGAACATACGATTTCGGCCTCTGCTTATTACAAGCGAACAACCGACGTGATTCAATCTTACAATTGGATGGAGGGAAATGTGATGAATAGAACTTATGCTAACATGGCTAATTCTCAATCCAGCGGTATTGATTTGGTCTTGAAAGATCGATTTGGAAAGTTCCTCTCATTGACAAGTAGTGTGGATTTGTACTATTATAAATTGGAAGGTGGATCATTCTCTTATGCAGTCGTAAATGAGGAAGGAACTGAGTTCAGAACTTATAATTTGAAGGAAAGGAACAGCCTTGGCTTGACGTTGCGTTCAACGGCTGATTTCTCTTTGCCATGGAATTTAAATGCTCAGATTGCAGGTAACTATTCAGCTCCGAGAGCCACTGCTCAAGGTAAGACAATGGCTTCCTATCAGTTGAACGCAAGTTTAAAGCGTGCCTTCTTCAAGCGTAAATTGACTGCTTCTATTCAAGCTCGTGATATTCTTAATTCTCGTAAGCGTGCTTCAGAAAGTTGGAGCGACGACTTCTGGCAAGAGACAGAGTTCCACCGTAATGGACGAATGTTCAATTTTAATTTGACCTATTCGTTTGGAAATGGTAAAAACCAAAAGAAACAGAAGCAACAACAAGATACGAACAACGATGACTTTGATGAGTTTTGATTTTTAGGTATCCTCTATAATAAATTGATTTCGAGGGGTTTGGGATTTGTATTGAGCAGGTTGCTGTGCGGAGGGAGGTCGCAGTGCGAGCACTGTGACTGACAAACAGCAAAATGCACTAAAAATCAAAAAGCACCGAAAAGTTTATGATGTGTCGTGTATTATTGAAAATTTAAAAACGGTGAATTTATATAGGTCACCTATAGCTAATGTCTTATAAGTTTTTTCAAAATAAGCGTTGTGAATATTTCCCTTGCCATAAAGGGGCAAAAGAGGAGACTTTTAATTGTCTTTTTTGCTATTGTCCTTTGTATGCGATGGGAGATAAGTGTGGCGGAAATTTTAGAATCTTAGATAACGGCGTCAAAGATTGTTCCTCTTGTACAAAACCCCATTCAGAGGGCGGATATGACCATGTGAGGAAAAAATTGTCTGAATTTTACGGATTCTGATGCCGGAAAAAACAGAGGTGTGGTAACCTTTCTATGGGGGTTGTCACACCTTTTTGCATTAAAAGAGTGATTAAATCATTTGGCTTTCCTTCTTCTCTTTGTCTCTTTGAACTTTGGAGTAGATGCACCCACAATAATCTTGTCTGTACATTCCATACTCCTTGGAGAGTTGCGTGGATCGTAGGTATCCGTTTTTCTTTTTAAAGTCGGAAGGAAGGTATTTGACTCCATATTTTTGGGCTAACTCTTCGCCAATTTCATTTAGTTTTTGAGCGTTTTTTAGTGGACTTATGGACAGTGTTGTGCAAAAATAGTCGAACCCTTTGTCTTTAGCTAAAACAGCGCTCTCTTCTAAGCGAAGGCGGTAGCAGTCGAAACATCTTTCACCCCCTTCGCGCAAGTGTTCCTTGCCTTTGGCCATGGCGTAGAAGCGTTCGGTGTCATAATTCCCTGCGATGAATCCTATTTTGTGTTTGGTGGGTAACTTTTGGATGAATTCTTCCTGTTCTAAAACTCTTTTCCTGAATTCTTCGTCAGGCCAAATGTTTGGATTGTAGTAGAAAACTGTTATGCTGAAAAATTGTGAGAGGTATTCTAATACATAACTGCTACAAGGTGCGCAGCAACTGTGGAGTAGCAATGATGGAAGTTCTCCTTCCTTTTTTAGCTTGGAGATTAAATCTTCTAATAATTGTTGGAAATTTATCTTGTTTGCCACTTTCTCTATGATTTTTGTGCAAAGATAATTTGTTTTGAATGCCCGTCCCGTTTTATTGGAAAATAATACCTACTTTTGTTGCGAATGTCAGTAGTGCGTTCGGTACAATCCAAGCGAGAGATATGGCGCATAGTGAAGAATTCCAATCGACAGATGTCAATAGCCATGATGAAGTTTGTCAGTGATTTTTTTATACTATTGGAGAATCGATGAGGATAGTTGGCATTTTTATTGATAAAGATTAAAAGAAGAGAATGATATGATAGAACAGGAAAAACTAAATCTGTTGCTCCGTAATCTTTCGATTTCGGAGTTGAATGAAATGCAGAGATATGTCCTTCAAACATATGATGAAAGCGATGATGTGATATTGCTTTCTCCCACAGGTTCGGGTAAGACGTTGGCTTTCCTTTTGCCTTTGTTAGGTTCTTTGAAGTCGGACGCGAAGGGCGTTCAGGCCTTGATTTTGGCGCCTTCTCGTGAATTGGCATTGCAGATTGAAGATGTCTTCCGGACAATGTCTTCAGGTGTGCGAATCGGAAGTTGTTATGGAGGGCACTCGTTGTATTATGAGGCTCAGATGTTGGAAAACCCTCCGGCACTGATTGTTGGAACCCCTGGCAGGGTGAAAGATCATATTGAGCGTGGGCATCTACACCCAGAAACAGTACGGACTCTGGTGCTTGATGAGTTTGATAAGTCTTTGGAGTTTGGATTCGAAGATGAAATGTCGTTTGTCATTTCAAAGTTGAAATATCTCAAGAAGAAGATGTTGCTTTCTGCAACAGCGATGGATGAGATCCCTGAATTCACGGGGCTTAAGCATCCTGCCGTATTGAATTTCTTGTCAGAGAAAGATACGTTGGGCGGGTTGAAGGTGCGTAAGGTTTTGTCTCCATCAAAAGATAAGTTGCAAACGTTGCTTTCGTTGGTTTGTCATGTGGGCAATGAACCTACCATGATCTTCTGTAACTATCGTGAATCAGTGGAAAGAGTCTGTTCGTTCCTTCGTTCGGAGGGATTGGAGTGTAAGGCGTTTCATGGCGGTATGGAACAGCAAGATAGAGAGAAGGCTCTCTGCTCATTCCGAAACGGAAGCTGCTATTTGTTGGTTTCGACCGATTTGGCAGCCAGAGGTCTCGACATTCCAGAGGTGAAGAACGTAATTCATTATCATTTGCCGTTGAATGAAGAGGCTTATACGCATCGTAATGGACGAACAGCCCGTATGTATGCCGAGGGTTTCTCTTTTGTGATTCTACATCCGGAGGAGACACTACCTGAGTATTTAGAGTCGGTGACAGAAGAGGAGACTTTGCCAGCAGAGAACAAGAAGCCTTCGCTTCCTGCTTGGGTGACCATCTATATAGGCAAGGGGAAGAAAGACAAACTCAGCAAGGGGGATATTGCGGGCTTTTTGATGCAAAAAGGCAAACTCGCCAAGGATGATTTGGGGAAGATTGAATTGAAGGATCATTTCGCATTTGCTGCGGTTAAGCGAGGAAAATATGCCAATATGCTTAAAATGGTTGCAAATGAGAAGATAAAGGGCATGAAAACTTTATTTGAGCTGGCTAAATAAATTCCAAATTATTTTAAAATTCCAAATTTTTGTGTTGGAATGAAATTTGTTTGGTTTCTTACATGCAAATTGTTTAAATTTGCCGTTGTAAAGGGGTAGGATGAATTTAGGTGGTTTGTCTTATTCGGAAAATTGAGTTTTTTAACGAACTCTTAAGTAAAAGAAAACTATATGAGAATTATTGGAACAGGCGTAGCATTGCCTCAGTTGAGGGTTACGAATGATATGATAGCTAAGTATGTTGATACTAGTGACGAGTGGGTTGCTTCACGTACGGGCATCAAGGAAAGAAGAATTATATCGACGGAATCACTTATAGATTTGGGCGCGCAAGCTGCAAAAGATGCTGTAGCCGCCGCTGGAATTGATATGGCTGATGTCGATTTGTTGATTTGCTCCAATGTGGCGAACTCTTATGTGACTCCTTCTTTGGGTTGTATCATTCAAGGGAAAATTGATGCGACATGTCCTTGTTTCGACATAAATAATGCTTGTGCTGGTTTTTTGACAGCGTTGGACATGGCTGATGGTTATATCACTTCAGGAAGGTATAAGAATATATTGATTATTTGTGCGGAGGAGCCATCTCGTATTGTGGATTGGACTTCTCGCGAAGCTTGTATCCTTTTTGGTGATGCCGCTAGTGCTGCGGTTGTGACGGATGGAGAAGGCTTGAAAAAGATTAAGCTTTCTACGAAATCATTGCCGGATGTGCTTTACTACAGACGTAAGTTGGAATATAATCCGTTTGTCACGAAAGATCAGGGCGAATACAAACCCTTACAGATGAATGGCCGAGAGGTCTTCAAGATGGCAGTTTCTGCCTCTGTTGCCGATATTAAGAAGGTGGTTGAAGATACGGGTTGGAAGATGGAAGATGTGGATATGTTCGTGCTTCATCAGGCAAATTTGCGTATCATTGATTCCATCCGTCAACATTTGGATTTGCCGGAGGAGAAAGTCCCTCATAATGTAGAGCGTTCGGGAAATACCTCTTCGGCATGTATTCCAATCCTTTTGAACGAGTTGATTGCGGAAGGCAAGATTAAGAAGGGGTACAAGATTGTGTTCAGTGCTTTCGGTGCTGGATTCTCCTCTGCGGCAGCAACATACGAGTGGAAATAACAAGTTTCTTCTAAATATTAAGGGAACGGGTGATAGGCTATGCTTGTTGCCCGTTTTTTTGTTAAGATGGTTAAGATGATAGGTAAGCATCTTTTGTAAACATCCAAATTGATAATTTTGGTTGGGTTGTTCAGAATAGGTCGGTAAGAAAGCTAACGGTCAAAGTGCTTCTTCTTCGCTGGTTATAAAAATCATCCTTTACAAAAATCCCACAAATCCTTATAAGTGATTTTTTTGCCATGCAGAAGTATGGCTGATTTATAAATCTTTCCTGCGAGATGGAATAGAAGTATGTCGGTAACAACTAAAATAAAGAAAGAAATGCCAATCTCCATTAGGTTGACGTTGTGGCAAATGCGGGCCAACATGACAATGGGAGAGGTAAATGGAATGTACGAACACCATAGAGCCAATTCGCTTTCAGGATGGCAAGCCGTGTAGATGCCCGCATAGATGGAGAATAGAATGGGAATGGTAACGGGCAGGAAGAATTGTTGTGTGTCTGTGCCAGGATCGGATAAAGCACCGATAATGGCAAAAAGAGAAGCGTAGAGTAGATAGCCTGCCAAGAAGAAGAGAACGAAGTAAGCCCCTAATCCGTAGATGTTGGATGCCTCTGGAAGAGTGATGCCATGCAATGTGGTCGCGATGCTCTCGTGGTCGGATATGCTATGAAAAATGAACCCAGCAACGCCGGCCCAAAGGACGAATTGTGTCAGCCCAACCAAGGCGATTCCTATGATTTTTCCTGCCATAAGATGGCTTGCACGGGTGGAGAGAAACATCACCTCCATGATTTTGTTGCTTTTTTCTTCAGTTACGCCACGCATCACTTGCGATCCATAACTGAAAATGAAGATATAGAGTAAGAAAGAAACTATGATGGAAACCAATGCTGCTGTTTCATCTGAACTGCTTCCGGATTGAACATTTTTCATGCTTTGACAGTGCACTTCCACTTTGTTCTCTTTCCAGATTTCATAAAGGTTGGAACTGCCTTTCCTCCATTTCTCCATTGTCGCAGCCTCGGAGAGTCGTTGGTTGAGGTGATTTTGTAGCCGCTCAGATAGTTCATAATTGGAGACCAACATGGCCATGTTAGGCATTTCGTCTAAGACTTCAGGCAAATACAACATGGCAGAGAAACTTTTGCTGGGGTCGGTGTTTTCAAGATATTCATCTGTGGCCTCAACGAAGGTATATTCACTGTTTTGTTGTAAAGCATCTGTATAATATCCATTTTTATCGCCAAAGATCAGGATGGATTCTTTCTCTATGACGTCATTCATCATAGTAGAGGGAATGATCATTGCCGCGATGAAGAATAGGGGAGTGAGCAGTGTCATTAGTAAAAATGATTTTCGTCTAACCCTATTTAGATATTCTCTTTTTATGATGATTGGCAAGTCGTTCATGGCTACAACTGTTAGTGGTTATTTACTGCTTTTAGAAAAATCTCGTTCATGGAGGGTTGGGCCTCTTCAAAAGAGACGATGGAGAAGATTTCGGTCAGTTCACGGATGAGTGTATTGTTGTCAACTTTTGCCTTTCCTTTCTTTTCGACGAGCCAAAAACCATTCTCTTGCTTTGTGAAGTGCGAAGAGAGTGTTTCTCCTGATTCAAAATCTACATTCGCTGCGATTTTGACGAGAAATTTGCCAGTTTTGTTGGCTTCTCGTATTTGGGCAGTTTTGCCTTCTAAAATGATTTGGGCGTGGTTGATGAGGGCCACTGAATCGCAAATTTCCTCTACGGAAGTCATATTGTGAGTGGAGAGGATGATGCCTACGCCTTGCTCTTTTAGGGATAGAATTTCATTCATAATGAGGGCGGCATTGATAGGGTCAAAACCACTGAAGGGTTCGTCTAAAATGAGTAGTTGAGGCGAGTGGATGACGGCAGCGATGAATTGCACCTTTTGTTGCATTCCTTTTGAGAGTTCGTTGGTGCGTTTCTCCATGGTGCCCGAAATTTGGAACTTTCGCATCCAGTTCTTGATGGCCTCTTTTGCGCTCTCTTTCTGCATTCCTTTTAATTGGGCAAGATAGAGTAGTTGTTCGCCTACTTTCATCTCGGGATAGAGGCCTCTCTCTTCGGGCAGATAACCGATTCGTCGTCGGCTTTCGTTGCTGATTGGAGTGCCGTCAAGAAGAATCTCCCCTTGGTCTATTTGCGTGATGCCAGTGATGGCACGAATCAAGGTGGTTTTCCCCGCTCCGTTAGGACCTAATAGTCCGAGTGTGGAGCCTCCTTCCAATTGGATGGATACATTCTCCAAAGCCACCTTGTCTTTGTAACTTTTGCAGACGTTATTGATTGTTAGCCTCATCTTGTGTGATTGATTCCCTGTTTATCTTTGCAAAATTAGAAAATAATTAAGATTAGTCGCTTGTTGATCTTTGTCGGACCGGGATTTTCATGATAAATTATAAAATCATAGAGCGTTTTCTTTTAAATCTTATCTCTTAAATTTTGAATTCAATAAATTTTTGTAAATTGCGAACCTAATATTGTGGATATAGCATAAATATAAAAGGTTGCTTATGAATAAATACGTTAGACTTGGTGCTTTAGCTGTTTTGGCAGGTTCTGGTTTTTTTCCTGCGTCGGCTCAAACCCCATCCTTTGATAAGGAATATTATCAGAAGGCGTTGTGGATTACCACACGTTTTTATGGTGCTCAACGTTCGGGTGTTGGTCCGAATTGGCTGATAGCAGATTATGAACCTACGCAAGTGGCCGATCCTTGTAAAAACAACTTGAAGGCTTTCGTCAAGGGGCAATCTTTCATTAAAGATTCAGACGGTGATTATGATTTGACGGGAGGTTGGTACGATTGTGGTGACTTTGCTACGTTCGGCCAGACATTCTTCTATTCAGCTTATATGCTTTTGTTGGGTTATTCTGAGTTCCCTGAAGGATATGACGATTATTACTCTTTTGATTATCATGGATATATCAATGCTGGTGATTATACTTGGGAGGGTAAAAAGGGTGCTCCCGATGGAATTCCTGATATCTTGAATGAGGTAAAGTATGCTACAGACTTCATTATGAAGGCCTTCCGTGATAACAAAACTTTCTATTTCCAGAAGGGTAATGGTGATGCTGACCATGCTGTTTGGTGTACTTCTCCTACAAAATCCACACTTCCAAAGAGTCAAGGTGGCGAGGCTGACGGCCCGCGCTATTTTGAGAAGGCTACGGGAGGAGAAACGTCAATGGCTTCGTTGGGTGGTGCTGCTTTGGCTGCAATGGCTCGTCTTTACAAAAAATTTGATCCGGAATATGCGCAGAAGTGTTTGGAGAAAGCTAAGGTGGCCTACCAGTATGTCACAGGAACAAACAAAGGAAACAAAAACAATTGTATTTTTTATGGTGCAAAGCCTCGTTACGAAACCGATGAGGTGATTTTCTATGCCGAACTTTATCGTGCTACGGGTGATGCCCAATATCTAAAGGCTGCTGAAGCGGCGAGTGGTTGGATGCTTCAAAAGAAGGACTACAATCACAACTATACTCTCTGTTACAACAACACCGAGGATTTGGCTTGTTACTTGATGGCTTCTTTAGGCAAGGCCACTCAGTATAGTGCAAATGCCATGGAGGCTATGGAGTTTTTTGTGACAGATTTATATAAGCCAGCTTCTGGTTATTTCTTGAACAAGATGAATGGAACTTGGGGCGTTTTGCGTTTCCCTGGAAACCAGGCATTTGTTTGTGGCTTGTATAACAAGTTGAAGGGCGACGACACCGTTAATCCTTATTCTGTTGCGACGGTGGATTACATTATCGGAAAGAATAGTAAAAACTACTCTTTTGTGGTTGGTTTGGGCGATAAGTTCCCTGTTTACCCTCACCACAGAAATTTCTATCGTGTAGATAACAACGATGAGAATGCGCTTCCTCACTTGGATGCTTCTTACAAATATGTTCAGTTAGGATATATGGTGGGTGGATCTTTGGATCCGGGCACTTATTCGGACGATGAGAAGTCATATACTTCTTCAGAGGGTGGTATTGACTACAATGCTGGTCTTGTTGGTGCTTTGGGATATTTGAATTCCAAATTATCTCCTGTCAATATAAATAAGTTCGGTCATCCTTCTCCTGAATTGGGTGATGATGTCTCAATTTGTGGAGCGAGCGAGGTGGAACTCAACTCTAATATCACGCCCGCTGGAAATATGACATTCACTTGGTATAAGGATGGCGAGAAGATCAATGGCGCTACAGCTTCCACTTATAAGGCTACATCGGTTGGTGAGTATAAGTGTGTGCTCGATTCGGCTGGTGTTTGGACAACAGAGGGTTCTGTTAATGTGTTGGGTGATTTGCCTGATGTGGAATTCCCTGATGCTTTGGAACTTTGCGATCCAGCCTCTTATGAGTTGGATGTGACATTGAATGCTCCAGTATCTTATCAATGGTATTGTGATGGCTCCGAACTTTCGGGCGAGACAAGTTCGACTTATGTGGTGACTAAGGCTGGTGAATACTCTTGCGAGATTTCTGCTGTCGGCTGTGCTTCCGTAACTAAGAAGGTGAAGGTCACTTCATTGCTTCCTGAGGTTGATGTTGTTGCCGCAAAAGGTGGAACTGTTTCTATGGAGGTTAAGTCAGAGGGTGACTATGAGTGGTATGATGTGCCAGAGGGCGGAACGCCATTGGCAAAAGGATCTGTTTATTCTACAGTTATAAGTGAGCCAAAGACATTCTATGTGCAAGACGCAGGTGCAATGTCATTGGTTGTGGGTCCTACAGACAAGTCGTTTACAGACAAGGCGACCAACTGGGGTAATGTCGCAGCTTTGTTTACTGCCGATAAGCCTTTGATGATTACCGGCTTTACAGCCTATATCGAGAGCGTTTACGGAGCAGGTAGTCAAACTATCACAGTTGAATTGACGCACAATGGCAAAAAGAGTACATTCACATCCGACGCCGTGAATCTTTCTAGCACTGGTTATGCAAAGTTCACATTCTCCAATCCGATTATGATTGAGGAGGCGGGAGATTATGCTTTGACCGCTAAGCCAAGTAATGCCGCTGTTGGTTTCTTCCAATCAGGTCCAGCTTATTCAACTTATGTAAATCAGGGCAGCCCTATTACGTTCACTGGTGCTGATAACGGAACGGCTTCTAACAATCCGTTCTTAGGACTCGTTGATTGGAATGTGACTGCTGGCTCGGGATGTGCTCGTGCTGTGGTTGTGGCTAAACCGGGTGATTTGATGAATGTTGAAACTATCGCTTCAGAGTCTGTGTGCCGCATCTATCCAAATCCTGTGACAGATATGATGATGGTAGAGGTGGGTGCAAATGCTAATCAATCAGTTGTAGAGGTTTATAGTTTCGCAGGTTCTATGGTGGCAAAGATTGAATTTGCAGGACCTTCTGCCGCTATGGATTTGTCTTCATTGCCTTCTGGCATTTATGTTGTGAAGGTGGTTAGTGACGATGCAGTCTCCACGGCAAGAATTGTGAGACAATAAAGATGGTCTTTAGAGTCGCTATCAACGACTTTGAATGACGAATAGATAGAAAGGGTGGCAGGAGTATTCTTCTGTCACCTTTTTTTCGTCTCATAGAGTAATGTCAATAAATCATCGATAAATAAGTGTTGTTTAGCCTTTTTCCCGTAAGGAATACCTATCCTTTGTTTGATATTTTGAAAGATTGATTATATTTGCCTTTAGAATAACTGAACTAAAAAACCATATAACACATGAAACGCAAAATTTTTACACTCTTGTTGGCAGCGATGCCAGCGGTATTCTCATACTCACAAGGAGTATATGGGTGTACGCCCGACCTTCATGTCGAAGGTAATCAATTGACGGATCCTAATGGAAACTCAATAATCTTACATGGTGTGATGGACACGCCAAGTATGTGGTTCAACAGCAATCGTTGGTCGAGTTGGGATATCGGAGGTTATGTCCCAGCAGCAGCTCCTCGTGCACGAGAATATTTCACGAAGATTTTCGATGCTATTACTGCCACATCCGATGGTGCGTATTGTGATTTGTTCCGTCTTCACATGGAACCATCTTGGTTGAGGCGTGATAATATAGGTAATGTGGATGGTGGCGAGAGCAATTTGGCCATTACTTACGATAGAGATAAAGTAAAACTCTATTTGGAGGAGTTGTTTGTGCCAATTGCCGAGGATGCTAACGCTCATGGCTTGTACGTCATTATGCGTCCACCAGGCGTTTGCCCTGAGGATATCCAAGTGGGCGATGCTTATCAAAAGTATCTTTTGGATGTGTGGGACATCGTCTCAAGCAATCCGAAGGTGAAGGAGTATGCGGGTTGGCTGTCGTTGGAGTTGGCTAACGAGCCTGTTCGTGTGCGTCAAGCTGATGGTAGCCGTCCTACCGATGGCACGTGGGGGCCAGCTAATAGTGCGGCTAAGACCGATTTCTTCCAACCTATCGTAGATAAGATTCGTTCGAATGGTTTTACGGGTATTATTTGGATCCCAGGTGAGGGATACCAATCATCTTATGAGAGTTATGCAAAATACCCAATTAGGGATAACAACTTCGGATATGCAGTCCATGTCTATCCAGGTTGGTATGGTAACGATGATAATAATGCCAATGCACAGACATTCATCTCTAATTTTCAAAAGCAGGTCCCTGGCGTGACTTCTAAGCCAGTAGTTGTTACCGAGATAGACTGGTCTCCAGGTGAAATCGTTTATGATGAAAACGGCCAACCTAAGAAAAAGTATGACGGTAACTACGAAACCAAGAACTATGGAACTTGGGGAACCGCAAGTACTTCCAAGTGGGGTAATGCGTTCAAGACGATGAAAGATCATTTTGGCAACATCTCCATGAATTTGACAAGTACGGACGATTATTTGGACATGGAGTATTTTTTGAAGACGGGCATTGCACGAGCATCTTTCTCTACCAAGAATAATCCAAACGAGGCTTGTGGTTATGCATGCTGGAAATGGTATAAAGACTATGCTTCTAAAAACAATATCACTTGTAAGGAGGCGGTTCAAACTCCGTTCAAGGGTACTGCACTTGCAATTCCAGGTAAGATAGAGGCGGAAGATTTTGATGAGGGAGGAGAAGGCGTTTCTTACCACGATGAGGAGAGAGCAAACAATCTTGATTCGGATTACCGTAAAGGCTACGGCGTTGATATCAAAGACGTGGATGGAAACATTCGTCTTGGCTATACGGTGAAGGGTGAGTGGTTGGAATATACTGTGAATATTGCAGAGACTTCTCGTTATACGATTACATCACTTGTCTCCACAGATAATGATGAGGCATCGTTCCATTTCTTGCTCGATGATGAAGTCATCACTGACGAAATCAAGGCAACAAACACAGGAGATTGGAATACGTTGGTTGAAGTGAAGGCAGATACCAAAGAGTTGGCTGCAGGAGAACATATCTTGAAACTTTACATAGACAACTCATTCTTTGACATTGATTGGTTTAAAATTGAACCTCTTGATGCAACAAAGGTGGAGGATATTGCTAATGGTCTGGTTCCAGCAGGTGCTTATACTGTTAGTAGCACTTTAGGACAAAAGACGGGTGTCATAGTTATCGACAACTCCTCTTCGGTTTCCGATCAACTCTCTTCTTATCAATCCAATACCATTCTCTTCTTGCAGTCTGCAGAAACGGGCAAGGTGTATAAGGTAAGAGTGAAATAATAGGATTTTTATTACTGATTTTTTTGAAGGTGCGTCAGATTTAGTTTTGATGCACCTTTATTGTTTCTTCATTTTTTTGTGATTTCAGACATTTTGAATAGTTTTGCATTTCCATCTTTCGAAGATTTTCGAATGCTGATTAGAACTATATGGATTTGACTTACAGTTTAATATGAATAGGATTAGAAAAGTTGTGTCAAAACAAATTCAGTTGATTGCTATTGTGATAGGTTGTCTGTCGGTTTGCAATTCTATATTTGCTCAAAAAAACATAGATACTCCCAACTTGGACTTCTCTCAGGGCGAGGCTGGTTGGACCTATCAAACGGGGTGGTACACGACGCCCTTGAAGGGATCTCCTTCAGAAGTGACCTATGTTTGGGATAAAACTTCAGTAGGCGATTCGAAGACGATTGCTGAGGTTAACATAACGGCTTCAAGAGTTAGGACTTTGACAGATGAGGAGAAATCTCGTTTTTGGCGATTTGACAACCCTCATACTTTAGACGGAAAATTTGCCTTCTTGCCACTTTATGTGCTTCCAAAGGAGAATCAATCTGGAGTGATGCGTATTGGACGTCCTGATCCTTGGATTCCAGATAGAAATGTAACGGTGTCATATTCTATGGAAGGAAGCCTTTTTGGCCCTAATACGGTTGACTCGGATGGCAATAAGTTGAATTATAGCACGATTGAATATACAAGTTCTAATATTAATGCTTACGATGCTGGTTGTGAAACCTATGCTTTTAAGTCTATCTCGACACGGACTGATTGGCACAATCCCTACTATACGGGAAGTTCGGCTAATCCTTGGGCTGGAGCGGAACGTATGTTCTACGATTTTAAAGTGACAGAGAACAGTACTTTGCTTATATATCGGTTCTTGGCTGTTTTGTCTTCACCGGAGACTTCGAAAAATCACTCAGAGAATGGCTATCCAGAAATGGTTGTGAATATCTTGGCTAAGAATGAGAATACGGGCAAATGGGAGCGCGTGCCTTGTGGGGAACATCATCTGATAGCCAGTTCCAACAATAAGGAGTTGAATTATCCAGGTATGGAACCTATGTTTCCTAACTCGAAAGAAGGCAGTAAAATACCTTTTGTTTCTGCTGGGTATGGAGAAGGAACTAATAAGGCAGCTTATATAAGCGACAATTGTAATAGAAGTAATGAACATAATAGCTCTCATAAAATAAATAACACTTCTTGTTTTATTGTTAAAAATTGCATTCAAGTCTATGACAATACCTATGTATCTCGTTTTCACTATTCGGGTTGGAGAACGCGTTATGCTGATTTGAGAAATTATGTTGGTAAGACGATTCGTGTGGAAGTCTTAAATCATGATTGTTTGATGAATGATTCCCATAATAGCACGGTTATCGCTGGTGGCCATAGTTCTTATGGTTATTTCCAAGCGGAGACGCAAAAGATGGAGATCAAAACGAACAGTTATGAAGAAGATGGAAAAATCAAGGTGGAGTTGATTGCCCCCGAAGGTTTCCCTGCAGAGTCTTATTCGTGGTTTAGACAGTCAGGTCGTACTATTGATGTGGACGTGAGTTCTCCTAATGTTGCCTATGTGGATAGCACAGGAGCATTGGGTTTGATTGACGGAGAAAGTTGTATCTGTCGTATAAACATGGATCCGAAAGATACAAGGGGAGAATCAGAATTGGAACTCAGCACTAGTTTTTCTCGTGTGCCTGTGTTGTCTAACCTTCAGACTTTTAATGAAGACACGCCAAATTTGGATTTCTCGCAAGGAGAAAGCGGTTGGACATATCAGACGGGTTGGTACACAACTCCCTTGAAAGCTTCTTCTTCGGAATATACTTATATATGGGATAATACTTCGCACGGTTCGACATCAGAAATACCCCAAGCGGACATAACCGCCAGTAGAGGCTGGAATCTCTCGGCCGAAGAGAAATCTCGTTTCTGGCGTTTCGAAAACCCTCAATCGAAGGATAGGAAATTTTCATACATACCTCTTTTTGTTATGCCCAAAGAGAACCAGTCGGGGGTGATGCGTATTGGTCGTCCAGACCCATGGCAACCTGATAAGGGTGGAATAGTGACATATACGATGAAAGGAAGTATGTTTGGCCCTAATACAGTGGATTCTGACGGGAATAAGTTGGATTATCCAAAAATTGAATTGAGCAAAAGTGGCGTGTATAGTTATGACGCTGGAGCAGAAACGTCAGCGATGAATACAGTTGAACGTACAGATTGGCATAATCCATATTATTTGGGGAAATCACAAAATCCTTGGGCTGGTGCAGAACGTATGTATTACGATTTTAAGGTGACCGAAAATAGTACTATGCTCATTTATCGCTTCTTAGCGATTGTCTCGTCTCCTGAATTTTCTAAAAATCATTTGGAAAGTGGTCAATCTGAAATGGTGGTGAACGTTTTAGTGAAAGATGAAAAAACTGGCAAATGGGTGAACATCCCTTGTGGAGAACATCATCTGATTGCGAATCCTAATAATGAAAATTTGAACTATCCTGGCATGCAACCTATGTTTCCAACGACGTCAGATGAAACAAGAATTCCATTTGTCTCCAACGGATTTGGAACGGGTGATAATGTTGGCGTTTATATAAGTGATAATTGTAATTCTGTTAGTCAACATGCTAATTCTCATAGGGTAAGTAGTAGTTCATGCTTTATTGTGAACAATTGTGTTGTTAAAAATGATGGTAGATATACCTCTCGCTATTATTATTCGGGTTGGAAAACTCGTTGTGCCGATTTGAGAGAATACATAGGGAAAACGGTTCGTGTGGAAGTTTTGAACCACGATTGTTTGATGAATAATGCTCATTCTAATACAGTCATAGCTGCAGGTCATAGTTCTTATGGATATTTCCAAGCAGAAACCAGAAAGTGGGAAATCCGTACACCGGTTTGTATGGAGGCTTCTAATCCGAAGGTGAAGTTGGAGGCTCCTAAGGGCTTCCCTGTTTCTTCCTATTCTTGGAAAAGATATTCGGGCAGACCGATTGAAAAGGATGCTTCAGCTCCGTATGTCGCATACATAGAAAGGGCGTCGGTAGTTGATGGTGAGCGTGTGACGTGTTCTATCAATATGGATTCTACGGATAAGAGTGGTTGCTCAGTTGCAGTGTTAGACACGAAACTTGAAATGGTGAAAGCACTCCCTTCTGCTGATATAGAATGGAAATGTGGAGGTCTGGCATCCTTCAAAAATACGTCAATTATTACATCTGGTGTTGACAAAATCTCTTCTTTCTATTGGGAGTTTCCTGATGGCACCTCTTCTACGGAAAAAGATGTGACTTTCCAATTTGAACTTCCAAATACTAAGTATGTGGTTCGATTGACGGCCTATACTTCTTGGGGTTGTGATTTCACAAAGGAGATTGAGGTGATTACTCCTTATTTCCAAAGAAATGGTGAGGTGGACACGGCACGGGTGTATGTCTGCGAAAATGAGGAATTCACATTGAATGCTCAATCTTCCATCGAAGGTTCTGCCTATTCTTGGTTTGATGTGACTACAAGTGCGGAAAAATCATTGTTGGCAAAAACATCTTCCTATACTGCGAAAAACGACGGAGAAGCTCATGTCTATAAGGTTAAAATGAAAACAGGTGCTTGTGAATACGTTCGTTTCTTTGCATTGGAACCTCTTTTGAAACCATCCGTAAAACTGGCAACCTCTAAAATGCTCGTATGTGAAAACAGTTCTTTTGATTTGTCGGTGGAGAACGCGGATGGTGATGCTGATTATTTATGGACGGGCGATTTGCTCTATGGCGGCAGAGAAGGTGCCTCTGTAAAATTATGGTCATCTGCCTCTGGCTCTTATGAATGTAAGGTGTTTGCCAATAAAACGTATGTGTATGATGATACATATACGTGTCGCGATAGTGCCAGTGTTTTGGTAGAGGTGCAAGAATCTCCTTCTGTTTCTTTGTCGGATCAAATGGTTTGTTTTGGAGATCCCCTTCTGATGAAAGCCGTAGCAGATCCAACTAAACCACTCCCAGATAAAAACAGTTATCATTGGAGTGTAAATGGTCAAGAGTATGTGAAGAGAAGTAATCAATTGAAAATTCCTGCGGAAACTTTATATGAAGGAGAGAACTATGTTCGTCTTGTTGCCTATAGTCCAATTGGTTGTATTTCGGATACGGCATTGAGCTTTGTTTTTGTAAAAGATAGAATCAATCCTTCTATTGAGGGGGAAACAACTGTGTGTGAAGGTGTTGACGTGCATCCTGTCGCTTATCCAGAGGGTGCTACATACGTTTGGAATGATAATCCTAATATTATAAGCCAAAAGCCATCTTTCTTGATAACGAGGGATACGACGATCAAAGTGAATGTGACAAAAGATGGTTGTTCGGAGCAGGCCATCTTGAAACTACACGTGAATCAATTGCCTAATATTACTATCGAAGGACCCGATAGTGTTGTTGCTGGTTCTGTAGTTAAATTGACGGCTCTCTCTGCAAACAACAGGATTGTGGATTGGTCTTGGAATGCGTCAGAGGGTTTGCACTCTCAAGTGCTATCTGCAGAACTTAGCGAAAATACGAATTTTGTTGTGAGAGGCGTTGATGAAAATGGCTGTGTTAATTCGGCAGAGCATTATGTTGTTGTGACAGCTGACGAGGTGAATGTGACGATTGTTAAGCATGGTTCTGTCGTCTCTTATGATGGAGCGGTTCATTCGGTTACAGGTTATGATTTTATAAGCTCTAATCCAAAATTCACGATAAAAGATTTGAAATTTATTGGAACTGCGGCTGATTCTACGGCGAGTGGTACGGAAACAGGAGTTTATGGCATGTCTTTTACTGCAAAATCATTTGTAAACCAAAACCCGAATTTCCCGAAGGTTAATATTTCAATCATAGAGGATAGTTTGGTGATTCAACCTTGTCCTGTAGTTGTGAATGTTGTAATCTCTAAGCATGGGGAAACTTTGAAATACGATGGCTTGGAACATGTCGTTTCAGGATATGATTTTGAGAGTAGTTCTTCGTTATATACCATGTACGATTTGGAATTCATCGGTGGGGAAAAGGATTCTGTAGCACGGGGAACTTCGGTTGGTAGCTATGGTATGCCGTTTACTGTAAGTTCTTTTAGAAACATTAACCCGAATTTTTCGAATGTAAATATCTCGGTTGTAGAAGACAGCTTGTTTATCTTGCCTTCCTTTAAGGTGGATGGTGTTACGCGTGTCTGTTTGGGTTCGGTTGTGAACCTTGTGGCAAGTGACGAGGGTTATTCTTACTCATGGCGTGTGGTGGACGAAGCGGGTAACCAAATCTTGGATCTAACAGGTAGGGAGATTGAACTGCAACCCAAGGCCAATGTGACGGTTTATGTTAAGGCAAAAACAACCGTTGGTGATTTCTATGAGACGGAGGAACAAATGATTCCGATTACAGTTTTGAAACTACCAGTTCTTTCTACGAAAGAAGAACCGGTCGTTTGTACAGGCAATGATATTACGCTTCATGCGCAAGGTGCAGAAAGTTTAGAATGGAAATCAAATGGTAAGTCTGGTGACGAAATTAGGTTGCAATCAATGACTGTTAGTCGTACGGAAACATTGATAGGTACGGATGCTAATGGTTGTCGTTCTACACTTGACGTATTAATCACTGTCCGTCCGAAACCGTCTGTTCGATTGGTGGCTCCAAGCGAAGCCTGTGAACTCTCTACGATAACCTTGCGAGCCCAAGGGGCTTCTGTGTATGAATGGGATGATCAATCAACGGGAGAAAATCGTGAAGTGCGTTTGGATGCCACTACTACTTACAGAGTTTATGGTTGGGATGAGTATGGATGTAAAGGCGAGTCTTCGAAAAAGGTTTGGGCAAGGTCTGCCCCAATCATCGATATTAAAGGAGATTCTTCTGTTTGTATAGGCGAGTCTGTGTCTGTTGTCGCTACTTCTACAATGCCTAATGTGACATGGAAATGGAGCAATGATAATACTACTTCAAGGTTTGAAGCGAAGCCGGTAGAGAACATGGTCGCAACAGTTTGGGCAATAGGCAATAGGTGTACGACAGAAAAGTCGGTGAATATCACGGTTCGTCCGTTACCTATATTGAGCATAGAGGGCCGCACTATTATTTGTGCGTCTGACACCTTGCGATTAAAGGCGGGGGGAGCCTCCTCTTATGTTTGGAGCAATGGCTCGAAGGGAGAGATGATGGAAGTGGCGAATCCAACGTCTACTGTGTATACATTGAAGGGAACGGATGTTCATAAATGTGCGAATTCAATAGATGTTGAAATCAAGGTGAACGAATTGCCAACTCTTGAACTGCAAGGTCCAACCTTGGCTTGTGAGGGTGATATTGTTCGGTTATCTGCCAAGTCAAATGATTGTGTCTCCTATGAATGGAGTGATGGTTCTAACTTGAATTATCACGATGAGGTTGCGGTTAAAGGTCGAACGTATGAAGTGAAAGGGTTGGATGCAAATGGCTGTTCTGCAACTGCGAGTGTTGAATTAAATCTTCTTCCTAAGCCGGTCTTAAATGTCGAAGGGGAAAAATCTGTTTGCTGGGGATCTTCTATTGCTCTCTCTGTTTCAAGCTCTACGGCAACTGATTGGAGATGGTCAACAGGTGAGACTTCTTCCGATGTTTCAATAGAAAAGGTACTTGAAGATCAAATGTTGAGTGTGTCGGGTACTTATCGTGTTGGTGATGTCGCATGCGTGTCAATGGAGAATGTTTTGATTAAAGTCCTTCCTCTTCCATCACTCTCTACAAGAGAGGACCCGAATGTCTGTATGGAAGGAGATTTGACTCTCCATGCTCAAGGTGCAGAATCGTATATTTGGGCTTCCAACGGGACAGAAAATTACGAGTTGATCTTGAAAAATGTGACAGAGGATCGAGTGGAAAAATTGATGGGAGTTGGCGAAAATGGTTGCGAGGCAACGATTGATGTCCCTATTACGGTCAGAACCTCTCCGACAATTTCAATTTTAGGCCCTGATTTAGCTTGTGAGGAGGATTTCATAGCCTTGCAAGGCGAGGGTGGTGTTAGGTATGAATGGCAAGACAACGGAGATACAAATGCTCGACACGAAATTCAGGTGTTCTTTACAAACACCTATACGCTTCATGGTTGGGATGAATATGGCTGTCGAGGGGAAGCTACAAAGTCTTTGTCAGTAAAACCTACACCTCAAATCTATTTGAATGGCGATTCTATAATTTGTAAAGGGGATACTCTCTTCCTTGAGGCAATTTCAACTGTTGAAGCAGCGGTTTGGAAATGGAGTGACGGGGCAACTTCTTCTACATTCACTCAAAAGATGGATGTCGATACCGTGGTGACTGTTTCTGCTGCAGTCGGTGGTTGTGTTTCTGAGAAGAGAGTGAATATATCACTCCTGCCATTGCCAGATTTGAGAATAGAGGGAAATACAATGCTTTGTAAAGGTGACGAATTAAGGTTGGTGGCATCCGGAGCGTCGTCTTATGATTGGAAAAATGCCCAGGACGAGAAGAGGGGGGCTGTTTTGGTCGATTCTAACCCAGTTACATCAACCTATAAGTTGTTAGGAAAGGATTCTAATGGTTGTGTTAGCGAGATGGAAATCCCTATCAAAGTGGGGGATTCTCCTTTGGTGACGATAGAGGGCCCTTCCGTAGCATGTGCGGGCGATACGATTCGTTTAACTGCAAAATCGAATGAGAATGTAGTTTATAAATGGAGCAACGGTTCTTCTGCTGATTTTATTGATGTCGTAATAGACGAAACTCAAACTTTTGAATTGACAGCCGTGGGTGAGAATGGTTGTGAAACTATAGAACATAAGGTTGTAAAGGCTATTAAACAGCCAATTTTGGAGGTTGTCGGAAATAAAGAAGTTTGTTCGGGTTCAGCCCTCTCTTTGTCAGTTACAAGTCCGACGGCAACAAGTTGGCTTTGGTCAACTGGGGAAGTCGCATCTTCTATAGTGTTGACTAATGTTGAGGCTAATCAAACGTTGTGGGTAGAGGGCGTTTATGAGGAGGACGGCCTATCTTGTTCCGCCAAACTTGATATTCAACTCATGGTTCACGAAAATCCAACAATCTCCGTTGCGGAAGATCCGATTGTTTGTTCTGGCGAAGATTTGATATTGCATGCACAAGGTGCGGACTCTTATGTGTGGACATCTAATGGTGAGACTGGTGCTGTGCTGAATTTGAAAAATGTAACTACGAATCGTATAGAAAAATTGACTGGTATTGATGCAAACGGTTGTAGCTCAACAATAGATGTGGAGGTTTCTGTACTCCCTCTTCCTGTTGTCAAGGTGAATGCTCCAGAAACTATATGCTCTGGTGATAGGGTGACGTTGCAGGGGCAAGGCGCTTCAAAATACGAATGGCAGGACGATCAATCTACTCAAGAGAGTAAGATTGTCCGAATTGACACTACAAGCACGGTAGTCCTTTATGGTTGGAATGAATTCGGTTGTAAAGGGGAAACTTCTCATAAAATTAAGGTAAAGCCGCTTCCTGAAATCTCTGTCAGTGGTGATTCTGTTATTTGTAGAGGGAAGTCAATAGTTTTAGCTGCGAAATCAAACCTCACTTCAACTACGTGGAAATGGAGCAATGGTGGTACTTCTTCAAAATATTCCGTGAACCCGGATAGTAGCTTAATTGTTAAGGTCGTGGCAACTACAAAGGGGTGTTCTTCGGAAAAATCAATTAATATCACTGTTCACCAGTTACCCGAGTTGAGTGTAGAAGGAAAGACTTCTCTATGTAAAGACGAATCTTTGAGTCTGACGGCCTCTGGTGCCTCTTCCTACTATTGGGGGAACTTGAATGATGGTCATACAGATGCTCATTATGAGGTGGCTAAACCAAATACAAAGACTTACAAAGTGACGGGAACGGACGACAACGGATGTGTGAATACGCTCAAAGTCCCTGTGGAGGTTTATGCTACTCCAGATTTGTCTATTGATGGCCCAACTATTGTATGTATGGGAACGGAAGCACATTTGTCTGCTGTTTCAAATGCTTGTGTCGCCTACTTGTGGGGTGATTCATCAGCTCTCGACCATCGGGATGTGACGGTCAAAAAAAGAACATCTTATTCGTTGATTGGGTATGATGGGAATGGCTGTCAAGTGAAGAAGTCGAAAGTAGTGGATGTTTATCCAAGTCATCAACCGAAAATTGTTGGAGAGACGAAGGTTTGCCAGGGGGCTACTGTCCATTTACAGGCACAAGGTGCAGTCTCTTATATTTGGAGCGACTCTTCGACCATGGATTATTTGGATGCCAAGATTGATGCTAAGCAAACTATTAAAGTTACGGGTGTTGACGAGCATGGTTGTTCTGCTGTGGGATCAATAACGATTTCTACGATGAGTGTGCCTAAAATCGGTATTTCGGGTGATTCTGTGGTTTGCGCTGGAAAATCAGTTTCAATGAGGGCAACATCTAACTTGTCTTCTACAACATGGTTGTGGAACAATGGAGCAACGGAATCAAGGATAACATTCGTACCAAGCAAGGATACAGTCATTTCTGTCATGGCCACTAAAGATGTTTGTTCTTCCGAAAAAATAGTCAATGTCAAAGTGAACGCGTTGCCTCAACTCTCTGTAGAGGGAGATGTGCATGTTTGCGCGGGTGATTCTGTTCGACTGCTTGGCGTAGGTGCTAAAGATTACTATTGGGATAAAGTGGCTGTTAATCCTCTTGTGAAGGAAGTGACTATACCGAAAACATTTGTGTTGAAGGGAGTTGATGAAAATGGCTGTCAGGCAGAAATAAAAGTGGATGTAGAGACGGAGGCTTTGCCTGCGGTGAAGATTGAAGGAGATTTGTTGGTTTGTAAGGACAATACGGCCCAACTAACAGCAGTGTCTGATAGAGAAGTCTCTTATCTATGGAATGATGATAATCATTCTACAAGCAAGTCGATATCTTTGATTGCGAGTGAGACTCAAACATATAAAGTTCAGGTTCAAGAGACATCTGGCTTGCATTGTGTGGGTGTGGATTCTGTTACAGTAAAGGTATTGGAACAACCTATTGTTTCCATATTGGGAGAATCTTCCATCTGTGAAGGGGAAATCTTAAATTTGGAGGCAAAGGTGGATAATGAAAAGGACGTCGTGGAATCGTATGTTTATTCGTGGAATGTGGACGAGACGAATCGAAGTGCAACCATTGCGTTCGTTCCGACAGAACAGAGCCAGATAGTGTCTGCTCTTGTTGAAACCTCTAATGGCTGTATCGGTATGGCAAAAAAGGTTATTTCTGTTAAGAAGGCTCCTTCGTTCCATGTGCAAGGCATATATACGATATGTCAAGGCGAACAATTGTACTTGGAAGCTGTGCCGAATGAGAAACGTGCAAATTATCATTATTTCTGGAATGATACGGTCGTAGGAGAAGTCTATAGCCAATCTGTTTGGGAAACTGGAAATTTGAATGTTAAGGTGAAAGCTCTTTCTGAGGAAGGTTGTTTTTCTCTCAATGATGAAATTGTTGGTGTGAATGTTCTGCCAACGCCTAAGTTGTCGATAGAAGGTGATCAGATGGTTTGCTTTGGTGCTCCCGCTACTTTAGAGGCTCATTTTGATACAGATGAAGAGACGACTAAATTGAGTTGGTATTATGATTATATGAATGAAGAAGTTACAGATTCTATGTTGATCATCCCTTCTGTGACAATGCCAACTAAGGTTGTTGTCTCTGCTCTGTTTGCAGATCAATGTGAGTCTAAGTTAGAGACGACTGTGGTGCCTGTGGAAAAGCCTATGCTGGAAATCAAGGGTGATGACTTGCCAATCTGTGGCGGACGAGAATTGTCTTTGACGGCTTCCGATAAATCTCTTGATTCGGAAAAAACTCAATATGTTTGGAGTGTAGCGGATGTGATGGTCGCTCAAGGTGACTCGTATAAGGCTGAATACAATCAATCTACACTTGTCCATTTGACGGCTGTTAAAGACAATTGTTCAGTTCAAAAGGATACGCTGATAACAGTTTATGCCACTCCAGATGTGGATTTTGTGGGCGATGCCACATTGTGTGAGGGTGATTCGTTGCATTTGTCGGCAACAAAGGTTGCGGGTGACGGTGATTTGAAATATTCATGGTCTCGTTTGGGTGCTCCTACGGAAGTGGGTGAAACCTTTGAGGCATTGTTTGACGCAGGTGCTTATGAATTAGTCTTGAAGGCTGAAGATTCGCATGGTTGCTCATCTTCGGAGAAAATCATTCCATTGACTGTTAATGATCGACCAAAGGTTAGTGTGCCGGCTGCAAATGATGGTGTCGTTGAAGTTTGTCGAGGAGAATCGGTGGAGTTGGAGGCTGTTGGAGATCAAGAGACTCTCTCTTATGCTTGGGGTAGTGAGGAATCCAATGTGATTATAGTCCCTTCGGTAGAGGAAGAAAAGGAATATACAGTTACTGTTTTCGATGGCTCTTGTTATGGCAGTGCGACCGTCGCGGTTAGACCGAAAGAGTATCCAACGATTCTTGTTTCAGATCTGAAGGCTTGCATGGACGTGCCAGTTTCGATTCGCCCCAAGGCTAATGAGAATGTTTTAGATTATACATTCAAATATGGCGATGAAGAACATAAGAGTGTTGCAGAGTGTATTCTTACGCCAACGCAGGAGGAGAGCACTTTGTATATTTATCCTCGTGGTGTAAACGGATGTGAGTCTTCTATCCCAACAGAAATGACAATTACTGCTGTCACCAAACCTGTCATTACGGTGGATGGTAGTCTTGAAATTTGTCAGAACTCGACTTTGAATTTGTCTGCAACGGTAGATGCTCCGTTTGTTTCCTATTATTGGAAAGATGAACAAGGCAACGAATATGATGCTGATTTGAGCATGACGTTGAACGAGGGTGGTGATTATCAATTCCTGTTAAGTGTGGTTTCAACCGAAGATATGAATTGTTCTTTTGATTCTATAGTGAAGGTTTCTGTATATGAATTGCCTTCGTTTGAAATTGAGGGCGTGGATGAAATCTGTATGGGATCGGAAGCGTCTTTGAAGGCTGTCGGTGGATTAAACTTGACCTATAAGTGGTATGATGAAAATCCAGAAATAAATAAAGAGTTGGCTCCTTTGTCGAATGCTGATACTTATCTTTTGGCTGACGTACAAGATACGGCAACTCTTTATGTTGAGGCCGATAATGGTTATTGCAAGAGTTATGAGACTCATACCGTTATTGTTATCGCAAAGCCTGAATTGGCTTATACGGGTGATATAGAGGTGTGTGAAGGTTCAGTGGCCATGTTGGAGGCTGATGGTCAAGATGCGGGTGTTTTGTATGCTTGGAACGATCAGGTGCTGAGTGATTATGCGACATACAACTCCAATGAAATGTTGGTTGGTCAAAATGATACGGTTAAATTGACAGCGGTTAGAAATGGTTGCTCGAACGAGACCTATCTCGTCATCTCTGCTAATCCAAATCCTCAGTTGGTTGTGCCTTCGAAGGAGGTCTATTCGGGTGAAATATTTACAATGAATTACTCTCTTGTTGATAATGGTGCAGATGTGGCTGTGGAAAAATGGTACTCTGAAGATCAACTTTTGGGAGGTTTCTATGCGGAGAATTTATCAGATACGGCAGCCATTCATGCTTGGCATACTTCTTTTAATACGGACGTTACAACCACTATGTATCTAAGATTAGAGGTGGAGTCGAGCAAGGGATGCACGCAGTCTCTTCCTGTAGAAGTCTTGGTTAGGGAGAAGGTGCTTAGTGGCAGATTCCTTGTGTTCAATGTGCTGGGCCAAATTATAGGAGAAGTCGATTTGGATGGAGAAACTCCAGCTAGGGACCAGTTGTCATTCTATAAATCGTATCAAGTACTCTTCTTACAATCGCTATCCAATGAAGATGTTTTGATTAAGGTGAAGGTAAGAGATTAGTTTCGTCAAAGTATGAGGGTGTATAAAGACTCTACTTTTGAAAAATAGAACTATTAAGATGTAAGTTAAACATTCAAGATGTCCGCTATAGATATATTTCGAGTGGTTTTTGATTTTGTCTCAGAAAAATCAAATGTTTTCATTGGATGGAGTGGAGGTTTCGGTTTTTATTCTATCTTTGATACATGTGGGAGTTTTACTCATAAAGAAAGTTGAGACGGAGGATAAGGACTTGTGGGTTATTTGTGATTTATTACACCGATGACCAATAGAGAAATTTCTAACGGTCAGATTATTTGCTGTGGTTTTCTAATTTGAAAAAACATTATAATAACAGATTCATGTTTCAAAGAAACCTTTTATTTGTTTTAATGGCATTCGTAACATCAACTCAGGAACGTTCTCTGGTTGCAAGGCACTATCTACGGTTGTTCTTCCTGAGACTATACGCAACATTTGGTATGAGGCGTTCAAAGATTGCGGGAATTTGACATCCGTCAATCTCGCGAGTCAGACAAGGGTCTGGGAGAATGCTTTTGAAGACTGCCCGAAATTGAAAAGATAAATAAAGGGGGCGTATCGATGATGATGGTCCTCCTTGCACATTTCCCCCAAATGTATCGCAAAGAGATTTAAGATTTTATATTTCAATAAAATACGAAATATGTAAATTGTTAGTATGTGTCCTAGTAGTATATGAAAAATGAAAACACAAATATTTCTGACAGGAGGATATTTGTGTTTTTTGAATTAAATGATATCCTGTGTAAGCTTACCGCTAAAAACAACATAAAGAAAGCATTGTTGCATTGTGCAAAGCTTCCCAGTATGGCTGAAAATTCATTGAATATAATAAGTGTAGAGTTTTTAGAGGTTACCTTAAATCTTTGATTGTCACATGAGGAGGCAAGAAACTTTGTACGTCTTTGCCATATTTCAACACGTCGCGTAGCACAGTTGAACTGATGAATGAGTGTTGAGGTTCTGTGAAGAGAAGGATTGTGTCTATTCCCGACAAACGACGGTTGGCGTCGGCAATGGTCTTTTCATATTCAAAGTCGGCGATAGAGCGAATGCCTCTCAAAATGATGTCTGCGCCAACCTCTTTGGCAAAGTCGATGGTCAACGAGTCGTAACTCTTGACAGTCACACGGGGCTCTCCTTCGAAAACCTTGTTGATAAGCTCGATTCTCTTGTCCAAAGAGAAAAGTGTTTTCTTCGCTTCGTTTACACCGATTCCGATGATGATATTGTCAATAAAAGTAAGTGCTCTGTTTACAACCGAGTAGTGACCAATGGTGAAGGGGTCAAAACTGCCGGGGAAAATTGCTGTTTTCATAAACTTATAATCTGACTATTCGGCATTTACCGATTCCTTTTTATAATGCAAAAGTAACAAAAGGTTTTGTGAATATGGTCGAATCAATTAAATGTTTTCCAAAAACAGTTTTAAATACCTATCAATAGGAATCTATTTCCTCCAAAAAATTGTTAGATTTGTGGTTAAATCAAGAATTCAAGTGAAATGAAAATATATGCATTTTTGGCGATTGCTTTTGGGGTGGTCGCTTGTCGTGGAGAACAAAAAACGGAGGTTGCTAATACACCGGTTGAGGCTCGTGCTTATACTTGTGAAGAGGCGAATATGTTTAATCAAGATTCGGCTTACTCATTTGTTAAAAAACAATGTGATTTTGGTGCTCGTGTGCCGAATTCCGCACCTCACGAGGCGTGTGCATCTTACCTCTCTTCCGAGTTGAAACGATTGGGGGCTGAGGTGACGGAACAAAAAACGACGGTGACTGCTTATGACGGAACAAGACTAAATGCCAATAACATCATTGGAACATTCTTTCCTGAAAAAGAGAATCGTGTCATCTTCTTCTCGCATTGGGACAGTCGCCCGTATTGTGACCATGATCCGAATGAGGCAAACCATAGAAAGCCGGTTATGGGTGCTAATGATGGAGCCAGCGGCGTGGGCGTTTTGTTGGAGTTGGCTCGCGTCATGCAGCAGAAAGAACCTAAAATGGGTGTGGATATCGTATTCTTGGATGCGGAGGATTATGGTGCTCCCTATTTCTTTAAGAAAGAGGTGGAAAATGATTGGTGTTTGGGATCTCAATTTTGGTCGAAGCATACGCATTATAAGGTGAAACCTAAATATGGAGTGCTATTGGATATGGTAGGCGGTAATGATCCGACCTTCTTCATTGATAAAGTGACCGCAAGATATGCATATTCAGCGGCTTCAAGAGTTTGGAGCCGTGCTCAAGAGATGGGGTATGGCAAATATTTCATTCCTCGTGAAGAGGGCATGATTATGGACGACCACTACTATGTGAATATTTGGGCTGGCATTCCAACTGCCGACATTATAGATTTCAATGCTGATCGAGGCTTCCCAACTACATGGCATACGATGAACGATACGCCTGAGAATATCAATTCCTCGTCGTTGGGTATGGTCGGTAGAATTTTGACCTCTTTAATCTATTGATGATGGGAAAAGAACATGCTCCATTGTTGCCTTTCTTGAAGGAAGGTGTGGTTGAGGCGGGTTGTGACGAGGCGGGCAGAGGTTGTCTGGCTGGTCCTGTCTTTGCGGCAGCGGTTATTCTCCCTCCCGACTTTGAATGTCCGGAATTGAATGATTCCAAACAGTTGTCGGAGAAGAAACGTTACGCTTTGCGTCCTATTATCGAAGAGAAAGCTTTGGCCTATGCAGTGGGCATTGTCTCCCCAAAGGAGATTGATGAAATCAATATTCTTTGGGCTTCCTTTTTGGCAATGCATAGGGCTATAGACCAACTCTCTATTCGCCCAGAACATTTGATTATTGATGGCAATCGTTTTCGTAAATATGGCGATGTCCCTCATCAATGTGTGGTGAAAGGGGATGGCAAGTATCTCTCTATTGCCGCAGCTTCTATTTTGGCAAAGACTTATCGAGACGATTACATGAATGAAATCGCCGAACAATATCCTGCCTACAAATGGGCTAAAAACAAAGGCTATCCAACCAAGGAGCATCGTGCTGCGATAGAAGAACTCGGTCCTACTGAACATCACAGAATGTCTTTTACGTTGATTGACCCTCAATTGAAGATTCAATTCTAAATCTTGCTGAGTGGGGTCTAAGCCTAGTTTACTGGCGGTAGGAATGCGTCCTCAACGTGTTCGATGCGGAAACTGCCGTCTCTTTGTGGAATTACGGATACGATGTCGAATCGCGTTTCCAACATGATGTCAAACTGGAAGATGTACTCTTCTGCCGCACTGACAAGATTCCTGATTTTACCATTGGTGATGGCTTCTTGAGGATGCTCGAAATTCTCCGTGCTTCTTGTCTTTACTTCTACAATCACAAGATTGTCGCCATCTTCTGCAATAATGTCTATCTCTTTTTTGCCTGAAATCCAATTCCTATGACGGATCTTGTAGCCTTTTCTCACTAAAAATTCAATTGCTAAATCTTCTCCTTGATTGCCAAGGTCATTGTGTTCTGCCATATGCGATTTTGCTAAATAAAACAGATAATTATTTATATATGTCACAAAAATAGTGATATATGTCGAATTGGCAACTAAAAAATGGACGAAACAACGATTTCTTATTATCTTTGCCCTAATGGCAGTGAAAAAGAACAAAAATAAGAAAGAGACACCTAAGCCAATGAAGATGGTTAGGTGTAATAGAGTTGTTATCTCTTTGAATGACAAGGAGATGGCTGTTCTTAATCGCTTCTATGACAAATATAAGATAACGAATAAGACGAAGTGGCTGCGAGAAACGATAATTGTTACCGTTTTGAAGCAGTTCGAGTCGGATGCTCCCACTTTGTTTAGTGAAGAGGAGATGCGATAGCTTATGGATGACGCATATTTCATGAAGCAGGCTATTGCAGAGGCCAAGATGGCAGAATCAAAAGGTGAAGTGCCTATTGGTGCTGTGGTGGTGTGCAAAAATAGAATTATTGCTCGGGCATATAATTTGGTGGAAACATTGAATGATGTGACCGCCCATGCGGAGATGCAAGCCATTACGATGGCTGCCGATTATCTTGGAGGAAAGTATCTGACGGAGTGTACACTTTATGTGACGGTTGAACCTTGCGTTATGTGTGCAGGAGCGTTGGGATGGGCTCAGTTGTCTCGTTTGGTTTATGGCACCGACGATCCTAAAAGAGGTTATTCGGAATTTGCGCCGCAGGCCTTGCATCCCAAATGTGAAGTGGTAAGTGGCGTGCTTGCCGAAGAATGTGCGGAGATGGTCCGTTCTTTCTTCAAGAAGAAAAGATGAAATTAATGTATCAAAATCGAGTATAAAAACGTGTTGAAATCTAAAGTTGAGGCTGTCATATGAAACCCTGTTTTTGCAGAGCTTGTAAAACAAGTTCGTTTTGATGTGTTTATGTGGTGGCCTTGCTATTTAATTGCTTATGGAATTGGATGATGTGTTTCAAAAAGCCCACGTCCACGTTTTCAATAGGTGGAAATTTAAACGTGGTGCTTCTGTCTTTATTCCTGGATTAGGTATTATTGTTGGTAGCGCTTTTGTTGCCGATAGGAATCTTTTGCTCCATGAATTTGGACATTATCTGCAATTTAAGAAATGGGGCTTTTGGACTTTCTTTCGTCATGTGGCGAAGGATAGTCTTCTCAGTTGTTGGAAGTCTCAGAAGAAAAAGTATGTGTGGTTCCGCCATAGCGACACATGGACGGAATGGTCAGCCAATCGTCTATCTTGGGAATATTTCGGTCGTCCGAGTGATTGGAACACTTGCAAATATCCGTTGAAGGTAAACAAGACGAGAAAAGGAACGGAGTTTCCTGTCGAATTGAGCCAATTGGAGGCTGCTCTGCCCGTGGCTTAACTGGGAGTTTAGATATAAGAAAGGCTATCCGAAGAGGTTTGACCTCCGATGGATAGCCTTTTTTGTATTATGCTGATTCTACAGTTAGAAACTTCTGAAACCCATGATTTCGCGTACTTCGCGAATCGTTTTGCTGGCGCTCTCTCTTGCCTTCTCTTTTCCGAGTGATACAGCACGACGGAGAATTTCAGGGTTGGCGTCAATCTCGCGGATGCGTTCACGGATAGGATCTGTCGCAGCAATGATGTCGGCAGCCAATTGCTTCTTGAAGTCGCCGTAACGAATCTCGCACTTGTTCCATAGTTCGTCGAAATAAGCCACTGTCTCTGGTGCAGAAACGACCTTCATGATGGTAAACAAGTTCTCGATGCACTCGGGCTTGACTGAGTTAGGCTCTGTCGGACCTGCATCGGTCAAAGCCTTCTTTACTTTCTTCTCGATTACTTTAGGGTCGTCGTTCAAGTAGATGCAGTTGCCTTCAGATTTACCCATCTTTCCACTTCCGTCCAATCCTGGAATCTTTATCATTTGTGTGCCATCACTATAGGCAACGGGCTCTTTGAAATAATCGACCTTATAGAAGTTGTTGAAACGTTTTGCGAAGTTTCTCGTCATCTCCAAGTGTTGCTCTTGGTCTTTGCCTACAGGCACCTCGTCGGCATTGTGAAGCAAGATGTCGGCAGCCATTAGAGTAGGGTAGGTGAGCAATCCGGCGTTGACGTTTTGAGGTTGCTTGCGGGCCTTGTCCTTGAAAGAAGAGGTCTTCTCCAACTCGCCCAAATAAGCATGCATATTGAGCATCAAGTAGAGCTCAACCACCTCAGGCACATCACTTTGAATGAAAATAGTGGATTTCTCAGGGTCCAATCCTGCCGCCAAATATTCAGTCAACACACTCTTCACATGAGGAAACAAATCGTTAGGGTCTGGATGAGTGGTGAGTGAGTGATAGTCTGCGATGAAGAAGAAACATCTGTTGTTCTCCTGCATTCTTATGAAATTGCGAAGAGCTCCGTAGTAGTTGCCCAAATGAAGGTTACCTGTGGAGCGTATGCCGCTGACAACTGTTTTCATTTTTCGGATGTTTAAATTTTAAGAATACGCAAAGATAATAAAAGTTGGGCAAAAACATTACATTATTGTTATATGAGTAAACACTCTGATTGACGAATATGGTAGGACATAGAAAATTCAAATCTCCTAATAGATTGAAAAAAAGCATTTTTCGTTTTGAATAGTGAATCGTAAATGGTCGAATTGTAAATATTTTGTACCTTTGCACCATAAGTTAACTTAGCGTATTCGAAATATGTCATACAAAGTTTTGGTGCTCGATATTGACGGCACACTCACAAATTCAAAAAAGAAGATTACGGCAAATACCAAGAATGCTCTTCTCAATGCGCAAAAGAAGGGAGTGAAAGTCGTTTTGGCTTCTGGTCGTCCAACTCAAGGAATCAAGCCTTTCGCTGACGAATTGGAATTGGCACGTTTCGGTGGTTACGTTTTGTCGTTTAATGGGGCAGTCGTGACCAACTACGAAACGAAAGAGGAGATTTATCGCAAGGAGTTGCCGATGGAAGAGGTCTCTTCCCTATACGATGCTTCTAAAAAATACGGCCTCCCCATCCTTTCGTACCAAGGCGATGATATCGTGACCGAAATCGTGGATGATGAATATGTGGAGATTGAGGCGCGTATCAACCAGATGCCTGTCCGTAAGGTGGACAACTTTGTGGAGACGGTGGTCGATCCTGTCCCAAAATGTTTAATGGTGGGCGAGGGCGACTATCTTGCCAAAGTGGAGAAAGAGGTGAATGCCGCCTTTGGAGACCGTTTGAATGTTTATCGTTCCGAGCCTTTCTTTTTGGAAATAATGCCACAAAATATCGACAAGGCTTACTCTTTGGGTAAGTTGCTCGCTCATCTCGGCATGAGCAAGGAGGATATGATCGCTTGCGGCGATGGCTTTAATGATTTGTCTATGATCAAATATGCAGGTTTGGGCGTGGCTATGGGAAATGCTCAGCCTATCGTCAAAGAACATGCTGATTATGTGACATTGACCAATGATGAGGATGGTGTGGCTTCGGTAGTCAACGAGTTTATATTTTGATAAATAATAACTAAACAGCTTTAGATATGTTGCGTTTTTTCCGTTTCTATGGATTGTCATGTGTCGTGGGAATAACGATCTTTTATTTGTGCATTGCACGGACATTGCCGGTGGATGATGTTCCGAAGTTTGAAGGAATAGACAAGGTGGTCCATTTCCTTATGTATTTGGGCTTCGCGGCGGCTCTTTGTATGGATCATTATCGTTTGAACGTCCCTTTCAATTCTAAAAGGATGATTTTCATGGCGATTGTTTTTCCTGTTATATATGGTGGCTTGATAGAAATCCTTCAAGAGAATTTCTTCCCTCCTCGTTCTGGCGAATGGGCGGATTTTTTGGCCGACTCTTTGGGTGCTGTTGCTGGATATTTCTTGGCAAAAGCTTTGTTGCCTCGATTCGTGAAAAAATGGTAATCTTCTAAATTCTGAACAATATGAAACTTAAGACGTTTTTGAAGTATATATTTTTGGCGGTTTTCTCTTTGCCGTATTTCTCTGCGTCTGCAAAAAGCGACGGCAAGGATATTGTGAAGCAGTTGATTAACAATGCTCACGGAGGTATGGAGGTTCACAACGTGGATGGCCGTCAAAGTTATTCGGGTTATGTGGGTACTGGTTATAGGTTTTATCTCGACGAGAAGAATCGCTTGTATATCTATCCTGCCATTGATGTGAAGTGGGGCGAATATAGGGCCGACGGGGGTGGTTTTAAATCGACCTCGATAGCATTGCCTGTAACGGTGGGCTATGATTTGTTCAACAATGAAGTTATTGGCATGAAGTTATATGGAGGTGTGGAATTCGAGCAGTTTCTTTCGGTTACAGACACAAATTTAGATTCGGGTGTGGATGTTAATCGCAGTCAGGCTGGCTTGACGGGCGGCACATCTATTCGTTTGCTCAATAAATTCTCCATCAACGCAAGCTACTATTATGGTTTGACCACTTTGTTCAACGATGGGAATGGGCGTACGTCGTCCTACAATTTCTCCATCAACTTCTGAAAAATATAGTTGTAGGCTAAAAGGACGGGGGCAGTTTTATTGCTCACCGTCCTTTTTTGTTTGTTGTCACTATTTTAAATTCTATAAATGAATGGCTAATGCATCGTTTGTTTTACTTTATGCTCTTTTGAAGCACTTGATGAGCTATGCCACAGCGAAGACAATTCTTTTCGTTGCAGTAACGTTTTCTGAGTTCGAGCATAGCTTGCGTGTCATAGGCACTCTTGCATTCAATGCCTAATGTTTGCCATTGGGTGATGATGTTGTTCTTTTCGGATTTCGTGTTTTCTAAAAGCTCGGTTGCTCGCTCCATTAGGTCGGGCAATTCTCTTTTTTGTGCGTAGGCAAACAGCAGTGGGGCCACTAAGTTGATGATTAGAAGGTCTATGCTTGTGTCGCCTAATTTCTTTTTCTTCCGGATGGAGGCGGCGTTGAACGAGTAGTGAGTTTCCCAATAAGGCGAGGTTTCGACTTCAAAAAGAGACCTTAGTTCATGATTGTTTTTCGCAGAAAGAATGGCAGAAAAAAGGTTTTGATGCTTGTGAAGTAGTTGGGCTAATTGAGCAATCTTGATGTGCGGAAAGTTGGCTGGCCGCATCCTTGCGTAGATCCACAAGTCTTTGTCTATGCACTTTAGTCCAAATTTGTTTTTTAGAAAGTCATATTCTTGTTTGAGACTTTTTTCGTAGTCGTCGGTGGGTGTTTCGCACAAGAGTCCGGCTTGTCCGAATAGCATGGCTTCTATTTGCGTGAGGCTGTCATGCTGTTTGGAAATTAGTCTCAAGGGGAGGGACAGACTCAATTTCTCGAAAGGGAAAGCGTTGGTGCCTTGCCCGAAAGCGGTGGCCAAGGTCACATAAAGTGTCTCCTCCCAATCTCCGTTCAACAGTTTCGATTTCTCAATTATCTCTGTCGATTTCCTGCATAATCGTTCCGTCACTAATTGACTCATGTATAGTCGGAGAAATCCGTTGGGCAAATTTCCCCAATACTTTGAACAGAAAGTCAGTTGGCTGCCCTGGGTCATCTGTTCGTATCGTTCAATCAAGGCTTGATTTGGCTGGATTATCAGGGTGGGAATGCGGACGCCGTCTTGCCTGGTAATCTCCTTGTCGTGTTCGTGCACCACATGGAGAATCACATTGTCGTAACGGCTGTCTTTGTCGTGTTTGTGTCGTAGCCAATCGGATGATTGAATGTGGATTTCAACATTTCCCGCCCATAAAGTCTCGCCGATTTTTACTTTCGCATTGAAGAAATCGGGGCCGGCGTTGTCGTTCTTTTTCCCATAATCGATGATTTCGAGGGGGGCGCCTTCTGTGGTGTGAAGGTTGGTCGCACAAAACATTTTGTATTGCCAGATATACTGTAGCAATGCTTCTTTCATAATGATATATTGTTGAATGGTAAATACTTAAATGCTATTGTCAGCACTTGTTCTTGCAAACAAAACAGTTGCCAACAGTAGGTGAACAAAAGTATATTAAAATCTAAAAAAATCGTATATTTGTCGCACAAAAATTTGCAGTTGATGAGTAAGGCTAAAATAGCATTCATAATTAATCCTAAGTCGGGTACGAACAGCAAGGCTGCATTGCCAGATTTGATCAGGAAGACTATCAGCGAGGAGAAGTTCGACGTTACTATTGTCAAAACCGAATATGCAGGGCATGGGCGTGAATTGGCAAGAAGGTTTGTGGAAGAACATTTCGACTATGTTATAGCCTGTGGCGGAGACGGCACAATGAACGAGGTGGCTTCCGAATTGACGGAGACGGAGACTTGCTTCGGAATTGTGCCATTTGGATCGGGTAACGGATTGGCGCGCCACTTGTCTATTTCGATGGTGCCGCAAAAGGCCTTGCGTCAAATCAACAAGCATATAGTCAAGCGTATCGACTATGGCATGGCGAACGACAAAAAGTTTTTCTGTACTTGTGGAACAGGATTTGACGCTCATGTGAGTCATCGTTTTGCAGTGCAAGGTAAGCGAGGATTCTTGACCTATCTGAAGACAATATGCTCGGAGTTTATCAAGTATAAACCATATGTTTATACGTTAAAAAGCACTTCGTTTAGGATTTCCCAACAAGCATTTTTGGTTACGTTCGCCAATGCTTCTCAATATGGCAACAATGCTTTTATCGCACCTCAGGCCAGCACTTCCGATGGATTGATAGATGTCTGCATCTTGAAGCCATTCTCCGTGTTTGCTATTCCGTTGTTGGCATTGCGACTTTTTAGAAAGGAGATAGACAAAAGCAAACATATTTCTACGATACAAACGCCAGAAGTGACGCTGGTAAGACAAGAACCAGGAGAGTTCCATATCGATGGCGATCCTGTGCAGATGGACGCGGAGATTCATGTGCGCGTTGTGCCTGATGCTTTGAAGGTGATTGTTGGTCGCCCGTTCAATATGGAGTTGCTTCTTCGTGCTCAATTGATTTATGCTCGTAGAAGCGTAAAGAAGAATGCCAAACGTATTCTTGATAAGTAGAACATTCTTACGAAGGTATAGCAAGCGGCCCTGTCGGATTTAAAGTTCGGCAGGGCCCTTTGTTTTTCTTGAGCCTGTTTCTGGTCACAAATTAACCCATCCGAAATAGACGAAGGTGGGAATGTGCCTGTCTTCTTTATTTTTACGTTCCCATTTCCCTTTGGTGTTAGCAATTTCTTTCTCTAAGATGTCGAAGTATCCACATTTCTCCATTTCGTCAACGAATCGGCCGACCAATCCAGTTTTGAGGAAACGAATTTCCTCGATTCTTAAATTCTCTTCGAATAGGATGCAGTAAAATATCTTGATGTGCATGGAATCGCAATAACCATTGTATTGTTTCCAAAAGTTCTTGACAATTTGTTCTTGGAGAACAGTTTTTCCTTTTTTGTATTCGATGCCGAATGCAGCAGGTTTTGAGACGCCATCTCTTGTGTGATAAAGGATTGGCATGTTGGGTGATTCTGCTCCTAAATAACTCCAAAGCGGCACTCCGTCCTTGTCTTCCGTGGCAGGACCTGCTGCGTATGTTAGACTATAGAGAAGTGTTGCCGCCACAAGCAGAACAATTCGCTTGATATTCAAATTTCGATTCATTTTGTGTCAGTTGTGATTCCTTTTCGTAGGAATCTTTTGGTTCAAAAAACTAATTGTTTCTCTATTTATGAATGATAACTTACATAAAAGCAACCAAGGATTTACCATTCATAAAATTAGAGTTGTGCCAATCTTTATAATGCTGATTGTCTATAATTGTGTGATAAGTTAAGGTGGTCTCTATAAATTCCCCGTTTTTAAATTTTTAGTAATAAGTGATTTTTTTTACATCTTGTTGTTTGATAGTCAGTTATAGTGCTCACGCTGCTCAGCAATCTGATGAAAAAAATCAAAAATTCCTCGAAATCAATTTATAGAGGTCACCTTAATAATTAGAGGGGAGTCCTTCTCGGACAATATTTGGGCTCAAGTCCAATTTGATATCCCTTTGTTTGTGTGATAAAATAATTTTGTAATTAATTCTCAATTCTCAATTCTCTATATCCATCCATCCTCCCTATACCATTCGATGCATTCCCTCAATCCACGTTGGAGAGGATAGTCGGCCTTGAAACCTAAATCATCTTGGAGAGGTTTGACGTCGCATTTCCAATTAAGAGCCGACAGAATGTTGTATTTGTCTTTGTTGAGGGTAGGCGTTTTGCCGAACCAACCACAAACCGTGTCGAGCGTGTAGGCGATGGCCTTGACTAAGCAACAAGGAACTTTGATGGGCAAGGCGAACTTGACGCCAAGTTCCTCTTTTGCGAGGTTGGCATATTCGTCGGAAGTCCAAACGTCGCCGTCCGCTACGAAGTAAGCTTTCCCATAAGCCTTCTTCTCTATGGCGAGGAAGATAGCTTTCACCAAATCTTTTACATAGATAAATGTGATGTATTGAGGCTTGAATCCGATGGCGGGGTTGATGTGTCGTTTCAACGTCTGTAACATTACGAAATAGTCCTTCTCCCTTGGTCCGTACACGCCAGTTGGACGCATAATGGTGTAGTTGAATCCATTGAGGGAGCGGAGGAATTCCTCGGTCTTTAATTTGCTTTTTCCGTAAAGAGTGTTGGGCGTCGGAGTGTCTGTTGGCTTGATTTCCGACTTCCCTTCCGGGTCTCCAGGGCCGAAAGCGGAGAGGCTACTCATATAGACAAACTGCTCGGGTTGCATCTCTGTTTCGATGAGCGCTTCGATGAAATTTTTGGTGTATCTGTAGTTTACACGGTCAAAACCATCTTTGTCGTCGCTTTTGGTGAGTCCCATGTTATGGACGATAACGTCCCATTTGCCATTTCCCTCCCTTTGTTTAACCAATTGTTCCTTCATCTTCTCCTTGTCGGAGTAGCAGAGGTTGATGGATTTTAGAGAATCGAATGGCAAGTATTTGCGGCTGCTCGAAGCACGAAGACCAGCCCAAGTTTCAAAACCTTTGCCAATAGCAGTTTCTACGATGAAACTGCCAATGAAGCCAGAGGCTCCTGTTACCAATATTTTCATGATGGTAAATATTAAAATATCTCTCGATGAGAGCCCTATTATCAAATATAAGCAATGTTTTGCTTTAAAGCAAATGAATTGCAGCCTATTGTGCGATTATTTTATGGCGTAATAAAAAGAACAGGTGCCGAATGTGAATTTTTTGATTGTGACTTGTGAGAATCCACATTTAAGCAAAAGTTTCTTCATCTCTTCTCCTTCTGGGAAGGCCTCGATGGAGTCGGGGAGATAACTGTATGCTCTGGTGTCTTTCGACATGAGTTTTGCGAATATTGGAATGATGCAGCCTGTGTAAAATTTGTATCCAAGTTTGTAGATTGGATTGGTTGGCTCCGATAATTCGAGAATGGCGGCAGCTCCACCTTGACGAAGCACGCGGTTGATTTCGGAAAGCCCTTTTTGTAGGCTTTCGAAATTCCTTACTCCAAAAGCGACTGTGACGGCGTCAAATCTGCCATCCTCAAATTCTAAAGCTGTTGAGTCGCCTTTTTGTAGTGTGATGGCGTTTGCCAGCCCCATTTCCGAGATTTTCTTTCTTCCCACTTCCAACATGTTTTCGGAAAGGTCAATTCCAATCATCTCCTTGGGCTTCAACTCTTTTTGCGCTGCGATTGCAAAGTCGCCAGTGCCCGTTGCCACATCCAAGATGGATTTTGGGGCGATGCTTTTCAGTGTGTCAATGGCTTTTTTTCTCCAAATACGGTCGTTGCCGAGCGACATGAGCCTATTCATTGGATCATATTGTCCTGCAATGTTGTCGAACATTTGTTCAACTTGTTCAGCCTTCCCGTTTTGATTGTCGTAAGGAAGCACCTTTTCGCATTTGTAGTCTGCCATTTTTTCTTCTTTTACTGAATTTTCTGCGAAATTAACCAAAAACGCCATAGCCGACAAGTTTCAAAAGCCTTTTTTGGACTAAGTGTATGTTGTGGGTATAGAATGTGGTCTGTAGATTGTGATTTGACAATTAAGATTTGTATCTTTATTTGCAAAGGAGAGGTCTTTTAGCGAAGAGGGCGTCTTTAAGCAGTTTGTTGAATCTAAAATTATATAGTCAGATGAAGATAGGTGTGTTTTGTTCGGCTAGTGACAATTTAGCCCCCATGTATTATGAGCAGACGACTGCACTTGGTCGTTGGATAGGAGAGAATGGTCACTCTATATTATATGGAGGGACTGCCCAGGGCTTGATGGAGTGCATCGCACGTAGTGTGAAAGAAGTTGGCGGTGAAACGGTGGGCATTCTTCCTCGTTTTATGTATGATCATGGATTGGCCAGTTCGTACGCCGATGATTTGGTCCTGACGGTAGATATGATCGAACGTAAGAATGAGATGATGAAGAGGGCTGATGTCTTTATTGCCCTTCCAGGTGGATTTGGTACGTTGGACGAGGTCTTTCATGTCATCGCTTCTGGGCAAGTCGGATGTCACGAGAAAAAGGTGATAATGTTTAATATAGATGGTTTTTACGAACCTATTAAGTTGCAGATGGAGAATGCGTTTAATCGTCGGTTCACGCCAGTGGAATATCGTTCCAGATTTGCTGTGGTAGATTCTTTGGCCGCGATACAGTCGGAACTTCGGGAGTGTGCTCGCAATGGGAAATTGTAGGTAAAGGAGAATCCCTCTCTCGGTGGGGTTAGACTTGACTAAAATCGTTTTTGATGATTTGTGAGGGCGGAAATGCTTCATCTAAATAAAATTTTAATATCTTTGGCAAAAATACAAGGTCGCACGGTGTTCTCTGAGCACTGCATGGCTACTATAAGTCAGAATTTAATTCGGAAATATTATGATAGAAGAGATAAAAGCCATCTTGAAGCATGAGGCGGAAGCAGTGCTTAATATTCCTGTTAATGATCGCTATGAGAAGGCAATAGATTTGATTATTACGCAAGTGCATAAGCGTGGAGGGAAGTTGGTGACGAGTGGAATGGGAAAGGCTGGGCAGATAGCCTTGAATATTTCCACAACTTTTAGTTCTACCGGAACTCCGTCCGTATTCCTTCATCCGAGTGAAGCTCAGCATGGAGATTTGGGCATTTTGCAAGAGAACGACGTCATGTTGTTGATATCTAACTCAGGAAAGACTCGTGAGATAGTGGAGTTGGTTTCGTTGGCTCGTGGCTTGCGCCCTAATGTCAAATTTATTGTCATTACGGGTGACGAAAAGAGTCTGTTGGCGAAAGAAGCAGACGTGTGCTTGCCTACAGGAAAACCTAAGGAGGTGTGCACTTTGGGCTTGACTCCTACTACTTCGACCACGGTAATGACAGTTATCGGCGATGTTTTGGTGGTTGGTACCATGAAAAAAATTGGTTTCACAAGTGAGGAATACGCAAAGAGACATCATGGCGGATACCTTGGCGAGAAATCAAGAATGCAGTCAACTGGATGGAATATCGTTGGAAATTAACGACTTGACAAAAAAAATAAAAATAAAAGCAAAAAAGTTGCATTATTATTTGCAGGATTGCCCAATAGTGTATACCTTTGCAACGCAAATGAGAAACGAAAGTTGATCAACTGCAAAACAAGGATGGCCCATTCGTCTATCGGCTAGGACGCAAGATTTTCATTCTTGAAAGAGGAGTTCGATTCTCCTATGGGCTACTAACAATAAAAGAATTTAAAAAGAGATGGCAAATCACAAATCATCAGTAAAGAGAATCAGACAGACTGAGACAAAGAATTTGCAAAATAGATATTATGCAAAGACTACTCGTAACGCTGTTCGTGATCTCCGCAATACTAAGGACAAGGAAGATGCTTTGAAGAGACTTCCTAAGGTTTCAAGCATGTTGGATAAGTTGGCAAAGAAGAACGTTATCCACAAGAACAAGGCTAGCAACTTGAAGTCAAAGTTGGCGAAGATGATCAACAAACTTTAATAAGTTGATTCTAACAAAATAGGGCTCCTTCAGTAAGGAGCCTTTTTTGTTTTTGTCTGTTTCATAACATAGTTCTTGCAGACTACACTTGTTAAGTGTCACGCTTCCAGCATTGGGAGTCTTGGGGTAGTCTTCATTCGATTTTTTTTCCCTCTCAAAATTTCGCGTTTCCCTCCCGGAGGGCCAGCAAGCCTTTCCACTTCGAATCCAGCTGCTTGTAGCATTCGTCTAACGGCTCCTTTTGCACAATAGGTGACGAGTATTCCGTTTTCGTCAAGACAATCATACATTTCATTGAAAATCTCTTGTGACCACATCTCTGGCTGTTTTTCGGGTGCAAATGCGTCGAAATAGATGACATCATATTTCTCTTTAATCTCCAATTTCGTGAAGTCGCATTCTATCTTGCGAAGATAGAAGTTGTCCGTTATCTGGTTCCATTCGTTCCACTTGCATCGATGGATAGGAAGGAAATATTTTGCCGTATGCTCGTCAACTAACTTGGGGTATTCTAATTGGCCTACAAGCTCCATAGAGAGAGGGTAGCGCTCTAATGTGGTGTAGCGGATGGTTCGGTCTTTCTCGGCCTCTCCTGCCGTCAGCAAGGCGTTCAAGCCGGTTCCAAACCCTATTTCTAAAATACGAGGCTCTTCTGCCTTGCTCTCTTGCAACCCCATCTTGATAAATATGTGTAAAGACTCCGTCAGTGCACCTTTGATGGAGTGGTAGTGTTCGTCAAGTGATGGCACGAACAATGTTTGGCTACCGTCTGCTGTGGTTTGAATGTCTATTTTCATTGCTTTGCGTCATGTGTCACAGATTCTCTATAGGGCACTTACATCATCTATTGAGATGTTCAGTGTTTCAGTCCAACCAAGTTCTCTGAATATACTGATGGATTTGGCTAATTGTTTTTTTTGTAGGACGACAATTTCGTTTTTGTTGGCCCGTTCATCTTCTTTGTTGGCCAACTTTTCCTTTAGGTCTGCTTAATTACAGAGTTGTATATTGGGTTTGCTATGATAGTTGCCATGTCTTTTGCCTTAACAGATAATTAGGTTTCTTTGCAAATATAACGCAAATCTCCTATAGTACAATTCTGGACGGTGCTTTTTTCGAAAGGAGGTTCCCCATCTCCTTATTTACACTATCGGTCTAAAAGAAAAGAGGATGTCATTTTAGACATCCTCCCTTGTTTGTGAATTTTATTTGTGAAAAGTCTTATTGTCTGTTAGCCTTCTTTCTCTCGTTCTCGTCGAGAATGATCTTTCTCAAACGCATGCTCTTAGGCGTAACCTCAACATACTCATCCTCCTTGATGTATTCCAAAGCCTCTTCCAAAGAGAAGACTACAGGAGGAATGATTCTTGCCTTGTCGTCTGAACTCTTAGAACGCATGTTAGTCAACTGCTTAGCCTTTGTTACGTTCACCACCAAGTCGATATCCTTTGAGTGCTCGCCGACAACTTGTCCTGCATATACCTCGTCTTGAGGGAAGATGAAGAACTTACCGCGGTCTTGAAGCTTGTCCAATGCGTATGCGAAAGCTGTACCGCTTTCCATGGCAATCATTGAACCGTTTGCTCTACGCTCAATCTCGCCCTTGTATGGTTGATATTCGAGGAAGCGGTGTGCCATTACTGCCTCTCCTGCAGATGCGGTCAAAACGTTGGTACGCAATCCGATGATACCTCTTGAAGGGATGTTGAATTCCAAGTGTACGCGGTCGCCCTTTCTCTCCATAGAGACCATGTCGCCCTTACGGGTTGCGACCATCTCGATGATCTTACCGGAAACTTCGTCAGGAAGGTCGATGGTGAGTTGTTCGACAGGCTCGCATTTTACACCGTCAATCTCTTTGATGATAACTTGAGGTTGACCTACTTGCAACTCGTAACCCTCTCGACGCATAGTTTCGATAAGTACGGACAAGTGGAGCACGCCACGACCGAATACGGTCCATTTGTCATCCGTTGGATCTTTCTTGACGCGGAGTGCCAAGTTGCGGTCCAACTCTTTCTCCAAACGATCGTTGATATGTCTTGAAGTGACGTATTTTCCTTCCTTGCCGAAGAATGGAGAGTCGTTGATGGCGAACACCATGCTCATGGTTGGCTCGTCGATAGCGATTGGTGGCAACGGCTCTGGATTCTCCAAACTACAGATTGAATCTCCGATTTCGAAACCTTCGATACCAACGACAGCACAAATCTCGCCGCAGTGAGCCTCTTGTACTTTTGCACGGCCGAATCCTTCGAATACGTGCAACTCCTTGATTCTTGACTTTACGATTGAACCGTCTCTCTTCACCAATGCAACGTCTTGGTTCTCTTTCAACGAGCCGCGGTGTACGCGACCGATGGCGATACGACCAACGTACGCAGAGAAGTCGAGCGAAGTAACCAACATTTGAGGAGTTCCCTCCAAATACTCAGGCTCCGGAATGTGTTTGATGATGGCGTCGAGTACAGGCGTGATATCATTTTCGCGAGGCTTCTTCCAGTCGTCAGACATCCAGTTGTTCTTGGCTGAACCATAGATGGTTGGGAAGTCCAATTGCTCTTCTGTCGCGTCGAGGTTGAACATCAAGTCGAACACCTCTTCTTGTACCTCGTCAGGGCGGCAGTTAGGCTTGTCTACCTTGTTGATGACAACGATTGGCTTCAATCCGATTTGCAATGCCTTTTGGAGCACGAAACGAGTTTGAGGCATTGGGCCTTCAAACGCATCGACCAAAAGGAGCACGCCGTCGGCCATGTTGAGCACACGCTCCACCTCACCACCGAAGTCGGAGTGGCCCGGAGTATCTATGATGTTGATTTTGTAGTCTTTGTATCGGATAGAAACGTTCTTAGAAACGATTGTTATACCTCTTTCTCTTTCAAGGTCGTTGTTGTCGAGAATCAAATCGGTTGGCTTCTCGTGATCCTTGAATAACTGGCCTGCCAAAAGCATCTTGTCCACCAAAGTGGTCTTGCCGTGGTCAACGTGAGCAATAATTGCTACATTCCTGATTTTTTGCATTTTCTATCTACGAATTTTATTTAGAGTGCAAAGTTAGATATTTTAATTGAAAGTAAGGGCATTGAATTTCAAAAAACGTTCGTGGAAAAATAGTCCGAGCCGTTTTGTCCATGTGTCAGCAAGTTTGTGTGGGTGTTTCTCTGGCGGTATCATCATTTCCTTTAACATTTGAGTGGTAAAATTCTAAATATCAATGTTTTGAAGTCTCAATAAAAAGTGGTACTTTTGCCTTGTGTATTTTATGAAAGAATGGTGTCACATAGAAATGAACTTCAACTAACTGTAAATCATTTAATTGCAGTTTTGGGTACTAAACTTTTGTCTATGGGAGAAAAGCAATTTAGTAGTTCTTATTTGGGTGCTTTCGCTGTTTTTTTGAAAGAAAATTTGTTTTTGATTTGATACAAACGACGATATGAAAGGGTTATTTACATACGATTTCAAAAATATTGTTAAAATGGCGTGGGTTAAATGCATGCTTGCTGTGCTGTTTTGGGGCGTCGGCTTTCAATGCGCTTGGTCTGCTTATACGATTACCTATCCTAATGGAAAATTAATGGCTGATCCCGGTGATGAAGTCCTCATTACATTTGACGAAGATATTTCAAAATATGAGTTTAATACGAAAAAGTTGGAAGATTGTAATAATTCGAGTGTTAAGTTCTTGATTTGTAGTAATCCGTCTGCTTGCCCTGCTGGTTCCCTTCTTTCGGTTGCTAGTAGAACTGAAAATTCGTTGCGGGTGAAGATTCCAAATGATTACAACAAGAGTACATTCGATTTTTATTATGGAAATAGAACTAATGGTGGCTTTTGGTTTGTTATTTGTTATCGATATGTTTCTTATGTATATAAAGATTTCGTAACGATAAATGTACGGACAAGTGCTCCTACTTTGCGCTCTACAGAGAAATGCTTTTGCCCTGGTAGCGCGTTGGAATTATCTGCTGAGAATTTTTCTGGAAATAAAATTACTCTTAAATACGACGATGGGAAAGGACATACAGGTACCAAACAGATAACGGCGAATGGCAAATTTCTTTTTGATGTTCCTTCAAATGTGACGGGAGATCTCAATTTTACTTGTACGGTGGGAAAAGAAGCGGCAACGCTTACGGTGCCAATGTGTTTCCCGCAAATAGTGAATGTCCCTGATTGTGCCAAAAATAAGACTACGGCACGTGTTACTGTTGAGAACGCATGTCCAACGATTACTTATGAATTGGGTGGTGTAAAGAAAACCGGATCAACAACTCATCAATTTGATTTGAGTATAAATGTCGGTAGTAATGATCGTTCTAAAACGTTTGATTTAAAGGCAAATGGCACTGTAGTTAGGTCTCTAACAATTCCTATCTGTGATATTACGTTTGACTGTAACGAAACTTTGCCAGCGGAGTTGAGTCCTGAACAAGGCAAGTGTTATGTAACAATTGACGACATAACAAAATATATATCAGTTTCTCAATCGGGAGGATCTAGTGTGACGGAAAAAACGTATCAATATAGTGAAGACAATGGAACTACTTTTTCTTCTGTATTCTCTTCTACCGTCTTTAATCCAGGAAAGGATTATATTGTCAGGACACACGTTTATGTAGATGATATGTATGTGGGATATTGTGATTCGAAAACGTTCACAATAAAAGCTAATAATTATACGGCATCAGTGAATATAATGGATGGTCAATCTGGAGATGTGTATATTACGTCGGAAGATGGAACTGTAAATTATGGCAAGTCTGCAACTGTGCCTTGTGGTACAAAAGTTTTATATCATGCAGAGCCAGGGGCGTGTATGAAATTCGACAATTGGAAATATTATGAAAATTATTGGTGGTATGGAACCTTATATGAGCCTGCAGTTTTTGAGGTTGTTGTAGATCGAAATATTGAATATCGTGCAAATTTTTCCAATAATGGGTCGTATGTGGTCAATGCTGTTTCAGAAGATGAAGCAAAGGGTACTGTTTCAATTGTGTCAGATGGCGCAGAAAAGTCATCAGGATTCACAACGGGTTATTGTGACCAATCTGTTACCTTTACTGCGCGTCCTGCTACTTGTCACGAATTCTCCCGTTGGAGCGATGGCGTGACTGACAAGACGAGAAAAATCAAGGTCAACAAAGAAATTGATTTGGTGGCTTATTTTGAGGAAAAATCAGTAGGCTCAGGCTTTGAAGTGTTAGCAGGCACATTGGAGCAGACGGCTTGTTTGGGAACTCCAATCCAGGAGGTGAGCGTGAAGTCTAATTCAGGTACCATTTCGTTTACGAAGACGGGTGATGATACAGGATTGACCGTAACTTTGTCTTCGGATGATAAAGTTGAAACTGTCAAGAAGTGTCCTGATATGGGTGTGATTATAGACCCTCATCTTAATATTTATGATACGAATTTGTATGTGACATTGGATGCTACTAAGTGGCCATATGATCATATTGACGCTCCATTAGTGTATCGTATCTATATATATGATGAAAATGGAGAATTGGTGAAAGATAGTTATATTAATAATTGGGGATGGGACCAAGTTGGCGTTGTTGTTCCTGCTAGTAATTTGGATAGGAACAAGATTTATACTATAAAATCGGAAGTTGCTAATTCTTCGGGCTCTTTGGGAGAAACTTGTGCAAGTAATTTCTCGATGGCTAATGGCGGTGATGTGCCTCAACCTTCAGGCAAAAACACATTCACTGTTTCTGGTACCCCAGAGGTTGCCGGTGACATCGTTTATACGCTCTCGGGCGGTACTTGTACTTCAGGAGCGGAGAATGTCACTATTCATGTGGTGGAGTCTGTCGTGCCAGAACTTTCTTCTGATGATGCCGTTTGTAAGAATTCAGACTTGGTTATTGAAGAGACGGTGGGTAACACGTCAGATTATACCTATGTGTGGAGTGTCGATGGCGGTTCTATTATTAATGGTAATGGTACGAATAGGATTACCGTTAATTGGGCAACTTCGGGAGCGAAGATGGTCGCTTTGACACTGACGAATAAGACTACGAATTGTCAGTCTCATGTAGATAAGACGATTACGGTGAATGATTTGCCGGAAGTCTCCATTGCCGCTCTTCCAACATCCATCTGTCCAACCATCGGTACCCTTGATGTGACAGGTAGTGTGACGGGTGGCGTTGCTGATTATAAATATGTATGGAATGGCGATTTGACGTTTGACAAGAAGGCGATAACGCAGACGGGCGCTTCTTATACTACTCATGTGACGATTCCTGCCTCACCATGCGAAAAGGATTATCCGATTTCATTGAAAGTGGTAGATGGCAATGGATGTGAAAGTAATACGGCAACTGCTACTATCTCAGTAAAAGCCCCTGCGGCTCCCGTTATTGTAGCGAAGGAGTCGGGCAGTGATTTAGATTGTGACCCAGCGTCGGTTCCAACATTGACAGTCGCTGATTTTATCGTTACAGATGATTGTAATGTTTCTGCCTCCGCAACAGTGGTGTCAACAGATAATGTAGTCGGTTGTAATCATACAAGAACCTATACGGCTACCTATACGAATAGTTGTGGCGTTGCGGCTACACCTGTTTCGGTAGATTATACATGGACGGTAGGCGAGGCCCCTGCTATTGGTGCGATTACAGTGCCTGCTGCGTTGGAGGCTACTAATTGCCAATATTCAATTCCAGATTTGGAGGCAGCGACATTGGCGGCTTCTTCTGATCCATGTGGTGGTGCGGTTACATTTGTCGGACAAAGTGTTGCGGCAGGAACGAAATATACACAAACAGCCACTGCACAAAATATAACTGTGACCGTAACGGTGAAGAGTGCATGCAACAAGACATCGACCAAAGATGTTGTGGTTGTCATTCCTGCCAATGATTTGAATGTTACGGCTCCAGCGGATGTAGCAATCTGTAAAGGCGCATCTGTCGATTTGACGGCAACTTCGGCCAAAGCCTCTTCTTATGTTTGGTCTCCTTCAACAGGATTGGACAATACCAATACGGCTGCGGTTATTGCAACCCCAACGGCAACCACTACTTATACGGTAACGGTTACTGATGCCAATGGATGTACGGCATCTGATGATGTTGTGGTGACGGTTAACCCATTGGTGGAACTTTCCCTTTCTTCTGCATCAGAGAGCGTCTGCGTGAACAGCGAAATCAACGGAACAACCATCACCGTGGCCAATGCAACCGTCGAGGTGACAGGCTTGCCAGCAGGTGTGACTTATTCGGACAACAAGATTTCTGGTACTCCAAGCGAATCTGGCGTATATTTTATCAAGGTAAAGGCAACGAGCGACCAAGAACCAAAGTGCAATCCAATCGAGGAGACCTTTACGTTGACCGTCTATACATTGCCAACAATCACGGCAGAAAAGAGCGACGTCACTTGCAAGGGCAAGGATGACGGACAAATTGTGATGAAGGCTACAAGTTCTACATCTCCATACACCTTCTCCAAGAATGGAGGTGCATCATTCGAGGGCTCATCTGCATCATCTTATACATTCAATAATCTTGCACCTGCAACTTATACAATTCAGGCAAAGGACGCTCATGGTTGTTTGTCTGCGACGAAGACAGTCGAGATTACAGAACCAAATGTGTTGACAGCATCCGTTGTAGCACCTGCGGCTGGATGCCCAGGCACGGATTATAAATTTACAACTACTGTCAACGGAGGAACAACGCCATACACTTACGCATGGTCGGGCAACGCATCAGGAACTAGTGACTCCTACACATTGTCAACAGAGAAGGCATGCAAGTCATACTCCATCAAGTTGGAGGTGACAGACGCTAAGGGTTGTAAGGCGGAGGCAGACGACGTCACCTTCACGACGGTTGACACCGAGGCACCAGCCATCACAGGCAACTTGACAGAGTTGAGCGCAACTGGCTGCAGCGAGTCAGCGAAGCCAGCGGCTTACACGACGGTCGCTGAGTTAGAAGCCAACGGTTTGACCATCGCAGACAACTGTACGGCAGATGCCTACTTGGTGGTGACCTATTCCGATGTAACCACAGGTTCTTGTCCGATTGTAGTAACCCGTACATATACGATAACCGATAAGTGCGGCAATGCTTCTACAGCACAACAGACGATTACAATCAATATTGACAACACGATTACAATTACGGGAGGAACGTCAACTAAGGCAGTTGAGTGTAAGAGTGATGCCTTGGTTGCTCCAGATAAACTCTCTCCAAGTGTAATGCCAACTGTGACGGATGCCTGTGGCAATTCAATCCAGTTTGCTTCTGTAACAAGTGATGCAAGTGAATTTACTGGATGCGAAGGAACAATCACTTACACCTATATATATAAGGATTGTGCAAACCATACGAAGGAATGGAACTTCGTTTATACGGTTGATGTTCCAAACTTGACTATTCCGCAGGATGGTGCGAGCATCGTACCTTGCGTAGAGGATGCAGTTGCTCCGCTTACGGCTACAGTAACAGATGCTTGTGGCACCAACTTTACTGCAGTTTTGGCCGCAGCCAATCCTGTAGTGAATGTAACAAATGGTTCGGGAAGTGTAACTTACAATTACACCTATACGGATTGTGCTGGAACTACTTATCCTTGGAAGTATGTTTATACCATAACGCCTGAGACTTTCGAAGCACCAACTGACGGATCTACAACGGTTAAGTGTAAAACTTCAGTAGTTGCACCGACGTTGCCTGTGATTTCGGTTTGTGGAAAGACTGTTGATTTGGGCACACCAACGGAAACGGATGAAGTGCTAAACGGATGTGGTACATATACTTATGCCTATTCTTATAATGTGAATGGCGAGGATTACACATGGAACTATGTCTATACAGTATCTCCAGACGACTTTACGATGCCTGCTGGGGACGGAGAGACAATCTCATGCGCTAATAGTGCAGTTGTTCCATCGGCAGACAAACTCCCTGTCGTGAAGGATGCTTGTGGCCGAACTTTGTCCCCAATTGGTGATCCGGTGAAATCTGAAAATCCAGCATGCGAAGGAACAATCACTTATACATACACCTATAAGGATTGTGCAAACCACTCGCACGAATGGGTATATACTTACACCATTGAGAAGAATGCTCCTGTTATTGCATCGGTGGGCTTCGCAACGAGCAGCAACATCTCTTGTATAGCAGAGGCAACTGAACCTACTTCCGTCATGATACCTTCAGCAACCAATAGTTGTGGAACGGCGGTTGCCCCTGTTATGGAAAAAACAACAGAGTGGCTTGCTGGCAAGGAAAACTGCGAGGGAAAAATTATATATACTTATACCTACACAGATTGTGGAAAGAGTAGCACTTGGTCTTATACCTACAATTTGAAGAACGAGGTTGCTCCAACTATCTCCACTTCTTTGGTAAGCGAGGATAAAGGTTGTAACCCTACCATTGTGGCTCCAACAAAAGCAGACTTTACGGTAACAGATAACTGTAAGGCTGCGGCAGAGGTATCCATTTCAACACCAGGCAAGACTAACAGCGGTTGTGCTTGGTCACAAACATGGACGGCTACTTACACCAATACTTGTGGAGTAAGTGCAAGCCCAATCTCCATCACTTACACATGGACGGAGGCGGAGGCTCCGACAATAAGTGCTATTGCAGATCAAGTAGCGGAGAAGAGTAGTGCAGATTGCAAATATGCAATGCCAGATTTGAAGCAATTGGTTTTGGATGCTACTGCTGACCAATGTGGTGGACTTGAATTTGTAAGTCAAGAACCTGCAAAGGGTGTTAAATACGACATATTGGATGCAGAGCAAATAATCCCTGTTACGGTCAAAGTGAAGAATGGTTGTGGCATAGAACAAACAACGACAGTAAATGTGGTTGTGCCTGCTATTCGTCCGATTACGGTTACATCTGGAAGTGCAGAGAAGTTGTGGGACGGAACACCATTGAAGAAAGACGACTATGTTGTCGATGGGGAACTATTGGATGGCGATGTTTTGAATGTCGTGGTTAGCGGAACGATTACACTACCGGGTGTTGCTGATAATACATTCACCTATGCGGTTAAGCGTGGTGGCAAGGACGTATCTTGTGAATACAAGATAACCCCAGTCTATGGCCAGTTGACCGTTGAGTGTCCACAAATCGTTGCAAGCAAAACCGATGACATTTTGTGGAAAGAGAAGATTACATTAACTCTTGCAGAGTCCAATACGGCTTTGTCTAAAACTGATCATAAGTGGCAAGCTTATCAAAATGGTGTTTGGTCTCAAAAGAGTACCAATAAGGTTACTTATGTATATGAGTTCCCTGATAAGTATAGGGAAACAATCAAAGTTCGAGTTTATTTCCCAAAATTGGATTGCTATTCAAACGAAATAGACTTGACCCCAGCCCCTTGTCATGTAGAATGGAAGGGATTTGTCGGCGACGGAGTTCTTTCTGAAACTTCAATGGTGGATGCAAAGAACAATCCTGTAACCAAGTATGTAGTTAAGGCGGGATCTTCTTATTCATTATCTTTTGATAATATAACCAATTGGAAAAGTGTGGGTGAGTTTAAACGCTCACTTTATAATGATGGAGCCGATTCCTATGCCGATGATCTGAATAAAAGCACCATGTCTAATATTAAGACGCAAGGCAACAGTTATTTGGTTTATTCACACGATGTTGCAAATGCGCAGACATCCTATAAGTATAGAATGAAATATACGGATTGTGATGGTAATATTGTCTGGGTACGAATATTTGTCGAAGTTAAACATGAGGAGTGTGGAACGATTAAGGTAAAAGCAAACAAGCCAGAAGGTTATGTTTGGGGTGAAACGGTAACGATGGATTTGGTATCGCTTGATAACGGTCAGTATGTGACTAATTATCAATGGGAGTCCAGCGTCAGCGGTATAGGGTGGACACCGATAGCGGGTGCTACTGATGTTCGTTATGAATTTGAATATCAAAAAACCTCTCCTCATTTCTATCGTTTGGCAACTCCAAACTACAATTGCGTTTCTAATGTTATTGAATTGACGGATGCACCTTGTAGCATTACATGGAATGGAGTGAAGGGTAGTGGTGTTCAACTTGTTTCGGTGGATTCCGTGATGAAGGAATATGAAGCTACAAACTATTCTCGATTGGAAAATGTTTTGTACACGGTGCCGGTTGGTTCAAGATTCGAAATAGGTTTGGATGTAGTTAACCTTGCAAATGCTAAATATGGAATTCAAAAGATAGGTAGGCGTAAGGCTGACAACTCTTATGGTTTGAATACGAGTCAAAAAGCATCTAATAAAGATTCAAAATACTATGAAGATATTTCACCTAAAGATGCCGCAGGACAAGTCATCCGCGACGGAGTTTATGTCGTTGAAGCTGCAGATGCAACCTACGAGTATTATTTGGAATATAAGGATTGTGCAGGTGCTACTAAAAAGCGTTATTTCCTAATCAGAGTCATAGACGAATGTAATTCTGATAACAGTGAAATCGTTTGGTACGATAATTTTGGACACTTCAGTTCTGACGGCGCTTCTTATTATCAATTCGATCCAGCGTCACAGACATATAGGGAGCCGATTAGTAGTTATGAGTCAAAAGGAAAGACTTATACTGTTAAATTCTTGAATAGTAGGGAGGGGTATCTTTCTGCTGTGCCAGACTTTAATAATGCCGTTGTAGGACATACCTTCATTATGGATACACTCAAGAGTTCTTGTCCGCAATGTATCATCGATGGAACCTACGAGATTCTTTACAATGGAAAGATGATATCCAAAGATGGTCGTCATTGGCATAACTTCACGGATCATACAGGTGATGATATGGGCGGTATGCTTTTGGTTAACTTGGCACCAAAATCCAAGAAAATTTATGAGCGTGAGTTTGAACTCTCTTGTAATGATGCCATGGTGGTCCTTTCTTGTTATTTGGCAAATGCAAACTATAACGATAAAAATGATGCAGGTGCGAAAAATGACGGTTATGACCCTAATATCCGATTGGAGATTTTGGCAGATGGTGTTCATGTAGGTGAATCTTATTCCGGTGATATTTGTGAGCGTGATCGTTATTCTGAACCGTGGGTGAACTTGACGGCCTCGTTCTTAGGTCGCAAAGGCGTTAAGTATAAGATGATTCTCCATAATAATCAGACGGATCCTGTCTCAGAATCGGGTAACGACATTCTCATTGATGATATCATGATTAAGGCATGTTATCCTCAGATGATTTTGACCGAAGATCCGAAGGTATATGACGATAAGATTAAGAGTATGACTATCTGTGGTACGAAGAAAACCATGGCGGCCATCTATGCGTCTTGTGCGGGCGAGGTCAAGAAATATTTCAATACACCATATTATTTCTATCAATATAGAGACAAGGACGATAATTGGGTGGATGTGCCTGCTCAAAACAATTCGTTGGATAGTTGCGTTATTTCCGTTACTGATTATCCAACGGGAACAAAGTTCCGTGTCATCGTAGCAAAGGATAGAGAGATGGTTGATTGGGTAATAGACCAATATAATCAATCAACCGAGCCAATTGAGGAAGATCGTTATCCAAAGTTCGAATGTATGCACCCTTACGGTGTCTCTACCGACTTTGCGGTTTATTACTATCCGATGTTGGAACGTTTGTCCAACAGAAACTTCTCTGCTTGTTATGGAGAAGAGAAGACACTTGACATCAAGGATGTTCATGAGGATTATGTAAACCTCACTTGGTTCGATTCTGAGGAATTCACTAACCCTCTTGCTCAAGGTGTGACTGAATACACCTTCTCAATGGATAGACCAGTTAAGGAGCATTGGTTCGCTGTTTCTGGCGAAGACGGCGTTTGTCCTGATACAGTCAAGTATGTGACGAAACTTAATACTGAGTTCTATCTTGATTGCGGACCAGAATTGAAACTTTATATCAAGGACAATGCAAGTGCTTGCAGTTATGTATATAAAGACAAGCCTACACCAAATCACTGTCTCCCAGAACCTCAATATACTTATTATTATAAGTTGGCTGAGAGTGATGAATATAAAGAGTGGACCGAGGCGGGTGTAGAGTTGCCTTTAGGTGCTAATACCATCTACTGGCAATGCAAACTTAAGACCAGCGTCTTCATGGAGCCATTTACGGCTACTTGCGAACAAACATTAACAGTGGTTGACTTGGTTAAACCGGTTATCTCGATTGTATCAAATAGCGATCCGGAAGGAGCGTGCAATCCAACTACTATTGTGCCTCCTGTTTTCAAGGCTCTTGACAATTGTGATTCAAGCGTAGAGGTTAAGGTTTCAACTCAAGGTCCACAAGGTGATGGTTGTGAAAAGACGCAAGTATGGACGGCTACGGCATCTGATGCTGCTAAGAATGCGGCCGATGAGGTGGACGTTACTTATACTTGGAGAGAGGCAGCCCTTCCTACTATCGAGTTGGCTGCAGGAAAGGATAACTCTTATGATTTAGGTTGCAACCCTGCTACTATCCCAACTCCAGATGAATCTTGGTTTGAAGTGGATGATAATTGTAATGCCACAGCGCAAGCGACGGTGACACCAGGCGCAGAGACAAACGACGGTTGCAACCACAGCATAGTTTATACGGCAACGTATGCAAGCAACTGTGATCCAAGCAAGGTGGCAGAGCCAAAGACAATCACCATAACATGGCGCGAGGCAACTGTGCCAACGATCGCATTGGCAACGGGTAAGAGCGCAAGCGAAGACTTGGGCTGCAATCCGGCAGTGAAGCCAGTTCCAGATGCAAGTTGGTTCGTCGTAAGCGACAATTGCGATGCAACAGTGCAAGCGACGGTGACCCCAGGCGCAGAGACAAACGACGGTTGCAACCACAGCATAGTTTATACGGCAACGTATGCAAGCAACTGTGATCCAAGCAAGGTGGCAGAGCCAAAGACAATCACCATAACATGGCGCGAGGCAACTGTGCCAACGATCGCATTGGCAACGGGTAAGAGCGCAAGCGAAGACTTGGGCTGCAATCCGGCAGTGAAGCCAGTTCCAGATGCAAGTTGGTTCGTCGTAAGCGACAATTGCGATGCAACAGTGCAAGCGACGGTGACCCCAGGCGCAGAGACAAACGACGGCTGCAACCATAGCATAGTCTATACGGCAACGTACGCAAGCAGTTGCGATCCAAGCAAGGTGGCAGAGCCAAAGACAATCTCTTACACATGGACTGAGGCGGAAGCTCCGACTATCTCGCCAATAAGCGATGTTATGGCCGAGGCGGCAGGCTCATGTAAATATGTGATGCCTAACCTCGAATCTATAGTTTTGGCGGCAGCAACAGACAATTGCGGAGGAACTGTCACTTTCGTTTCTCAAAGCATAGCAGAAGGTGAGGTATTCGAGCAAACGAATCTATCTCAGACAAAACAAGTAGTTGTTACTGTCAAAGGTACATGCAATTTGTCTCAGACGGCAACAGTTAATGTTATCATACCAGCCAATGATTTGAATGTTGTCGCTTCTGATGATGTAGCCATTTGCAAAGGTTCGACTGCCTCATTGACGGCTACGTCTGCAAAGGCTGTTTCGTACGAATGGGTTCCTGCAACAGGTTTGGATAAAACGAATGTTGCCACTGTGCAAGCAGCGCCAACGGCAACTACTACTTATACGGTAACGGTTACTGATGCCAATGGATGTACGGCATCTGATGATGTGGTGGTGACGGTTAACCCATTGGTAGAGTTGGCTGCAACAAACTTGTCACAAACCGTTTGTGCGAATACGGCAATCGATCCAGTGGTCATCACCAGTGCGAACGCCACGGTTACGACCAGTGCATTGCCAGTAGGTTTGTCTTTCACCGATGGCAAGATCAGCGGTACGCCAACCACAGCCGGAACATATACGGTAACAATCACGGCGACGAGCGACCAGACACCGGCGTGCGAACCACAGACCAAGACATTTAATTTGACGGTCAATCCATTGGTAGAGTTGGCTGCAACGAACTTGACGCAAACTGTTTGTGCGAACAGCGCCATCGATCCAGTGGTCATCACCAGTGCGAACGCAACGGTTACGACCAGCGAGTTGCCAGCAGGCTTGAGCTTTGCCGCTGGCAAAATCAGCGGTACGCCAACCATAGCAGGTACCTATACGATTACAATCACGGCTACGAGCAACCAAACTCCAGCGTGTGATTCACAGACTGAGACATTCAGTTTGACGGTTAATGCTAAGACGTTGTTGACACTTTCATCTACGGATGATGTCATCTGTTTGGGCGATGCAATGCCAGAACTTACCATTACTTCTGAAAATGCAACAATTTCAACAGAGAGTGCGTTGCCAGCGGGTCTGACTTTGAGTGCAGACGGAACGAATATCTCGGGTACACCAACGGTAGCGGGTGTTTATACTATTAAGGTGGTTGCCACGAACGTTGCCCCTTCTTGTCTTGCAGAAACGGAAACTTATAAGTTGACTGTTTACGCAAAACCAACTCTTTCTGCAGAGAAGACGGATGTCTCATGTAAAGGAAAAGACGACGGACAAATCGTCATGTCAGCCTCTTCAGGAACAATGCCTTACAAGTATTCGATTGACGGAGGTAATACATTCGCTTCCTCTCTTAAATTTACGGACTTGGCTCCGACTGTTTACAGCCTTCAAGTAGAGGATGCTCATGGTTGTAAGTCGGACATTCAAACGGTTGAAATTGCCGAGCCTGAAGTTTTGACGGCATCCATCTCTGTTCATGAATCATTCTGTTATAACACTTCGGATGGAGTGATTGAAGGATCGTTTGTTGGAGGCGTGTCTCCTTATAACCTCTCTTGGACTGATGGCAATGCAGTTTCAGGTACACAAAGCAATGTAACCAACATCAACATAGAAAACTTACCTGATGGCGACTATGTTGTTACGGTCACGGATGCTAATGGTTGTCATATCGATTTGAATACTACGATTGCTCAGTTGCCTCAAAAGATTACGGTTACAGCAAAGAGTGCAGAGAGACCTTATGATGGCTCGCCATTAGTTAAGAATGAATATGAAGTAACAGGTGCTCTTGAAACAGGTGATGAAATTACCAATGTTGTAATCACGGGCTCAAGAACGGATAAGGGTATTGAGACTAATAAGGTCGAATCATTCCGAATCATGCGTGGTAGCAAGGATGTGACTTGTTACTATGATACGGCTATGGTCGCAGGAACGTTGGAAGTGACATGCAAACCTCTTACCATAACAGCAGGCACTAAGGAATTCCAATACGATGGTCAATCTCATACTGATCCTACCTATGACGTTGTAGGATTAGTTGGTGATGATGCAGTTACTGCCGTAGTTGAAGGCACTATTAAATACGTATCTGAAAGTCCAGTTGACAATGTGTTGAAGTCTTACGAGTTTACTTCTGGTACGGCTGATAATTACTGCATTGAAACTGTAAACGGAACCTTGACCATGAAGTATGAGTGTCAGGACATCAAGGTTGTGGCTAACAGTGGCACATGGACTTACGATGGTACAACTCATACGGCAGATGGTTATGAATTAACGATTGGCAAGGATGGCGCAGCAACCACTGTATCTGTTGGCGCAGATGGCACTTACACCTTTACCAACGGTGATGTGTTGACTGTTGATGTAGCAGGTTCTGTTAAGACGGTTGCTGAATCTTCTGTAGAAAACATTGCTACAGTTGTAAGCATCAAGAATGGTACTGTGGATGTGTCGAATGCATACTGCATAACCAGTGAGAAGGGTAGTTTGACAATTACTCCTGCCGTGTTGACAATTGCAGTAAGCGACACCAAGGTTTATGATGGTACGTCCTTGGTTTCTCCATTGGCTAAGGCAACTGCTACTGGTTTGGTAGAAGGTGATGAGTTGACTGCTGGTGTTGTAACTACTAATGGTAAGGATGTGGCAACTTATACTTATGACGCAACATCTGCTATTACTACAGCATACGAAACAAAGAATGGTATTGGCAACTATACCGTAACATACGATTTGACTCAAGAAATCACAAAACGTCCTATCACATTTACCTCTTCTTCGGCAGAAAAAGCTTATGATGGTTCTGAATTGATAAAACATGAGGTGATTGTTTCGGGTGATAATTTTGTTTCAGGTGAGGAGGTTGTATTTAATGTTACTGGTACAAGAACGGAAGTAGGTACTTCTCCAAATGAGTTTACTTACACATTTAAGGATGGAACAAAGGCTGAGAATTATGAGGTCACCAAAGTTGAAGGTACTTTGACCATCACAGCCAGCACGGATGCCATCGCCATCGCATCCGCAAGCAACACATGGACATACGACTGTGCGAACCACACGGACGAGACCTACACGGTAACCTACGGCGGCGAGGCAGTGACGGAGGTCAGCGCAGACGGCAAGACGTTCACCTTGCCTACGGGCGACAAGTTGACGATTACCTCAACTGCTGCCGGCGTGAAGTACTACGATGCGACTTACGCAAACAACAACACGTTCACTTATGTTTTGGAGAACGCCGCACAATACACGGGTGCGACGACAACTACTTACGGAACGTTGAGCATCGACAAGAAGGCGTTGACGATCACGGCGGCGAGCGATTCTAAGAAGTACGACGGAACAGCGTTGACCAAGAATAGCTACACCAACAGCGAGTTGGCAAGTTGCGACCATATCGCAAGCGTTACCGTATCCGGTACGATCACCGAAATCGGCACGGCGGCAAACATCGCGAGCGCAGCAGTGATCAAGGACGCATCGGATGTTGACCGCACTGCGAACTATGCGATTACTTATGTAGATGGTACATTGACGATCACGGCAAACGACGACGCCATCGCCATCGCATCCGCAAGCAACACATGGACATACGACTGTGCGAACCACACGGACGAGACCTACACGGTAACCTACGGTGGCGAGGCAGTGACGGAGGTCAGCGCAGACGGCAAGACGTTCACCTTGCCTACGGGCGACAAGTTGACCATCACATCAACAGCGGCAGGCGTGAAGTACTACGATGCGACTTACGCAAACAACAATACGTTCACTTATGTTTTGGAGAACGCCGCACAATACACGGGTGCGACGACAACTACTTACGGAACGTTGAGCATCGATAAGAAGGCGTTGACGATCACGGCCGAGAGCGACGCTAAGAAGTATGACGGAACAGCGTTGACCAAGAATAGCTACACCAACAGCGAGTTGGCAAGTTGCGACCATATCGCAAGCGTTACCGTATCCGGTACGATCACCGAAATCGGCACGGCGGCAAACCTCGCGAGCGCAGCAGTGATCAAGGACGCATCGGATGTTGAACGCACCGCAAACTACGCGATCACTTATGTGGATGGTACATTGACGATCACGGCCAACGACGATGCCATCGCCATCGCATCCGCAAGCAACACATGGACATACGACTGTGCGAACCACACGGACGAGACCTACACGGTAACCTACGGCGGCACGACAGTGACGGAGGTCAGCGCGGACGGCAAGACGTTCACCTTGCCTACGGGCGACAAGTTGACGATCACATCAACAGCGGCAGGCGTGAAGTACTACGATGCGACTTACGCAAACAACAACACGTTCACTTATGTTTTGGAGAACGCCGCACAATACACGGGTGCGACGACAACTACTTACGGAACGTTGAGCATCGATAAGAAGGCGTTGACAATCACGGCGGCTGACGCAACCAAGAAGTATGACGGAACAGCGTTGACCAAGAATAGCTACACCAACAGCGAGTTGGCAAGTTGCGACCATATCGCAAGCGTTACCGTATCCGGTACGATCACCGAAATCGGCACGGCGGCAAACCTCGCGAGCGCAGCAGTGATCAAGGACGCATCGGATGTTGAACGCACCGAGAACTACGCCATCACTTATGTGAATGGTACATTGACGATCACGGCAAACGACGATGCCATCGCCATCGCATCCGCAAGCAACACATGGACATATGACTGTGCGAACCACACGGACGAGACCTACACGGTAACCTACGGCGGCGAGGCAGTGACGGAGGTCAGCGAGGACGGCAAGACGTTCATCTTGCCAACCGGCGATAAGTTGACCATCACATCAACTGCGGCAGGCGTGAAGTACTACGATGCGACTTATGCAAACAACAACACGTTCACTTATGTTTTGGAGAACGCTACCCAATACACAGGCGAGAAGACAACGACATACGGAACGTTGAGCATCGAGAAGAAGGCGTTGACAATCACGGCGGATGACGCAACCAAGAAGTATGACGGAACATCGTTGACCAAGAATAGCTACACCAACAGCGAGTTGGCAAGTTGCGACCACATCGCAAGCGTGACCGTAGTTGGTACGATCACCGAAATCGGCACGGCGGCGAACGTGGCGAGCGCAGCAGTCATCAAGGACGCATCGGATGTTGACCGCACCGCGAACTACGCCATCACTTATGTGAACGGAACATTGACGATCACGGCTAACGACGACGCCATCGCCATCGCATCCGCAAGCAACACATGGACATACGACTGTGCGAACCACACGGACGAGACCTACACGGTAACCTACGGCGGCGAGGCAGTGACGGAGGTCAGCGCAGACGGCAAGACGTTCACCTTGCCTACGGGCGACAAGTTGACCATCACATCAACTGCGGCAGGCGTGAAGTACTACGATGCAACTTATGCAAACAACAACACGTTTACGTACGAGTTGGAGAACGCCGCACAATACACGGGTGCGACGACAACGACGTTCGGAACGTTGAGCATCGATAAGAAGGCTCTCACAATCACGGCCGCATCCGATTCAAAGAAGTACGACGGAACATCGTTGACCAAGGACGCATACACTAACGGAGTTCTTGCATCTTGCGACCACATCGCAAGCGTGACCGTAGTTGGTACGATCACCGAAATCGGCGAGGAGGCAAACCTCGCGAGCGCAGCAGTGATCAAGGACGCATCGGATGTTGAACGCACCGCAAACTACGCGATCACTTATGTGGATGGTACATTGACGATCACGGCCAACGACGACGCCATCGCCATCGCATCCGCAAGCAACACATGGACATACGACTGTG
>JAKSKZ010000079.1 GCA_024401475.1 Paludibacteraceae bacterium | reverse complement strand
CTTACGGAGAGATCTTCGTGGAGGAGTCCTCAGCAGGCTGGCAGTCACCCTACTATTTCAATTCTAAAGAACTTGATGAGGAGACAGGGCTATATTATTATGGGGCAAGGTATTTGAATCCGACTGAGGCAAGATGGTTGAGTGTGGATCCGATGTTCGAGAAGTATGTGGGGATGAGTCCTTATAATTATTGTGCGGAAAATCCGGTGAAGTTGGTGGATGTTGAGGGAAGGGATTATAGCACGAATATCAATGAAGTTGATCAGACAATAACAATTTCTGCTACATACTTTACAGCCATAGAAGACGCTAAATCCGCAGAGAATGCAGTTGATTTTTGGAATTCTCAAACTGACAAATTTATTTATCAAATTAAAAACAAAAGTGATAAATCTGATACAAAAGACTATACCGTTAAATTTGACTTAAAGGTGGAAGTAGTTCCGCATGATGGCAATAGCAGAAGCAAAAAATTAGCGTTGTATTCTAAGCTCAAAGGAAAAAGGTCAGAAGATGTAAATGTGTACATGGTTGTGAATGACCAAAAAAGCGAGCCTAATAACAATGGAAAGACAATCGCAGGAAACATCATTCAAATTAAAAATTCAAAAAAAGAAGGAAATACAGGGATACATGAAATCGGTCACACATTAGGGTTGGGACATTTTAATTCGGGGGTGATGACAACAAGTGAGTCGGAAGAAAATAGGTCAAGCAAAATTCGACCTACATACATTTCCAACATAGTAGAAAACTCATTGCATGGGGGGAACACTAAAAATGGTAATACAGTTGGCAAAGGAGTATTGACCCCAAACTCAAAACCAATCAATCTGAAAAGTTATAAAGTATATATCATTCAGAAAGAACGATGATTGCAATTAAAATAATCACAATAGTGATCTCCGTTCTTTTTCTTCAATCTTGCAAAATAGGGAAAGAAAGTATGGAGCATAACCACATAACATATTTAACTGAGTGTGGATATAAGAATATATATGCCGTTGACACAATTTCTATAGAAAATCCCATTTCTTTTGTAACAAAAGGAGGTTATTGGGTAGTAACAGACAAGACACAATTTTATAATCTTACATCTTACGGTGATGACGTATTAGAACAGGAAGGCGTTTTCCTCTTAATGAGTGAATGGGACTTACCGTATGAAATGATTCGTTTTGTACCAGAAGGAGAATATTGTTTAGAATCATCTAGTATGTTAATCGGATTCCCCACAAAAATTAGTGCAAAAGAATATCATCATAAAATTGATTTTGTAATGTTGCTTGCAACGCCGAATTATTATAATGAATATTTGACGGGTATAGATGGTCCGCCAAGATTGAAAGGGAAGGTTAAGCATCTTTATATTAAAATATTAGTGCCGTTCTTTTGTAACCACCCGGAGTAGTATAAAATAAAAGGCTGTGTCCCAGTTTATGACTGATTTTTACGACAAACAGATTGCTACTAATCAAAAATGTCGTGGTTACATTGCCTTCAAAGGAATGAGTTTGGTTGGAATCCATTGTTTCTCAATCGATTGGAAAAAAGATACATTCAACCACATTATCAGTCATAAAGTAGGACAGAGCCAAATAAAAACTACTAAATCTCTATCCTCTTTTTGCCAGCCCCCCATGTGGCTGACAACGGGTGCCAGGAGGCTGGCTCCTATCGCGAAGTACATCCTACATCCCTTATGGCGAGGTCTTCGTGGAGGAGTCCTCAGCAGGCTGGCAGTCACCCTACTACTTCAATTCCAAGGAACTCGATGAGGAGACTGGGCTATATTATTATGGGGCAAGGTATTTGAATCCGACTGAGGCAAGGTGGTTGAGTGTGGATCCGATGTGGGAGAAGTATGCTGGAATGAGCCCGTATAATTATTGTATGGGAAATCCGGTGAAGTTGGTGGATCTGGATGGAAGGGAAGGAGAGTCGTCAGATGCTGAACCATGTCCTAAACATATTTTGGGGACTCCCGAGTATTATGTATTCCGAATGGAGGACTATAAAAGAAGAACGGGGCAAGATTATCCTGAGGAGGGATATTACAACAATTATGGATTAAAGTATGCAAAAAAATTCAAAGAATTAAGAAATAGTTTATCCAAGGAGGGGCAAGATTGGGTTGATGAAACTATGTTATATCTTCAGCAAGCAATTGAAAATGTTGTAGTAGAAGACAGAAATGTTTCTTTAGAATTGAATACGGATGAATTTAGAGATTTTGCATTTAAGACACATGCCGGTTGTTATAAAAGAGCTGGAGTTGCTTTATTACCTTGGTCTGATTTGATAAAAATAGGTGTTACTCCTCTATCTGATGTAGTTAACCCCAGTCCTGATCCTTGCTCTCCTGGTATTGTTTATTTTGATTTTGATAATGCTGGGTCTTCTCAAATGATTGATGTTGGATTACATGTGTTTAGCATAAAATATTGGAATAAGGAAGTTGAAAAATATAATAATACTCCTGGATATCCAAAATTACAAAAAATAACAAAAGAATATTTAAGAAATAATTATTAATCTTGTAATCTGATTCTTAGTCAAACTATATTGCTTTGTGGATATTGGTTTATTTTCTTGTAATAAGCAAAGTCCAGACTCTATTTTCTATATGTTGATGTGTACATATGAAAGCGGATCATATGGTTAAATATCAGTTTCATTAAGATTTAGCAATATAGAGGTTTATTTCGTTACTTTCAGTTATGAAAAGGATATTGATCAACATCTTGTTTAACAAGATGAAAAGTATATTTCAATTGAGGACTTAAGTTGAGTCTGCACTGACATTTGTCTGACAACAATTTTGAGCTCGTTATTCTTTGAAGTATGCTGAAGTAGAAGTAATGTTTATTTTTTGCATTATAATTTGACAAATAGTGCTTAAAAGTATTGGACATTAAATGACATCAGAACAGAATAAGCGAATATATTAATTATATATTTATCTGAAAAAAAATGAAATTCACGCAAAAAACTGTAATTTTCCATATGGTTACTATGGCAATGTTTTTTATGGCTGTCGTGTATGTCTTTTGCATTGCGAATAAATGGAGTCCTGGTTTATACAAGGAAAAAAATACCAATAAAGACCTTTCTGGTATTGACTCAATTGGCCATAAATATACAGACCTTGGTCTTCCAAGTGGTATTTTATGGGCGACATGCAACATCGGTGCCACTAAGCCAGAGGAATATGGTAATTATTTTGCATGGGGAGAAATTGCACCGAAGGATGTGTATGATTGGCACACATACAAATGGGGACTGAAAAAAGATAGTATTACAAAATATAACGACAAGGATGGATTAACAATACTTTTATCAGAGGATGACGCTGCCACAGCCAACTGGGGAGGAAAATGGCGTATGCCTACATCTTCAGAAATTGATGAACTTGTTGACAACTGTCAATATACATGGACTGAGGTCAACGGAGTCAAAGGAGCTCAATTTTCGGCGAAGAATGGTAGATCAATTTTTATTCCAGCTTCAGGTAACCGTATTGGTTCTAGTTTCTTCATTAAGGGGTGTGGCTGCGATTTTTGGTCGTCTTCTCTCTACGAGAGGAAAATGCACAATGCTTGCGCTATGAGTGCCAACAAGTACGATGCGTTCTGGTGGGATTACTGTCGTTCTATTGGATTTGCAGTGCGTGCGGTCTGTGCCAAGTAATTTTGGCTTTTATAGCACATCCTTAAATTGTATCGCAAAGAAGTGTATAAGTGATCATACAAGCTGGCAAGTGTTCAAAATCCAACTGTATTCAAATAAATCTCAAAAGCATCCTGAATACGGGTGCTTTTGAGTATTTAACAGAGGTGAAATGCATATTCCTCTAATTATTCAAATTCTTATTATCTTTGTACCGTCGATTCAAAAAAACGACAAGCGATCTTTAGGTACTATAATTCCCAGAGCTTAGCATCAGGATAGGGGATTTCCCAAGGGCTAAGCCCTTGCCTCTCCACCAATGCGCGAGCCGTAGGCGAGCGCAAAGAAAATGCAAAATACGGAATAGAGGGAATCACCCACCAACCGTGGAACGGTTGTTATACGAGCCTATGGTTGGCTTTTCACGGAGTGAAAAGGCTACCGTTGGGGACAAGCGAGAGCGAGATGGTTCATGTGAACGGCAAAAAAGTCGGTGGAAACGCCAATATTTGCAAATTCACAGCTTACGTGAGTCCATACTTCGTGTTGTCGAATGGTGGAGCTTACACAAAGCATATCTATGCGGCTTCGCAAAGAATCGCGTCGAAATTAGGCAATGAACAATCAGATGTCTCTTTAGAATAGCACAAAGGCAAGAACGTAAAATCATGCAGGTCGCAATTCCACAGCCAATCCCATAGCTGCAACAATGCGATAGAATGTGGATATGGTTGGGATGGTTAACCCTCGTTCTATACGTGATATATAACCCTTGCTAGCACCAATTCGTTCAGCAAGTGCCTCTTGAGTCAACCCTGCCTTTTTGCGTGCATCTAGTAGAATTTGTGCGTTATATTCTTGCCACGCAAGATCCTCTGCTGCACGACGTGATTCGGTGCCAGGTTCGCCAAAAATGTTATCTAGCTCTGCAGTAACATCATACATCATATTATCCTTTTCCTTTGTTGTCATAGTATTCATTCTTTAATTTAACTGCTTTTTCTATATCCGAATTTTTTAGTTTCTGTGTTTTCTTTCTAACGCCATTGAACAGAATTACCAAAGTATCACCATCATAACAGAAAAAAATGCGGAATTCATTGTTACCGTGTGTAATCCTGAACTCGTACACTCCATCCCTAATATATTTTATATAGTGAGCAGGTATGCGTTCGTTATTTGAAAAAAGCAATAAGGCACGCTGAATCTTCAGCCTTTCAGCATTAGAAAGTGATTACATAAAATCACTATAGTACCGCCCATATGCTTGTATTCTTCTAATCATATTGCAAATTTAGCAAAAGTTATACAACTATATAACTTTCAGGCATTTTTTAACAAAATATTCTTGACAAATGACAGGGTCATAATTTCTTTAACAATGATAGAATATCATCCAACACCTCTACCCTATCCTTGTCTGCGTCTGCATCAGCAAAGAAGGCTTCCTTGATGTAGTTCGCATAGAACTTCAGGAACAATTGGGTGTTGCTTGTTATATACTCCTGCACCTCTTGGGCTGTGCGGGTCTTGCACAAGTCATCTGGATCCTTGCAGTCTGAAGGAAGTTTGACAATCCTGACGTCAAATCCCGCCTTCAGCAGGATCTTGCCAGCCTTGATGTTGCCGGAAAGCCCGGCATTGTCACCATCAAGCATTAGGGTGACAGTTCGTTGGCCCGTCAAGTCATTGACAGGGACGAATCTGCGGAGCAGTTTGACGTGCTGGTCGTCATTCAACGCCGTTCCACAAGTGCCGACCACATTCTTAACCCCCTTTTGATGAAGGGACACAACATCACAATAGCCTTCTACGATGAAAACGTTCTTTTGCTCCTGAATGGCTTGCTTTGCCTGTGGCAAACCATATAGGATTGAGGATTTATTGAACAGCTCATGATTGGCGCTATTGAGATACTTCGGTTCCTGATTGTCGATTGAACGGCCTGCAAAAGCGACAACCTCGCCCTTTTCGTTCTCGATGGGGAATATTGCCCTTCCGGTGAAGAAGTCGATGTTCTTGCCTGTTTTCGGATCAACCTTTATTGCCTTGATGTCGTCAAGGTCTTTCGCACCATACTGCGCATCCCTGGCGTTCATGACATGGTAAAAATTCAATGTCGATGAAAAGCCCAGCCTGTATGTCTTGATTGTCTCGTCGGTGAAACCCCTTTTCTCTTTGAGATAGGCCATCGCCTCGGTTCCGTATTTCTCACTATGGAGGACGTCGATGAAGCTTTGTGTGAGCCAGTCAAGCGTGTAATGCATGCGTTTGCGGTGCTTCAGGGCCGCAAGCTCCCCGTCCGTCAGTTCGGGACGGTATGATGAGTTGGTGTCGATGCCGTAAAACTCTGCGAGTTTGGTCAGGGCACCAATATAGTCGGTCTTCTCAATCAGTTCGATGAACTTGACGAGATCTCCGCCAGAGAAACAGTGGCAGTAGTTACCCCTTGGATTCACTGAGAATGAAGGATTTTTGTCCTTGTGGAAAGGACAATGACCAACAAAGGAAGTATAGTGCTCCCCATTTTTTGACAACTGGTTAATACTTTTTTCTTCCTTTTAGA
>JAKSKZ010000078.1 GCA_024401475.1 Paludibacteraceae bacterium | reverse complement strand
AACGGCGTAATGTAACCGACCTTCCTTTTTGGATTATATATTAATGAAAATCAAACAAATATCTAAATTATTGTTATCCGGTAAAAGTTTTTTAGATAGAAATGTTTAGGCTTAATTCGGAATCCGAATTCAGCCTTTTTCGTTTACTTTGTTTTCACTACAAAAATCCCATAAACGATGAGCAATAGTACACATTTCAACGGACTTTACCATCTCTTTTCGATTGAGGGGGTTGTTTTTCAAAACTCCAGTTCGCTACGCGTATTTATAGGCCTAGCGGACTGGAGTTTTATGCTTTTTAATTTTTAGCGGACACCAATAATTGTTAATAATCTTTTTTGTCGCTGGGGTTGTTGTTTGTTACCGTTGACAATGCAAAAGTAGGGCAAGATTCAGGGAGGCAGCGGACAGAAGAGGAAAAGCATACGGACAAGTTGTGAACTTCACGTTTTGTACTTTTTCATAAATTGTACATCGATTTAAAATACTGAATATAAATAAGATAACATTTTTATACACAAAAAAAACAAGATGGCATTTAGGAGTTCTTTGCAACCCAGTTGTATGACTCTCACTCTATCTTTGCACCGTATTTCACTAAGAGAATTAAGAATGAAGATTTGGGATATTCTTTCACCACTTTACGATCTATTCGAAACCGCCTACAATGGCAAATGCTACAAAGGCATTGCAGATGAGATCAAGCTGCATGTTTGTGAGAATGACGTTGTGCTTGAATGTGCTTGCGGCACCGGCCTTCTCACGTTGCCCATGGCGAAGATTTGCAAGGCCCTTATCGCAACAGACTACTCTGATGGTATGCTTAAGCAGACTCGGAAGAAGGTGGGGAAATACGCCAATACGAAGATTCAGAAGGCAAGTATCCTGGATCTGCCGTTTGAGGATGATAAATTCGATGTCGTGGTCGCCGCTAATGTGATCCACCTCGTTGACGATCCGGCTATGGCACTGTCGGAGTTGGAAAGGGTCTGTAAGCCAGGAGGGAAACTGGTTATCCCAACATACGTCAACAAAGAGAGCCAGAGTTCAATGGTGGCGGCAAAACTGCTCTCTATGCTCGGCGTGGATTTCAAACGCCAATTCAGTTTGGAATCGTACAAGGCGTTCTTCGCCAAACATAATATCCCCGTGAAGGAGTACCGCATTGTCGAAGGTAGAATGCCGTGTGCGTTCGCTATTATTGAGTTGTAATGCTATCAACTAAAAATCATCCATGGCAAAATAATGAAAATCATCCATGGCAAAATAAAAAGAGCAAGCGTCGATGTGACTGCGATGATTTTCATTGGCAAAGATTTGGCTTTCGCAATTAAGAATGCGCAGGAAATAAAACAAGCACTATTTACCAATAACAAAAGTAGAATAGACCTATTGAATCCCATCAAGAAACAGTTGAATACGAAACAGGCCGCCATGATGATGGCTACTCCGTAACAAAAGACTTGCAGTGGAGGAAATTTTATAATTAGAGGCACCAACACTACCCAAACGACAAATGACGCAAACAGCGCAAACAGCATTATAAATCCTCCACCAAGCGCATCCCCGTCCGATGGATATTCCTCTAATACGCCTGAAACCGAACTGGGTATGACGGAAAGAGAAAATGCCGTGACTAATGCAACAAATGCCAGTTTGCGTTTGGTGAAACCAGGATTTGTAAATAAAGCGTAGAATATGAATCCAACGATAATTAAAAAGAATATAATCATAAACAACCGGATAAACGATTCGATGGACTATGGCAATAACGAAGCCATATTTCAAACACAAATTAAACACATATTCTTTTGCTTTCAAAATATTTGGAAAAAAGGTAAGTCGTGAGATTTTTTGAAGTAAATGCTTCCGTTTTGTTTGGATTTTGAGTTGACTTTCTTATATTTGTTTTATGAGTTGCCACGATGGCAATCACAGAAGACGTAACATGTATAACTTAAAAATAAAATAGTATGAAAAAAATTTGGAATAGATTGTTCATTGCATTGGCTGCCATCATGACTTTTTCGTTTGTTTCTTGTGATTATGACAAGGATGACAGCATTTCATATAACCTTGACGGCATTTGGGAAGGCGATATTGCCGTGGAGAGCATTGTGACAATACATGGAGAGGAGAGGTTTACGGAGAGTATGGTTCGCGCCTCTTTCGAGTTTCAACAGCACGACTATACGGCCCATGGCATTGGATATGAGTCTTACTACGTCGGAACAAAGTGCATAGAACTCAAGTTCAACTATCAGATAGAGAACGAAGTGATTTATCTTACATACGAGAATGGCGAGCGACAAAAGATCAGAAACTATTCGCTGGACAAAAACGCCATGACGTTCTCAGGCTGGATTGTTAATCTTCAGACCAACGATTCCTATCAGTTCACGATGGTCAAAGTCGTTAAATAGTATAAGATTGCGGTAAACATAACGCTCTTTTGAGTAAACGATAGGCATCCTAAACGCAAAGGATGCCTATCGCTTTTATGCCCCAAAACTTAATTTTTTTCTTTTGCCTTATGTGCCACGTAAAACAGCACGGCCTCGTTGATGAATGCACTCTTATCGGAAATCTGATCCATCACTTCAGCAACTTCCTCCGACGCTCCAAACATGATTCGCTTTGCGGCCCGTCATCTTCTATTTCTTAATCATCATTGGCTGTCCCTGTTGTTGTGACAGACACTTGGTCAGTCTCTTCTGATCCGGTAGAGTTCTCAACCGTTGCTGTTTCCACTTCATTCTTCACTGCACGAAAATATCCGTCAAGGTCATTTATCTCTGTACCGGTTGCTTGCCAGTCAAGCAAAATTGATTGTTTTTTATTTGAGGTTTTCATGTATGCTTTCACAACGCCATCAGGCAAGAAACAGAACTCCAAATTCCAAAAAAACGGAGTGTTTTGAATAATGTCCCCAATTTGTTTAGAAGGCAGACTCGCCGCCACAAAATACTTTTTATGCTCTTCAACAGCTTCCCAACGTGCAGCAAACGCCAACGGCAAATCTGACAATTTTTCACCACGATGAAATTTCTGTATACCTTCGCCATCACCACAATTAACGTACACGCACTTCTCACTCAACACACGCAACGGTTCATATACATTGCAATCTACAATCATAACCGGGTTTGAATCGGAAGGAGAGAAACCGAAACGCATTTTACTAAATTCATCATAGCAGCATTCCACCCCTTGAGTATTCCTCTCTTTGGCAGCCCCAGAAAATGATTTCAAGATTTTCTGGGTAGTCAACATGTTATTGTGATTGCCCGAATAGTTTTTGAAAAGAAGCGATCCTTTGTCGTTGGAAAAATCATTCTCGTAGAGACGGAATTCTGTCTTTTCTAATGGATAACACTTATTGTTCACCTTTAAAGAGAATGCAAAATCTTCCTGCTTGGTCCCCACCTTGACAACAAACTCGCCGCTTTGTGTACTATCTGTAGCGAATGCGTCATCGAAGGCTTTAATCACTTCATTTTCTTCGAAATAAACAAAGCAAGAGTACAATTTCTTTTCGTCCTTAAATCGGAGGAACACATCTTTGAGACGAGATGGATGCATTGTCTCGTTCCACTTATCTGCAGAAAGAATCTTTTCTCCGTTGAAGAAATTACAGATAGTCTTTTGAATTTCGACACCTTCTGTTTCAGAAACGAATGAAATAGAATAGTTAAACCGTTTCAAGTAATTACCCATCATATCTACGCTCAGCATCTCCTTCTTTGCAGCAACTTTTGGATTGACGATATTATCCAAACTTTCAACGCCATAATAGAGTTTTATCAATTCGTCATATCCACTCGTTTCTTTTCCCTGCAAAGGGTAGTCAATCATAATGTCGTGTACTTGATTGTCCCTGTTGTGGAACATAAGCAGTTTACCTTTCGGCAAAATGCGGAACTCAACATTATCCAACCAGAAAGCGTCCACATTGTCGAAGTAGTGTTTAAGGCTATCTGGCAGTTCAGTACAAACTTGATATGTTTTTCGTTCGATGCAATCATACCAAACCATAAAAACATAGTTAGGAATGAACGACTCCTTGTCGTTAGCATCCCCGTTATCTTTAGATATTTTGTTAAAATATAAAGGGAACGTCACATCAACCCTTCGTGAAGGGAAGATAAAGTGTCCCTCGATAGGCAAACAAGGATAGTCTCCCTCCGTATTGACAACAATCTGCTTCGTGCCATACACATCCCAATGCTCAAGTTCCTTTGGCTCAGCGCCGAGATGTTCTGCCTCCCATGAGTCGTCGCTTTCAACCATATCGTTTCTGAACAGCGTCTTCCTATAATCTTCAGGATCCATTTTACGCCATCTGGCTTCATATCTAAAAGAGTCTCCGGAAGTATGTGAATTATAGTTTGAGATGATGTTGCCCAATCCGATTATGGCTGCCACTGCCAAACAGATTATCAATCCTCCAGTGGCGACAAATTCAACTATGAGATAGAAAAACAATCCACCCAAAAAGGCAAACACAAATGCAAAAATATCATGAAAAGCACGAGCCATTCCATTACCAGCCGCATCACTATTCGGATAGAATGGAGCGAACATATACCAATAGTAATTGAATACCATTATCAGCAGCGCAGCCAAAAATGGTGATTTTGATGCCGTGAAATAGATTGCAGCCAACTGGAAGGCCAACGTCACCAACAACACCAGAAGATTCAAACTATTCTTGATCGTAAACGCTGGCGAAAAAGAGCTTGAAATAGAAGATGAAAGAAAGCTAAGGAGAACGCTAATCACACATAGCACAATGCATATTATTACATTTGACATATAATTATTTTGTTTTAAAGACCTATAAACTCTGTTTTGTTAATCAATTACTTGTTAAATCGTATATGTTCTTTGTTGAATTTCTCGATTATTTCATGTACAGTGACAGCATTGGATTGACACTCCTCTTCCGTTCTCTGTTTATCAGTTCTAAAGACTGCATCATATCACTTCTTTTATAAATAAGATGATGTTGCCCAATCCGATTATGGCTGCCACTGCCAAACAGATTATCAATCCTCCAGTGGCGACAAATTCAACTATGAGATAGAAAAACAATCCACCCAAAAAGGCAAACACAAATGCAAAAATATCATGAAAAGCACGAGCCATTCCATTACCAGCCGCATCACTATTCGGATAGAATGGAGCGAACATATACCAATAGTAATTGAATACCATTATCAGCAGCGCAGCCAAAAATGGTGATTTTGATGCCGTGAAATAGATTGCAGCCAACTGGAAGGCCAACGTCACCAACAACACCAGAAGATTCAAACTATTCTTGATCGTAAACGCTGGCGAAAAAGAGCTTGAAATAGAAGATGAAAGAAAGCTAAGGAGAACGCTAATCACACATAGCACAATGCATATTATTACATTTGACATATAATTATTTTGTTTTAAAGACCTATAAACTCTGTTTTGTTAATCAATTACTTGTTAAATCGTATATGTTCTTTGTTGAATTTCTCGATTATTTCATGTACAGTGACAGCATTGGATTGACACTCCTCTTCCGTTCTCTGTTTATCAGTTCTAAAGACTGCTCTCTTCTTTTCTTCCTATCAACATAGTCCTGACTAATTTCTAGCAAAAATACAATGAAAACCCATTCAAAACTGTGGCTAACTATGGTTTTTTTGTACTTATCCACCAGTTTGCTCGATTTTTTTCATTCAAAGCTGTGGCAAAACACGAAATTGTCGAGGAAGCCAACTTCCTACGTTCTTCGCTACACAAACAAATCATCCAAGACAATAATATCAGTCACACAACCGCTCAAACAGTCAATATTGAGTTGTCATTAACACACAAGGATTATTGCGACAAACGACAATATGATACTTCCTACTAAATATAGAATAACCAGCCAGAAGCCTATTTTCCTTTCCTTTTCCGTCTCGTCCTTAAATTCCTTATCAAAAGACTTCCATTTCTTCTTGTCGTACAATAAAAAATAATGCAAAACCATAAAAGACCAAACAAATATCTGAGCCCCTTTCGAAAAAGAAGGCCACAGATTCGTACCAAAACACTTATCCATAACAATAACGATAGCCACCAACTGAATAAAATGAACGACCGTCAAAGTAATCAGTACATTAGCAACTTTAGAAACTGGAATATCATTTTCTCTAAAATGATACATTCTATAAATCAGATAGCGATAAAATTTACACAATGGCAACATCATTATTCATCCTCCTTTCTTTGTTTTAAACGTCATATAATTTCTTGTGTGTTAAAATCCTATAGTTTATAAGCATAAGACAATCAATCTCTTACAAGGACATTTTGCTAAAAAACTCAACGATTTCTAATGGATTTAGCAAATATAGCACAAAACATCTTCACATTATTGTTTTTGCGAACTTCACCCAAGGCGACGCTGCGCTTGCCGTTGGGCTAAGTGGTCTTGCCCTTTCAGGGCGTTTTCTCCTTTATTAACATGCCACTTCGCTTTCCCACTGTGCCCTGGGGAAATAATTTCATGTCCTACCAACAAAGTAAGGACGGCATGCTTATAAAATTTGCATCAAATATCATTACTCTTCATTTAAGTTCAAATCAACATCATTGGATTTTGGCGCTTCCCATTTATTTTCATGGAGGCATTTTGTGTAAAC
>JAKSKZ010000077.1 GCA_024401475.1 Paludibacteraceae bacterium | reverse complement strand
CTTGTGCAATACACAAGTGCGATAATTATCTGCAAATAAGTTTTTCAGTGCCCTCAGTTGCCCTGCTCCTTTTTCTACGTTGTTTAATGAAAGTAGTTATATGCTTTGTTCGATATTCCAAACAAATGCTCTTAAGCCTAATTGTTCCGTTTGTTTATCCATGTTGTGTAGGATTTCCAAGATTTTGTCCACCTTGTCGTCCTCTACGACACTAATAATAGCCGAACACATGGAAGGCCAGGCGTGGCTTCCGTAATGAGGCTCGCCTGTTTTGCTTCCGCGACCTTGAACTTGCTCAAAATACGAGAATCCTCTACAGTTTTGCTTCTCCAATGTTGAGATGATTCGATCGTAATAAGCTTGGTCGAATGTTATTAATATTGATTTCATTTCTTATCCTTTTTTGAGTTTGTTTTAGGCAATTTGTTTTTTTGCCATTTTCTTTCTTACTCTCTTGATACCTGTACTTGCAAATGAGCAGTAGAGTACAGGAACCAATACCAATGTCAAGATGGTGGAGATGGTCAAACCACCGATAACGGAGATACCCATCGGACGCCACATTTCAGCACCTTCACCTGTTCCTATGGCCATAGGCACCATACCGAGGATAGTAGTAAGAGTAGTCATGACTACCGGACGAAGACGAGATTTACCACCCGACACAACGGAGTTGATGACACCCATACCTCTTTCACGGTTCAATGATATGTAGTCGATGAGCACGATACCATTCTTTACTACGATACCAATCAACAAAATACCTCCCAACATTGACATCACATTCAAAGTTTGTCCTGTTACCAACAAGCCCAAAATGATACCAGAAAGGGCGAACGGAATGGAGAACATGATGATGAACGGATAAGTCAAAGACTCGAATTGTGCAGCCATTACGATGAACACAAGGACAATGATCAATATAGCCAAAGTTCCCAAATCGCGGAAGGAATCCTGTTGGTCCTCGTATGATCCGGAGATGTCGATAGTGATACCGCTTGGAATCTCCATCTTTTCGATTTCGGCTTGAGCCTTCGTTACCACACTACCCATATCAGAACCAGAAATAACGGCCGTTACTGTATTGATACGCTCACGGTCCTTACGGTTGATGCTTGGCGGTGATTGACGCTCAACAACCTTACCCAACTCTTTTACACGAATGGCTTGGCCCATAGCGTTGTAGATGAGAATGTTCTCAATGTCTTCGATAGACTGGCGCTTTTCTGGGTCGTACATTACCTTGATGTCGTACTCGTCACCATCCTCACGATAGTAAGAGGCAGTTGAACCATTGATTCTGTTTCTCAAGTAACTTGCCGCACCTGCAGTCGTTAGTCCGTGGATGGCCAACTTCTCACGGTCGAAGTCAACTTGGTATTCAGGCTGATAGTCAGAACGGCTGATGCGAACCTCCGAACAACCCTCGATGCCAAGCAAACGGGTCTTCAAATCTTGAGCCGCCTTGTCAGTCTCGTCAAAGTTGTAACCGTAAATTTCGAAGTCAACAGATGCCTGTCCACCCATACCTGAGTTACCACCACCCAACATTACTTGGAATTTCTTCAACTCTGGATATTTGTTCAAATCCAAACGCATGGAATCACAAATCTCAGCCAACGTTCTCTTTCTTTCCGTTGGGTTGCAGAGTCGCATGTTGAAATTGACGATGTGGGATCCATTGTCGCTCATGGAAGCAAATACGTTGTCCGAACTTGCTTGACCCACGCTGAAGTTGGCCACGATCAACTCTGGATATTTTTCTCTCCACTTGTCGTGAATCTCCTTTGCCAAGTCGCGGCTAATCTCCGTTCTTGTTCCAATCGGCAATTCCAGCGTTACCTTGATACGGGAGTTGTCGGCCGTAGGGAAGAACTCCGAACCGATGAATTTAGCCAATTGCATGGATACGAAGAAGAAGATGAAACAACTTGCGATGACTGTTTTCCTGTGTCGGACAGCCCAGTCGAGAATCTTCGCATAGAAGACGTCAAACTTGTCCAATGCTTTTTCAATTGGTCCATACAATGTGAGGAACAATTTGCTTTGCTTCCTTTGAAGACGGAGCAATTGAGAACACAACATCGGAGTGAGGGAGAGGGCACAAGTGGTGGAAATGATCATGATGATACATACCATCCAACCCAACTCTTTAAAGAGCACACCGGTCATACCCGTTACCAATGTGAGCGGGAAGAATACGGCAATCAATGTCAATGTAGAAGCGATAACGGAGATGGCCACCTCGTTGGTTCCGTGAATGGCGGCCTGTTTAGGCTCACTACCACGTTCGATGTGCGTCGTGACGTTCTCCAATACCACAATGGCGTCGTCCACCACCATACCGATTGCAATAGATAGGGATGACAAAGAGATGATGTTCAATGAACTATCGGCTATCAGCAAATAGATGAATGAAGCGACCAATGACAACGGAATGGTGATGAGGACGATGACCGTCGCTCTCCATCTACCCAAGAATAGGAATACGACCAAAGAGACGAATATCATGGCGTCGCGGATCGTATCTGCCAAACTTTGGATGGTGTTTCGGATGTTCTCTGATGTATCGACGATGACACCCAACTCCACGTCGGCTGGCAAGTTCTTCTGCAATTTAGGCAAGGTCTTCATGACCTTCTCCGAGATTTCTACGGAGTTGGCTCCTGATTGCTTTTGGATGATGATCATGGCACCTTGCGTACCGTTGGTGTAGGCTAATTGGGCGCGCTCTTCCACTGAATCATCGACTCTTGCCACATCGCTAAGGTGGATAAGCGCTCCGTTACGAGAACCGACAACGATCTTCTCCATCTCTTTAGCGTCCTTGAACTCTCCCTCTACACGAAGAGAGTAGGTTTGTGTACCGATGTCGAATGTACCACCAGGGATGTTCTTGTTTTCAGCTCCAATTAGAGATGAAATAGTCTCTACAGACAATCCGTAAGCCTCCAATTTAACAGGGTCGACATAAACGTGTATTTCTCGTTTAGGAGCACCCGTGATGGATACTGTACCGACACCCTTTACGCGGGCCAATGGGTTGGCTACGTTTTCATCCAAAATCTTGTACAAGGCGGGTAGGCTCTCCTTGGCCTTGACGGAAAGCATAACCACCGGAATCATATCCGTACTAAACTTGAAGATGATTGGCGTGTTGGCGTCGTCAGGCAATGTTGTAATCATGTCCAACTTGTCGCGAACATCGTTTGTCTTGACATCAATGTCGTTACCAAATTCAAACTCCAAGGTGATGACAGAGATGTTCTCACTGGATTTGGAAGTGATGTGCTTCAAGTCGCTGACAGAGTTGAGCACATTCTCCAAAGGTCGAGTAATGTTATTCTCGATATCCGACGCACTCGCACCTGGATAAGCCGTCATGACCATGATGGTGTTTGACTCGATATCTGGGTACAAGTCGATAGGCAATTTTGATAATGAAAACAGACCCATGATAACCACTGCCACGAAGCAAAGGCTGGTCATGATTGGTCGTTTTACTGCACCTTCGTATAAACTCATATTGTTACCTATTTAATTTTTGAATCGATTAAAACAATTATTCAATCACTTGGATATGAGCACCGTCTTTCAACTTGGTGTAACCAGAGATGACAACAATGTCACCGTCCTTAACGCCAGAAAGCAACTCGTACTCGCTGCCCATTCTGCGGCCTAACTCAATTTTGTTGAAAGAAACGGTTTTGTCTTCGTTGACTACATAGATGTAGCGGTCGCCAGAGCCAGCACGCTTAACGATGGAGTTGTCAGGAACAACCACACGTTTTACCGTACCAAAGTTGATGGATGCTCTTGCGAACATACCAGGACGTACAGCACCGTTGGCGTTAGGAATTGTAATTTCAACAGGGAATGTACGAGTCTTTTCGTCGATAGTAGGGTAAACCAAGCTAACCTTACCCGCAAACTCCTTGTCGCCGTAAACTTCTGTAGTCACATTAACCTTCATTCCGAGCTTGATGTCTTTGAAGTTTGACTCAGGAACGTTGATGACGATCTTTACGGGTTGGATCTGCATAACCGTTAGGATCGGCATAGCACCAGAGTAGAGGTCGCCGCTATCAAAATTTCTTGCCGTAACGACACCGCTGATAGGGCTCTTCAAGTTCGCGTTGTCCAAAAGGTTTTGGTAGGTTGAGCGGGCAACGTCCATTTGCGTCTTCAATTGGTCAACCATTTGTTGAGAAGCACCACCTGCTTTTCTCAACTCCTCTGCACGGTTGTACTCCAACTCGATGTTGGTGAGTTGAGTCTTGGCGTTGAGAAGGTTCGTAGGGTCCATCTTCACCAAAAGTTGGCCCTTGCTTACGTGGCGACCCACATCTGTAAGGATCTCCATGATACGGCCGGGTGCTGTTGGGGCGATGTTGTTCTTCACCTGAGGATCAACAGTTGCGGTGAAATCGTTGATCTGCTCTACATTCTGCAATTTTACCGTATCGACGCGAACGGCGAACGTGTCTTCTGAGAGTTTCTCAATCTCTGTCTTGCTGACATTTGACTTTGAATCTTCGTTTTGGGAGTCGGAACCTCCACATGATGACAATACCATTGAGGCTGCCAACAAATAACCAAAATGCTTAAAATTGTTCATATATGTTCTTTAATTATTTTCTTATTTATTGATGTATTGTTCGTAAGCATTGCCCACCACTTCGTCAACACCATTCTTTGCGATGATGTAGTTGTAGATGGCTTGATAGTATGCCAAACTGGATTGGGTGAGAGAGTTCTCAGCCGAAGTGAGTTCCAATGAAGAGCCTGCGCCGACTTCATAACGCTTTTGCGTGATTTTCAAGCCTTTTTCTGCAAGTTCCATTCCCTCTTTGGTGGAGCGGATGTTCTCGGCTGCTACGTTGAGGTTGTCGATGCAAGACTCTAACTGCATGGCCAATTTTCTACGCGTGTCCTCTTTGGTGAATTCCATCTCGTCCAATGCGATTCTTGCTTGCTTTTGCTTGTAGTAGCGGCTGCCACCTTGGAAGAGTGTCCATGAGAGAGCAATGCTCAAAGTGGAATTCGGATTCCAATCGAAATTCATATTTTCGTCGTCATTGAGGGAAACCCATTGATAAGAGAATTGAGCGCCGAGGGTAGGGTACCAGTTGGCCTTTTGCAACTTCAATTGTCTTTCGAGAAGCGTAGTGCTTACGTCGAGGAGTCGCATGTTAGGGTTGTTGGCCAAAGTAGAATCTACTTCCTCCATCATCATACCTCTATACTCGTCGTTTACGTAGTCAGAAAGTTTGCCTTGCACCTTGATAGGCAAGTCGGCTGGCAAGTTGGTCAAAACCTTGAGTTGGATTTTTGCCAATTCGATACCGTTTTTGCAAGACATAAGGGTGGGTTGGATGTTTCTAACCTGAACTTCCGCTTGGATGACGTCGTATTCTGATGTAGAACCGTTTTCGAATCTCTTCTTTGTGATGCGCAAGTTCTCGTTGGCCGTGTTGAAACTCTTTTGGAGCACGTCGTAAGAGTCTTGTGCGTTAAGGATGGCATAGTATGCGTTGATGACGCTTGCCACTTGAGAAATCTTAGAACTGCGGGCTCTTTCCACCTTTTCCATGACTGCCTCAGAGGTGAGTTTGATGGACTGCCACAACGGAACGTTGATCAGGGGCATTTGGGCGCTGAATCCCGTGGCGAACGTGTTGTCGTTGCCGATTTTAAGAGATTGCCCCATCATGCTCATAGTCTGCTTCTCAATTGTCCTTTGATAAGTGGCGGAAGCGGAGATGGAAGGGAACAAGTTGGCTACGCTCTCTTTCTTTGCGTAATTAGCCTTCTCGATTTCCATGCCGGCTACTTTGATGGTAGGATTTTGATCCAAAGCAATAGTGATGGCTTGGTTAAGATCCAGGTTGAGCGTGTCTTGAAGGGAGTTGACTGCTAATGAGTCTTGTCCGAAGGCACTTGCCTGAGATAGCAAACATGCTGCGGCGAACATGCTCTTTTTAATGAAACCTTTTGTCTCCATTTTGAATTGTAGGAATTTTATATGTTTTTTTTTAATTATTGTCGGTGTGGTTGTTGATGACCGCCCTTCCTTTGTCGGTGGCTATGCCTCTGAAAAAGGTAAGGTACATCGTTTCGTAAAACTCTTTGAATCTGAATTTTTCTTGAAGGAGTTGTTTCTCGTCAAAAAAACTGAAAAGTTCTTCTGTGAAAAGCTCGCTCAAAATAGCAGGGTCGAGACTTTCTAAGACAAATCCTTCCTCTTTTGCCTCTTGGAAAATGTCGTTGAAAAGATTTTTTAAATTCTTCTTTTGGCATTCTCTGTATTGGCTGACTTCAGGAAAATATTTTTTGATGTCGTCGTAGAAACTACGGCTCGTTTTGAGGAGGATGTCTCTGTTGGCGTTAAAAAGGTTCAGTAGAGCGTCGAATGAGTTTTCTGAAGATCTTAATATCTCTTGGTTGAATTTCGCCTTTTCCTTTTCGAAGTATTTCATGCACTCCATTACAAGTTCCTTTTTGTCCTTGAAAAGTTCATAGATAGTACGTTTGGACATGCCAAGTTGTTCCGCAAGCTCGTCCATCGTGATGTTTCTGATCCCGTTGCTTAAGAACTGTCCAGCGGCATGTTCAATGATCCTTTCTCTTGTGCCTATCTCCATTGTTCGATTCTTTGCTTAATTTTGATGCAAATGTACGACAAAAAACTTTGAAAACGAAGAAAGTTTTCCATGTTTTTATATTCTTTAACATGATTTTTTTGACATATAGGGCAATGGAAAAAATCAATAGAATTGTAGGACTCTTTTTCTTTGAAATCTGTAAAAAGTGTTTTTTATTTCGTCTTTACAAAAAAAAGTAGTTTGAAAAGTTTGTCATTGCTTTGTGGTATAGAAATATGTTTATAAATTTGCATACTGTACCCATTGTAGATATAGATGTCTATGATGGGGGTAATAGGGTATTCGAATTGAAACATTTGCGATTTCTCAGAGCGGGACGAGTTCTCGGTTGAATGATCTGCAAGGTATTTTGAGGTTGGAGTTCTGGAAGTGCTTGCTTCTTGAGGACTCGTAAAAACAATGACTTATGGTACTAAACGAGAAATATAAAGGAAAAGTTGAAATGAGAAGTTTTTCGAATTTCTGCTTCAATAAGGTAGGAGCCATGCTGGTTTCTTTCTTGTTGGGTGGTATTGTTAGTGTTAAGGC
>JAKSKZ010000076.1 GCA_024401475.1 Paludibacteraceae bacterium | reverse complement strand
CGCCTGCGCCGATGGTACTGGGTGACCGGGAGAGTAGGTGGCCGCCATCTTACAGAAGGAGCTGTCCATGCGGACGGCTCCTTTTTTTGTTGGGCGTGGCAGACTCCACGATGAAAGGGCAACCACGAGGAGTCGCACAAACGGATGTTCGGCGGGGTGTTAGTTTCCGAGGAGCTCTTCCTTTTTGTTATAATAAATTAGAATTCATATGAAATTGGCAATAATCGGTTCTCGAGATTTAGGAAATATAGATATTGATGCTGAGGTGGATGCTTTGCAACCTTCAGTCATTGTTAGTGGTGGAGCTACTGGCGTGGATTCCCTTGCTGAGGATTATGCTCAAAGACATAATTTGCCATTAATCATTTTTAAACCAGAATACGGCAAATATCCCGATAGGACAGCTCCTTTAAAAAGAAATGATTTGATTGTTGCTGAAGCTGATTTTCTCCTTGCATTTTGGAATGGGAAAAGCCGTGGAACTCTCTATACAATTCAGAAAGCACAAAAGCTTGGTAAACCCGTCAAAATAATTAGAATAGCAGGTGATAGAGTTGAAAAAGTCACACAGCATACTCTTTTTTAAGAATTGGTTATCGAGAATTTTCATTTTGGCTGTTTTCATATTCTGTAGCACCTAATACCTATTCTTCCTTTTTTTGGGTGAATTAGTGAATTTTTAGGATTTTTTATTAAAAATAGGTGGATATTGATTGTTTGTGTGATTTATGTCAAATGTATATATACATAAAAAAGCGTATATTTGTAGTGCAAACAAAATAGATAGATTTTTCATAGTTAAGGTTTTAGTTTAAATGTGTGATGAAAGGAGGTTGTGAAACCTCCTTTTGTTTTTGTGTATGTAGGAAATCGGCTTTGCGTTTTTTCTCTTATTATAATAGCCTCTTTATTTAGAAGGATAGACTCTATGTCAGTTTAATATACTATTTTTGCAGCGTGTTAGGCAATAGTGTCTGGCGGAACTAAAACGTTTTTGATATTTGAATTATGAAAAGACTTAAAACAATCGTTCTATTCATGTTTATGGCATTGATGGGTAATGTGATTGCCTATGCCGATAATGAGTCAAACTCTGCAGTACAAACTGTAAATAAGGCTTATACAGTTGAGACTCTTCCTATTACTTCGACATTTGGTAGAGATAAGTTTGTATGTAACCCCGATGGCATCTTGGATGCGGTAACAGTTGATTCTATTAAAAGTATCATGCAGTTGTTGGAGGAAGATACTCATTGTCAAGTTTTATTTGTGGCTGTCAATGCTATTCAACCTGCGGATGAGAAAGAGTTTGCCGTTTCTTTAGGTAATAAGTTGGGAGTTGGAGATACGACAAACAACGGCCTTGTGGTGCTTTTGGTGAAGGATTTGCGAGCAATCTATATGGCTACAGGTTTAGGAATGGAAAAGGTGATGTCAAGCAGCAAATGTAAATCCATCCAAGAGAGATACATGATAGGTTCTTTTAAAAATGCGGATTGGAACGGTGGTATGCTAAAAGGTGCTGTAGCTATTGATGAATTCCTTAGAGGTGGTTCTACGAAGAGTAATGACCAACCGTCGTCATCTGGAGGCTCAATGGGTTGGATCGGTCTCGCTGCAGCCGGTATTTTGGGCTATTTCTTGATGAAGAAAGGCGGAAGGAAATGTCCTAAATGTGAAAAGAAGACATTTAAATTAGCGAATAAGGAGTACTTTATGGAGGGAGAAAAGGAGAAGATTCGCTTTACTTATAAATGTTCAAGTTGTGGACATGAAGAGGTAGTAATAGAAGATAGATATAAAAAGTTTGGTGGCGGAAAGTTTGACAAGGACGCTGGCGCTGGAACAAGATTTTAAGATTTCCTCTTTCTAAAATAGGGCCTCAAAAGATTCTGATTTAGTTTCTTTTGAGGCTTTTTTTTGAGATCAATAAAACCCTATGTTGTTTTGTAATTTGAATCTATGGCGACCACTCCAATATTGAACATACATACGTAGGGGATGGTTAATTTGAGCGTATAGTTCTTTGACGTTGTTATTTGAAAAGCGGTGCCTTTGGCCCCAATGATTATTTCAATTAGGTTCTGCAAAATAGGAAAGACGCCTAAAGAGAGGCACCTTTCCCCATTATTTTGAGTTTGTTATTTTCATCCCCATCCTCCTGCTACGAATTCATCCGTTTGAGGGTCGAAATCATACGAGCATCCTGCATCTACGTCTTGGTATGTTTCTGCATTTATAATCATTATTTGCACGCCTGTTTGTGTAATCCAATAACTTAGTGCCAAGGATGGTTCTTTTTCCGTATTCACTCTTTCCATCATAGCCTTGTAATCGTCCTTGTTTTCGAAAGGGTTGGCTATTGGTGTGAGTTTTTTGCCTTCATTGTCCATTGTGAAGAATTCCAATTTGCTGAAATATCCATCGTCCGATCGTTCGTTGACGCCCAACATGACGAGTAGTTCTCCGTTGTGTTTTGAGAAGCAAACTACGCTTCCGTCAATAACGCCTTTGGGGCATTCGAATCTATAAGAGGTGCGTGAGAAGTAATCCATCTCTTCCACTTCGTTGCCAGCTTGGAAGAATTCGTCAGTGTCACTGTAGGCTTGAAGGTTTTTGCCTTGAAGGAATTTTTGTCCCAACAGTTTTACAGCCATGCTGGCGTATTTGTTTTGGTTTGCGAAACTAATATCTTCCTCGGATGGATATTCATGAACGTCCATACGTTGGAATTCGTCATGCTCCCATTGTGCCGTATAGTCGAAATGTCGTGTACTGTTAGGAAGAGCCTCAATCCAAATTTTATTATCGTCAAAAAATTCGTACATGAGCGATTTCTGACTCTTTTTGTAGTTGGCATAAATATCATCTTTAAGAAGCGGGTCTTCCGATTCGGTCAGTGTCTGTTTTTCAGTGTCGAGTATGAACCATTTTAGGTCAGTCTCTTTTTGCTCGTTGTTTCCGATTTCGGTTGTTTGAGTGTAATATGCCACCAAGTAAGAACCATCGCTTTGTGCGTAGCAGTAGATTACGGATTTGTAATTGACCTTCTCTGAGTCGAAGGAATATTTTATAGAACTCCAATTGTCGTCTTTGATGCCGGCCGCTTCAAATGTCGGGTGGCCACCGTTTAGAAAGTTCTTTTCTCCAATCAGTTGGGCTGCTAAGAAAGGAGGTTTGACACCTTCTTCTTGATTGAGATTAGCAACCTCGCAAGAATCTTTTGTGTTGTCGTTTGTCGTCTTTCCTTGATTTCCGCTGCATGATGACAGCATGATGAGGCATAAGGATGGTATGAAAATTTTTTTCATCTTGTATGAATTGTTTGTTATTACAAATATATGTGACTGTAAAAATAACATGAGGTGACCTCTATAAATTCATTTCACCGAATTGATAGGCAGTAGCGGTCACTTTTTATAGCCTAAGCAATTCTATTTTTGCAAAAGTAATAATACAATCCGATTTGCCCTCATATTTTTATGGTGTTCAATATAAAAAATAATGTTTCTTTGGCAAAATTTACGCAATGGTCCATTCTGAACTATGTTTCAGAATCTGCCGACTTCTGTGGAGGAGGTTGCCGCTTCGCTTTTGATGAGTGTGAGAAGGTGAAGGTTCATGCGTTAGGAAACACTTGGTTTGATGCCGATGCTTATGGCATGTCTCTATCAACATGGATTGAGCATCATAAGATAATTCTTAAGGCAATCATGTTCGTTGTTGTAGTGTTTGTCGTGGCTTTCTCTTTTTTGTGTATGCACTATTCAATGGGTAAGTCTTTGTTGTTTGCGTTGTTGGCAGTGGTGGTTATTGTTGCCGTCGCTATTTTTCTCATTGGTAAATCGTTAGGTGGAGTGCATTAGTGGCATATGACTGAATGTGGCGTCGAAAGAAGGATATTGGGGTAGTTCCATTGTCTTTCTGCTGACGCTATTTCTTGCGTTCCTAATTTGAAAGTATAAGGGCAGAACCAAATAGAAGTCCAATACATCCTCTGTTCCAACTTCGAGACCAATTTCATCTACACACAAGAGGAGGAGACCCGCTTCTGGGTGCGTGAGGTTCCGACGCTGGAGAAGGAAATCCCAAACCTACTGTTGCAGATGCACGAAGAGATTCCCGCCTTCCTCTACTTCTTGAACAAGAGGAAAATATCCGTTCCGCACAAGACCAGGACATGGTTTGACGAAGAGTTGTTGAAGACCGACGCTTTGCAAAGGTTGAAGGAGGAGCAACGGCCACGACCAATAAAGCTCATAGAAACCTTCATAAAGGAGATGGTGGAGGACTTCAAGATAAAGGAGGTAATCATCAACGAGACGCAGCTCTGCGAACGTGTTGCCGGTCTGAAGAAGTACGAGAACCAAATCAGGCAGGTGATCATGCAGCACATGAAGGCAGACGTTACCAGAGCGAGCAACGGCAACCCGTCGCCAGTGCGTTACTCGTTGCCCCGCTACCAATACACACTGGACGCTTCCATGTCCGATGTGGTATGGGAAAAGTTTCGTGGGCGTGCCTTCGTATTCAAAGCCGAAGACTACCTCAGCGAGGAAGAATTGAAAATGATCTTTCCGAAAGAACCCGAACAAGGGGTGTTGAATTTTGAAGAAAAACAAGAATAATATATATTTACGAGTACTAACAATTAAAATTTAAGAGTATGGGAATTTTAGATGTTTACGATGGGGTTGAAATGAGACCAAGAGCGAATCAGCCTCACGCAACAATCAGGCATATCTTATCGGCACAATTAGGATTAGTGGTGACTAATAAGAGATGGCTAATAAACACAGAGGAACCTATTAAGAAAAATAGAAATTCAAAAACACCAGATGTAGTGGTTTTTGATATAAGTAAGAAAAAGTTGACTCCTGTATTGATTATAGAGATAACAGAGCAGAGAATGGTAAAAAATGTCATTCAAGAGTGCATCGACGAATATAAAGCAGAGTTCCCTCGTGCGGAAATTTTTGTTTTAAACTATAGTACGAAAGAATGGCATAGCATTCATGAAAATGAATACGACCAAGATTACTCCAAACTTTTTAATGTGAAATTAGATAGTTTAATAAATTGGAAATACGTCCAAAAGGTAAAAAAATATTATGAAGGGCTCATGGCTATGGAATAAAGGCTATAGTAAACAAAAGCAAGGTGTACTCTATCTCGGAGTACACCTTATTTTTATGCACTTATGCCTCACCTCGTTACTCGATAGCTACCATTGGTGTTGTTTGCATTTTGTCAATATATGGGAGTTATTTTTGATAAAATGATATTTTGTTAAATTTGAATTTTATTTCATTTTCAAACAAAGCAACATCAAAAAAAATTTTCGACTAAAAAGGTGTGACAACCGTGACAAGTGTGACAACGTTGATTTTTAATAACTTATTTGTCACACTTTTGTCATAGTGTTGTAAAAATAACTTTTGTGAAAGTTTAGTAAAGGTGTCCTTGCCTTCGTCTCTTAAGAAAATTGAGGATGGAGTGTTCATAGATTGTAGCTCATTGCAAGATGTAGTTCTGCAGGAAGGAGTTGAAAGTATTGGCTGTTACGCATTCAATGGATGCCATTCGTTGGAAAGAATTACCTTGCCGACTTCTGTGGAGGAGGTTGCCGCTTCGCTTTTGATGAGTGTGAGAAGGTGAAGGTTCATGCGTTAGGAAACACTTGGTTTGATGCCGATGCTTATGGCATGTCTCTATCAACATGGATTGAGCATCATAAGATAATTCTTAAGGCAATCATGTTCGTTGTTGTAGTGTTTGTCGTGGCTTTCTCTTTTTTGTGTATGCACTATTCAATGGGTAAGTCTTTGTTGTTTGCGTTGTTGGCAGTGGTGGTTATTGTTGCCGTCGCTATTTTTCTCATTGGTAAATCGTTAGGTGGAGTGCATTAGTGGCATATGACTGAATGTGGCGTCGAAAGAAGGATATTGGGGTAGTTCCATTGTCTTTCTGCTGACGCTATTTCTTGCGTTCCTAATTTGAAAGTATAAGGGCAGAACCAAATAGAAGTCCAATACATCCTCTGTTCCAACTTCGAGACCAATTTCATCTACACACAAGAGGAGGAGACCCGCTTCTGGGTGCGTGAGGTTCCGACGCTGGAGAAGGAAATCCCAAACCTACTGTTGCAGATGCACGAAGAGATTCCCGCCTTCCTCTACTTCTTGAACAAGAGGAAAATATCCGTTCCGCACAAGACCAGGACATGGTTTGACGAAGAGTTGTTGAAGACCGACGCTTTGCAAAGGTTGAAGGAGGAGCAACGGCCACGACCAATAAAGCTCATAGAAACCTTCATAAAGGAGATGGTGGAGGACTTCAAGATAAAGGAGGTAATCATCAACGAGACGCAGCTCTGCGAACGTGTTGCCGGTCTGAAGAAGTACGAGAACCAAATCAGGCAGGTGATCATGCAGCACATGAAGGCAGACGTTACCAGAGCGAGCAACGGCAACCCGTCGCCAGTGCGTTACTCGTTGCCCCGCTACCAATACACACTGGACGCTTCCATGTCCGATGTGGTATGGGAAAAGTTTCGTGGGCGTGCCTTCGTATTCAAAGCCGAAGACTACCTCAGCGAGGAAGAATTGAAAATGATCTTTCCGAAAGAACCCGAACAAGGGGTGTTGAATTTTGAAGAAAAACAAGAATAATATATATTTACGTGTACTAACAATTAAAATGATTGAGAATATGAGTTTACTAGATTTATGTGATGGTGTTGGAATGAGTCCAAAACCTTATGAAATACATTCTAAAATAGCAGCTTATATAACAACTTGGTTTGTTGAAAAATTGGAAATACAAGGGAAGGATGATTATTGGTGTACCCCCGAAAATCCTGTAACTAAAGATAGGAATGGGAAAACACCAGATGTTTCAATAGTAGATGATGATTCTACACCATGCGTAATTATAGAAATAACAAACCAAAAAATGGTAAAGCAAATAATTCAAAAATGTAAAGAAGAGTACCTCCCGTTGTTTCCAAATGCCGAAATTTTTGTTCTGAACTACACCAAAACAGAGTGGACGAGCATTCACGACAATGAGTTTGAAAGTTACTACTGTAAATTTATAAATGGATGTATAGACGATGCTATTCCATGGGAAAAATTAAAAAAGGCACATAGTGCATTTTTTGAATAACGAACAACATTAGATTATAAGAGGGGCTCACTGAGGAGGGCACTGAAAAACTTATTTGCAGATAATTATCGCACTTGTGTATTGCACAAG
>JAKSKZ010000075.1 GCA_024401475.1 Paludibacteraceae bacterium | reverse complement strand
ACATGCCTCTCACGCATGGAACACGGGTTCGATTCCCGTAGGCGCTACCAATTAGGAGACTCTTGATGGTGTCTCCTTTTTTTGTTCGCTCGGCAGGAATATTGTGGGATTGCTGATCTCGGGTCAGCGGATTTTTCCTGTTGGCGGGCCGCAATGATATTCTTTTCTATTCCACAATGCTACAATTAAAAGTGGACTTCAAACAACAATCTCTATAGTACTTCCCAATTTTTTGACGATTGGTTAATACTTTTTTCTACCCGTCCCAAAAATCTTGTATTTTTCCCATTATTTGGTTACTTTTGTTTGGTTTATACTCCTTGTTGTGGGGGATGTAGAGCTGTTTATAGAATGGATTTGAGGAGAGTGCTCGTCAAGAAACTGAGCTGCCCGGGCTTCGATGTCCGGTAGTTGTTGAAAATAAAACAGGATAAGATGTTTTACAGATTAAAGAAATTTTACATCGACCGTTGTGTCAATTCGCCTGCGATGCGCAAGCGAAAAGGGAAACAATTTGTCAACCTCAAGGACGCAAAGGGTGTCGTGTTGTTGTATGATGCCGACAGCCTGCGGAATGAAAAGGTGATGGAACTTATCCAAAAGATGGGAATACAGGGGAATGTGCAGGCGTGGGGGTATACCAATCGAAACGACAATCCAAGTCGCGATATGGTCAATGTCCATATCCTCAGGCCGAAGAACATCACTTTCTTGGGGAAGCCGGAAAGACCGCTGGAGGAGAGTTTCTTGTTGGATGATTATGACATTCTCATCGATTTGACGATGACGGAGCTGCTTCCGATGAAATATCTCTTGGGTGTATCCCGTACCTCTTGCCGTTGCGGTTATTCGAAAGAGGGGTATGATGGGCTCTACGATTTGGAGGTGAGCAAAATCTCTGGCAAAAAAGAGGAAGATTTATTGACGCAAATTTTATTTTATCTTACGACAATACAAACAAAGTTATAAAAAAGATGTAATTTTGTAGATTGTATGTCGGGTGGTTCCGATGGTTGTGGAATGCAGCGTTACGTTTTCTTCAATTAGGGCTATTCCGATGATTTGATATCTTCGAAAAATAAGAAGGAGACTATATAATGACGCAAACTAAATTTAAAGGATTGGGCATAGCATTGGTGACCCCATTCAAAGAAGATGAAAGTGTGGATTTTGAGGCCTTAGGCCGCTTGTTGGATTACCAGATTCAAAACGGTGTGGACTATATAGTCGCTTTGGGCACGACTGCCGAAACACCGACCTTGTCGGAGGCTGAAAAGCGTGAGGTTCGTGAGTTCGTCTTGTCTAAAGTGAACGGCAGGGTGCCTATTGTATTGGGTGTCGGCGGCAACAATACGAAAGGTATTGTCGAGACGTTGAAGAGTGACAACATGGAGGGCATCGACGCCATCCTTTCCGTAGTGCCTTACTACAATAAGCCTTCTCAAGAGGGTATTTTCCAACATTATAGTGCAATCGCAGAGGCATCTAAGGTGCCTGTCATCCTTTATAACGTGCCTGGTCGTACGGGTGTCAACATGACGGCAGAGACCACTCTTCGTTTGGCTCGCAAGTACGATAACATCGTGGCCATCAAGGAGGCTTCTGGCAACATCGTTCAAATGAACGACATCATTAAAAACAAACCTAAAGATTTCATGGTGATCTCTGGTGATGATGGTATCACTTACCCTCTTATCACAATGGGCGCCGTGGGCGTTATCTCCGTTATCGGTAACGCATTCCCTAAGGAGTTCGGAAAGATGGTTCGTTTGGCTTTGCAGGGCGACTACCCTTCGGCAAGAGAGATTCACCACCGCTTCACGGAGTTGTTCGACCTTCTTTTCGTAGATGGAAATCCGGCAGGTGCCAAGTGTATGCTCTCTATCATGGGCTACATCAACAACAAACTTCGTTTGCCGCTCGTGCCAACTCGTATCACTACTTTCGAGAAGATTCGTGGTGTGTTGGACAGCCTCAACATCAAATGCTGATTCAGAATTAAATCAAAATAGAGCCGGAGAGGATCTTTCCTTTCCGGTTTTTTAATGCTTACAACTCAAAACTAATATTCCCCATGAAGAACGTTATCAACTTTTTGCACCAGTTGCATCAGAATAATAATACGCAGTGGTTTCACGCCCATCGTGATGAGTATGAGGCTGCTCGCGACCGTTTCAATCAATTTGCGTTGAGGCTTTTGTCCGAACTTTCGAGCATGGATAAGTCGCTTGAAGGACTCGAGCTGAAAGATTGTACTTATCGCATCAACCGCGATATTCGTTTCTCGGCAGACAAGTCGCCTTATAAGACTCATTTCTGTCTCTTTGCGGCACCAGGCGGCAAGAAGTCGGGCAAGGCTGGCTACTATTTCCATCTCTCTGTGGGTGGCGATGGTTATCCGGATGCCAACATGATAGCAGTGGGCAATTATTGTTACGATAAAAGGGTGGTGGAGATCGTTCGTGAGGATTTGGAAGACGAGGGCGACAAGTTCGACGCGCTTGTTGCCAAAGGGGCGGAAGATGGCTTGACACTCGATTATGAGAATGCCTTGAAGAAGGTTCCAAAGCCTTTTGCCGACTCCCCATATAAGGATTATGCTCGTTTGAAGGCCTACTGTCTCCAACGATATCTGGATCCGTCGGAAGTGGAAGACGCCGATGCCTTGCTGGCCTATCTGATCGATGTCTTCAAGCACAACAAACCCTTCCTCGACTACATCAACAAGGTGATAGATTATACGATGGAAGAGGACGAGTGAAACGTTGGATAAAACCATTGTGGCGTCAAGAGGGTTGTCTGCGGGCAACCCTCTTGCGTGAAAAACTAAGGAAGGAAATCGTTTGATGCTGATGGAAAATGGTTAAGATTGCGTTGGAAAAATAGAGTGCCTATTTATAAATGAGTATTGACCACCGAAAGCAGGTCGGGTAGGGCGATGGCGCCGCTCTGTCTCCATTTCAACTCACCTTTGCGGAAGAGCAACAGCGTTGGCACCGATTGGATTCGGTAGGCGTTGGCCGAGTCGGGGTTCTTGTCGATGTCCACTTTGACGATGCGAATCTTGTCGCCCAAGCGTTCCTTCAGTTGCACCAATACGGGGTGCATCATTTTGCACGGTTGGCACCAAGTGGCGAAGAAATCAACCAACACCAGCTGATCTTTCTCTATAATCTCTTTGAATGTCTCCATAATTGTTTGTTTTTCTGCAAATATAACGAAATTAAGGGAAGAAGATGATTGATTTTATGGATGGAGAGATAGAATAAGAACAACATGTAAAGCATAGGAACCTATGTCGGGGTTAGATGCGTAGGCCCTTGGGGGTATGGTCCAAGCCGTCATTTTTTTATTTTCTTTATTGTTAATATTTTCGTTTTCCTTTTTTTTTCCGGATTTTACTTCTATATTTGCATCATAATTCTCATTCACCCGCTTTTGTTCGGGAGCTGGATGCGAGCAAAAAGATTTATTCTTTTTTGGATTGGCACAACCGTCAGCAATTGAAGCTTTCCTGTTGTCGCCAATTTTTTTTATGTCTTCACTTGAGTAAAGCGAATTTTTTTTCAATTATACTTTTCAATGAACTCTTTCCTACTTCTTTAAGCCAATAATCCAACTCTTCTTTGTCGTAATAGTAAATCTCGTTTGTGAAAGCTTTGTCTTGAATGATATTAAACACGCTTTCGATATCTTTACTATAAGCAGTAATAACACTATGATATTTTGTGCGATTCCCACAATCCATCTTTATTACAGCAAACACTTCTCTTTGTGGCCTTTTTATGTTTAGGAATATCATCAAAGTATTATCGCTTCTTTTCTTAAATGAATTTGACTCCATATCGTCTGTTCCAGACATAACTAAAATTGGGCTTTGCAAAAGATCAGGCAATCTTCCTATCTCTTCAAGATTCAAATCGTGTCCTAAATCCATTTCCCCTTTTTGGAAACCCATTATTTTTGGCAATTATAGTTTGGGCAAAAAGTGGTTTTGGTCATAGAGGGCGAAGCGTTTCCTACCGAACATTTGATGCGGAATTTGCAAACATCGCTATCGACTTATGAACTGCCCAAAGAGATTCGCTTCCTTCCTGAATTTCCAAGGACGGAGTCGGGAAAAATCAAACGAGATAAATATTGACCCTTTTCCCATGACCTAAAAATAGTGCATTTATGAACAATCATTTCAAAACCGTAATGACGGTGGCTTTCTTTTCTTTGTGTGCCAATCTTTTTGCTGCCACGCCCAATTTCAAGTTTACAGGAAAGACTGTTGATGAACTTTTGCCTTCGGGTTGGATCGTTCAATCAAGGGATACCGGCGACATGAATAAGGATGGAGTTAAAGATTTGTTGCTGACGTTGCAAGATACGTTGTCTGAACCCGATCCACAATGCCGAACCTTCTATGTGGCTGTTTGTTGGGGATCCAAAGAGGGGATTTATTCCCTGTTTGGCGTTTACTCATTTGGCTCAGGCTGTGAATTGGCCTTAGAGGATGAGGCTTTCCCTGCGGATGGACCGTATAGAAAAACAAGTGAGTTATATGCAAGCATTAACTCAACCGGGTCGATGCGTATCTTTATCCGTACACAGTTTTGGCTTGCTTCGCATCAATTAATAGAAACAACCAATCTTTTCCGTTTCCAAAATGGCGATTTTTATTTGATAGGTTCTGAACACTATCAATATGGTACTTCTGGAGGCTCGGCCGGTTATGGTTATGGAAGTAGTAAGAATTATCTGACGGGAAAAATGTATGAATACGATGTTGAACAATACCAAAAGAAAAAAGGGAAATGGGGTGTGATGGAGAAGGCCCCATTGACATCCTTGGAATCTATTGTTAAGAAATAGAGGAATCAAGATAATTAGCAGGAGGAGGAATAAGTTACATAAAAACATAAATTTGTATGAAGAAGATATTATTAATAGCATCACTGTTGTTTTCAGTGAATACCTTTGCTAATCAGGCAGTAAGGGAGAATGCCGAGGAGACCAATGTCGCTACTGACGCGCCATCTGAGATGGAAGAGGCGATTATTTGTCCGATTACTGAGAAGAGGCCCGAATTCCCAGGCGGAACCATAGCCTTGAAAAAGTATCTTTCGGAAAATGTGGAATACCCCAAAAAGGCACTTCGGAAACGTATTCAGGGAAAGGTAATAGTTAAATTTGTAATCGAAAAAAATGGCTCCATAAGTAATGTCAGTGTGATAAAGTCTGTTCATCCACTACTTGATGCGGAGGCAGCGCGTGTGGTAGGTAAGATGCCTAACTGGCAACCGGGAGAGAACGGCGGAAAAGTTGTGCGCAGTTACTTTACTTTGCCTGTAGATTTCAGATTGAGCAAGTAAATGCAGAATCGACCACCCCGCCTTAACAGCATACAACTTGGCTGATAGGGTGGGGTGGCCTAAATCTATGCCGTGGGTTATTTTCATGGAATCACTTTTAATTACGATGGATTTTCTATTTTTTTTGTATTTTTGACGCACATAAAACCAAATAAACAACTAAAACCATGAGAAGAGTAATAACTTTATTGATGCTAATGTTGTGTGTTACAACATTTGCACAGAGTAGACGTCCTATTGACAACCGTCACCCTATGTGGATGATTCATGTCGATGTGTGGAATGAGGCTGACCCTCAAAAGATTATCGATTTAGTCCCAGAGGATATCAAGCCATACGTTTGTATGAATCTTTCGCTCTCGTGTCAATATGACAAGGATTTGAAAATCTATAAGATGCCACAAAATGCCATACAGACTTATCGCTCATGGGCATCAGTCTGCTGCAAAAACAATTTGTGGTTTACCTGCCAACCTGCCTCAGGCGGTCACACCCACTTGCAGGACGATGCCTCCCACGCTGATGCGTCGTTTGCTGTCATGGAATCATTCTTCAAGGACTACAAAAACTTCTTGGGCTGGAACTATGCAGAGCAGTTCTGGGGATTTGGCGAATACAATGATGCAAGTTCGAGCACAGATACTGACCGTATAAAGTTCTTCGCGCGTCTTGTCCCTATGCACCAGAAGTATGGCGGTTTCCTTACCATCTCCTTTTGCGGAAATATCTGGTCGCACCCAGTGAACCCGATTGGAATGATGAAGCGAAACGCTGATTTCCTTAATGCCTGCAAAGCGGCTCCTGAAGCGGTGCTTTTCCTTTATAAATATACCACTTCCGCCAACTGGTTCAATAATGAGTCGGTCACTTTGGCTCCGTTTATCTCAGGCTTGGCCAAGAACTACGGCGTTCGCTATGATAACTGCGGATGGAACGGAATGATCGATGAATTCGCCAAAGATAATGGTGCTTATAAAAATATGGCCTACCCGGGTGCTGTCGGTGTGGCTCCTGTACTTGAGCAGATGGCTCTCAACGGCGCTTGTGTATGGGATGGACCAGAACTCATCTGGACGGAAGATTTCCGAAACCTCAGCACTACAAGAACTGCCGACGGATACACACGACGCAATTGGACGACGTTTGCCAACTTTGACAACATCTGGGTCGATATGTGGCGTAAAGTCATAGATGGAACCATCTATATTCCAACTCGCGAAGAGGTCATCGAGCGTACAAAGATTTGTATCATCAACGATGTAAGTGCGGGTCAGGATCCTACAAGTTTGAAGGTGAACGCCTATGCGGCACCTATCGATCTCTATCACGGTCTTTATCTGCAAGATGATCCGGCTAATGCACGCACGAGTTCGGAAGGCGGAATCGGTACGATAAATGGCTATGGTAACAACAACTACCTCTATTTCAAGAAGACGGGCCGTTATCAGTCCATTCCTATCGTCATCGACCTTTATGACAATGTGGCAAAGAAGATTCCTAATCAGATAAAACGCTCTGCCATCAACAACAAGACAGCGTGGGCAAATCAAAACGCAAAAGTCCAGTTCTTTAATGCTAACTATCCGGAGGTTAGCACCGGAGACCTTTTTGTGGCTCGCAATAAGAATGCTCTTGTATGCTATTTCCCGTACTCGTTCATGAACAGCAAAACCACAGCTTCGGCCAGTGTTCCTTTGAAATACAATACATGCCAGAAGATGGACTTGAAGTTTGCTCAATACAGCAGCGCCCTCATAAACGAGTATAGCGATCAGATGGTTTGCTACTTCAACAACTACCGTGCAGACGATACATCCGTAAAGTCTGACGTCATCACCATCTACGGAGCAAAGTCACAGCCTAAAGCAACATTGACAGATCGCCGTCAGTCCTCTAACGCATCGGCCAAAGCCACTCTGTCTGAATCGTGGAATAATGGCGTCTATACCTGCACCATCAATCACTGTGGGCCATGCGACTTGACTATCGCTTGTGCAGGTGGTGAGGCGAACCGTTCGACGGCTTATCTCCCTTCCTCTGCTATAGAGGCGTCGTCCATCAAGCAGCCGGCAAGTTATGCTACCGATCTTATTATCGAGGCTGAAGATATGGATTTCAAAAACGTAGCGTCATGCGTCACACACCAATACAATTGGAACGGTGGCCAACTACGAAGCATAAGAGGACATTCTGCTATGGGATTCCAGATGATGGGAACCAACAAGGCCGCATCGCTCCGTTGGTCGGGCGCTATAAGCAAATCAAGCATGTACGAAGTGCGCATCAAATATATGTCTAAAGGTGCAGGTACCATTACCTCATCGTTTGGCGACGAAACGGATGTGAAACTTGATGTTGTAAGCACCGGTACGGACTGGAAATATGTTACTTACAAAGCGAACGTAAAAGAGGGCGAAAACACCTTCACGCTTATCAATACAGGCGGAGTGGATATGTATGTTGATAATGTGACCTTCTCTCCGAGCTATATGGCTTTGAATGGGGTAGGTAATGCAGAAGCAGTCGGCGACCGTCACTATTTCAAGACGACAACGTGGGCCTATTTCCCATCCGATATTCTAAAGGGTAAAAAGGTGGAAGATGTCGGCGGATTGCTTATCGAGTGTGGCGAAGAGAGCACCACCGGTTATCGTTTGGACTTTGAAATCTTCGATGCAGAAGGCAAGAAAGTGAATAATGACTGGTATATCGGATCTGCTGCGGCAGGAACATCCTCATCTGAACCTATAGTGTCCAAGACCTATAATCTTCACGAGTTGTTATCGCAGTTTATTGCACAATATCCAGGATGCACCTTTGGTCAGATTCGTCTCAACACGGCGATACCAGAAGATTCAGAAGACAAGTATTTCTTCACGCTCACAAACATAGAGGCCATCTATGGAGAATTGGAGCCAACCGGCCTTTCGTTGATCAATGCACAGGATTCGGAAGAAGAGGGACGCTATAATGTTATTGGCGAACGAGTAAATCGAAATTACCGTGGCGTCCACATTGTTCGTATGAAGGACGG
>JAKSKZ010000074.1 GCA_024401475.1 Paludibacteraceae bacterium | reverse complement strand
ATCACAAAGACTACAACGCCACTATTTACGGTCCTAACAAGTACCAACGCGAGATGGGTTACGACTGCAAAATCATCGTGGAGACAGACAAAGAGTTCAAGACCGTAAACAAGATTGTGGATTTCCGCAACTTCTCCGAAGATGACGAGTTCTCCACCGAATGCTACACCAAGGAAGGGGATACGATTTACGTATCTGCCCACAATGCGCTCGTAGCCGTAGATGGCAACACAGGCGACATCATTTGGATGAGCAAGCCTAAAACTTGCAACTCTCATTTCATCATCATTGACAATAGCATTGTTTGTGGTTACGGAGAGTCTGGTGGTGCTCACTATGTGTGCGTAATTGACAAGAAGTCAGGAAACGTCACTCAAAAATTCAACGTGTTGAAATCGCCTTACTTCTTCGCTGCCGATGGAGACAACCTCTACATGCGCACATATAGTTACGATTACACTTTGAAAATCCAAAGATAAGACTAAGGTCAACTTAATCATTTTTTGTCCGTACCTTAACCCATGGTTAGGGTGCGGACATATTTTTTCTCCTCAAACACAACGAATGCAACATTCCAATGAACATTAGCAATTGGGTTTTTCGAAGAAATTGAATGACATTCAAACAAATGGCAACAAACGGCCCTATTTTGTCGTATATTTGCAAAAAGCCAACCGTTAATGGCGGTCAAAAAAAAGATGTAAACATCATATAAAAACTCGTATGCTAAACAATGTTGAAAAACCCATCGAAAGAAGTCCCTTAAGGCGAAAAATCGGAAAAGAGTTCTATATTCTAAAACGAAAAGTCAACTGGTTACTTTCAGGAAAGAAATTTGCAAAGGTCAATAAAAATCAGGAATGCCCACACATTCTCATCGAGCACAAAAGCACGCTTCTGCGCAAGTTGAAGGATGTTGACATGCGGCTACAATACAACAAAGTGACCAATCTGAAATTAGCAATTGCGCCCATAGACGGCGTAGTCATCCAACCCGGAGAGACCTTCTCCATTTGGAAAATGGTGGGACGGCCTTCTGCTAAAAAAGGATACAAGACGGGCATGATGATTCACAACGGGAAGGTTTCCGAAGGTGTCGGAGGTGGTTTGTGCCAACTGGGAAATCTCATCTATTGGATGGCCCTACACACGCCATTGACCATTACCGAACGATGGAGACATAGTTTCGATGTATTTCCTGACGTCAACCGCACCATCCCCTTTGCCTGCGGTGCCACTTTGGCCTATAATTACATAGACCTTCAACTGACCAACAACACCGACAAAACATTCAAGATAAACCTTTGGTTGGACGAGGAATTCCTTCATGGCACGATTAGATGCGACCAAGAAGTGACAAAAAAATATGAAGTCTATGAAACAGACCACATGATCACCCAACAATGGTGGGGCGGATACACTCGCCACAATCGCATATGGAGAAAAATTTCAGACACTAAGACAGGAGAAATAACCGACGAATTAGTATCAGAAAACAGCGCCATCATGATGTATAACCCGATGTTGAAAGAATAGGCATTCAAAACGCACTCCTTTGAAGACTCCTTCTTTGACGTCAAAGCCACGCCAAGCGAATGGCCGACGAACAAAAAAGTTATAAATGATTAGAATTTCCAAACTATATTTTGTTACTTTGCACGCAATATATAAGGATTAAGCGCAAAATTGTCTTATGCAGAAGAATTTAGTCATAGTTGAGTCACCTGCTAAAGCAAAAACAATAGAAAAGTTTTTGGGCAACGACTATACCGTTCTTTCCAGTTTCGGACACATTCGTGATTTGAAAAAGAAGGGATTTGGAATAGACGTAAATAACAATTACGCACCCGATTACGAGATATCGGAAGACAAGAAGGATCTTGTCAAAGAGTTGAAAAAGAAAGCGAAAGAATCTGAAATCGTTTGGTTAGCATCCGATGAGGACCGCGAGGGAGAGGCTATCGCTTGGCACCTTTACGAGGTGCTCGGACTCAAACAAGAGAACACCCGCCGTATTGTATTTCACGAAATCACCAAAGATGCCATCCTCAATGCCATCCAAAATCCGAGAGACATTGACAACAATTTGGTGAGTGCCCAACAAGCAAGACGTGTACTCGACCGTATCGTAGGTTTTGAACTATCCCCTATCCTTTGGAAGAAGGTGAAACCTTCGCTTTCTGCAGGTAGAGTACAGTCGGTCACCGTCCGACTGATTGTTGACAGAGAGAGGGAAATCCACGATTTCAACGCAGAGGCTTCTTACCGCATCCTTGCCGTGTTCAATGTGAAAGACAAAGACGGAAAAGAGACAGAACTCAAGGCTGAACTTCAAAGCAGAATCAAAACGAAAGAGGAGGCTTACGCATTCTTGGAGCACTGCAAGAATGCAAGTTTCCAAGTGGAGAGCGTTAGCACAAAACCGTTCAAAAAGTCGCCAGCCGCCCCTTTCACCACCTCTACGCTTCAACAGGAGGCATCCCGCAAATTAGGATTCTCCGTATCACAAACCATGATGATAGCCCAAAAACTGTACGAGTCAGGAAAGATCACTTATATGCGTACCGACTCCGTCAACCTATCGTCTTTGGCTATAAACACTTCAAAAGCAGAAATTTTAGAGATCGCTGGCGAAAAATATTTGAAAATCAGAAATTACCATACCAAAAGTCTTGGTGCTCAAGAGGCCCACGAGGCAATACGTCCTACTTACATGAACGTACAGAAAATCGAGGGAACCTCCCAAGAGATGCGCCTTTACGAATTGATTTGGAAACGCACCATCGCATCACAAATGGCTGATGCCGAATTGGAGCGAACATCCATCGTCATCAATGTTTCGGGCGAGACCCGCAAATTCATTGCCGAGGGTGAAGTGCTCAAATTCGACGGTTTCCTAAAGGTTTACATGGAATCCACGGATGATGACAACGAACAAGAAGACAAATCCCTTCTTCCTCCAATCAAAGAGGGTGACAAGTTGGAACAAGTCAACTCCATTGTTGCCATCGAACGCTTTACTCAAAGACCGCCCCGCTATACGGAGGCAAGCCTCGTCAAGAAATTGGAAGAATTGGGCATCGGACGTCCTTCCACCTACGCCACAACCGTAACGACGATTCAAAACCGCGGATATGTGGAAAGAGCCGACAGAGAAGGTGAACAAAGAGATTACAACATACTCACATTGAAAGGCGACAAAATCACCGACGAAATCAAATCGGAAACGACAGGAACTGAACGTTCCAAACTTTTCCCTACTGATATAGGTATTGTCGTCAATGATTTCCTCATTGAATACTTCCCTAACATCCTCGACTACAACTTCACAGCGAAGGTGGAGAAGGAGTTTGACGACATTGCCGAAGGTAATGTAAAATGGGAGGAGACCATCGATGGCTTCTACAAAGGATTCCACCCTATGGTGGAGGACACCATCCAAAACTCAGAACGCAAAGTGGGCGAACGCCAAGTCGGGGTTGACCCTCAAAGCGGCAAGCCGGTATTTGTAAAGATTGGGCGTTTCGGACCCGTGGCTCAGATTGGAACAGCAGAGGACGAAGAGAAGCCTAAATTCGCTTCGCTACGAAAAGATCAGCACTTGGAAAGCATCACCTTCGAAGAGGTAATGGATTTGTTCAAATTGCCTCGCGAAATCGGTGAATACGAAGGCGCTACCCTTACGATAGGCATCGGCCGATTTGGAGCCTACGTCCGCCATAGCGGCAAATTCTTCTCATTGAAGAAGACGGACGATCCATTGACCATCGACAGCGCCAGAGCCATCGAACTAATCGAAGAGAAGAGAGTTCAAGAGCGAAATAAGATAATAAAGACCTTCGACGCAGAAGACATTCAGATCTGCAATGGTCGTTTCGGGCCTTACATTGCTCACGACGGTGCCAACTACAAGATTCCTAAAACCAAAGATCCAAAGGAATTGACACTGGAAGAGTGCCTAGAGTTGATCAAAGAACAAGCAGACAAGAAGCCTGCAAAAAAACGTTCTACAAGCAAGGCAGCCTCAACAAAAGCAGCCGACGTGAAGAGCGAAAAGGCGACAAAGGCTAAAACCAAGACTACAACAAAGGCTAAAGCCTCAAAGACTACAAAAGCCTCCACAACAAAAACAGTCAAGAAAACAAAAACTGAAGTGAAGGGATAAAATAGAAAACGAGGGTGTATCAAACATGAACTGAACCCCGAAAGTTGAACAAAAACTTTCGGGGTTCAATTCAGTTACGATATATCCTCCTATTTTTTATCAGACTAAAACCGGCCTCCTGCACCACCACCACCGAAGCGGCCACCGCCCGAAGAACCATAGGAACGACTGCTTGAAGAACCATAGGAACGACTGCTTGAAGACTCGCAGGAACGACTGCTTGAAGAAGAACTTCCACGAAACAAAGAACCACCCCCGCCTCTATAACTGCCACTGCTCATCACATCTCGATTATCTATATAGTAAACACGTTGTTTCTTCCTGCGCTTATAATACAAAGAGAATCCTGGATTCCAAATAAACAACCAAACGAAGATGGCAAGCCAACGAAGCAACATAGGCATATATAGTTGATACTCCCTATATGGAACATAATCTAAGATTATATAATTCACTATGAAGCGTAAAAGGAATAGCAAAAGCATCCATCCCCAAAAGTATTCGTGAAAACTTTGCTTAAGATCCTCCCAATACGAAGTTTCTTGTTCTTTGTATTGCTGCAAAATCGAAGCATCCTTATAAGCCACGCCGCATATAGATTGTATGGTTTCATCTATAGCAGTTCCCCACTCTCCATTTTTCAACCGAGGAACCATCACATTAACACCTATCTTATGACAGGTAGCATCGGGCAGAACCGATTCCATTCCAAGCCCGGTTAAAATATAGTAAGACCTATCAAGCGTTGCCAATGTAACAATAACGCCCCTGCTATCTTTCGTTCCCACACCATACTTATTTCCTACGGTCAAAGAGAACTGGTATGGGTCATCACCCTCAATATGTTCCACAACAATAACAAGGGACTTCACGCCCAAACTATCTTCCAGTTTAAACAACCTTTGATTGATAACACGACAAATACTATCCGACAAAATGCTATCCGGATTACTAATATAATCAGGGTTTACACTATTCTTTGGAATAGGTATATTATCTGGACTATAAACTCCTGCCGACACCGCAAAGCATGTCAGCAACGCAACAACCAACGAGAATAATCTACATCTAAACATATCATCAAAGCCTCAACTCTCAATTCTTAATTCTAAATTCTTAACTATCAATTCTTAATTATCAAAATCTTCCGCCATGACCACCGCCTCCAAAACTTCCGCCACCTCGCGAGCCATACGAACTGCCCGATGAGTGAGAACTGCCATAAGATGAGGAAGAAGAATATGACGACGAGGAACTCGTACCGTCTCCCAATCGCTCGAACGTGTCGAGAACCGATTTACCCCTATTATCCACATAAAAGACCTCTTCGCCTTTTTCATCCACATAATACAACGAGACCCCAATGGTCAAGACATAATTAAAGAAATGGAGGAATTTTCTTACAATAGCCCATGGTTTCCATTGGATAACCTTATGCGGAATTATCAACGACAATATTAGGTTCGGAATCAACAGAAAAAATCTTACGAACCAGAACAAACACCACAACAGCAGCAGAGCCAATGGAATAAAGACCAACACCCCTAAAAAGATATAGAACCCGTCATTTTCTGCCTTATCGTCAGACATCTGTACTTTCGCTGTTTCGTCTTTCAGCAATATAGCCGAGATGGCATCAACGGTCTCTACAACCGCTAAGCCCCATTCAGACTCTTTCAGATGAGGGACCAAGACATTATTGGATATTCGATAACAGATAGCATCGGGCAAATCTCCTTCAAGCCCGCGACCTGTAAGCAGTTGGTAAGAACGGTCGAGCGTTGCCAACGTAAGAATGAAACCCCTACTATCTTTCGTACCGATGCCGTATTTATTACCCACTGTCATAGAAAAAGCATACGGGTCGTCGCCCTCTATATGCTCCACCACCATCACCAAAGCCTTGACGCCCGTACTATCTTCCAAGCGGAACAATCTCTCGTTGATTACGGAGCAAATGCTGTCCGGCAAAATGCCATCAGGATTACTGATATAATCAGGATTTTCGCTATTCTTTGGAATAGGTATATTATCTGGACTATAAACACCTGCAGATACAGCAAGGCTTGCCAGCAGCACGACAATCAATGCGAACAATCCACGTCTTAACATATCATCAAATTCTTAATTCTTAATTCATAATTATCAAAACCTACCGCCATAGCCGCCTCCGCCGAAACTACCGCCGCCACTTGATCCATAGGAGCCACCACCACTTGACGAGCCTCCGCCTCCCGAATATCCACCACCTGACGAGCCTCCGCCGCCTTTACTATCAGCAAGGCCTCTGAAAAACGACTTTCTATTATCTACATAATAAACTCTATTTTCATCATTCTCCTTGTTTTTCGGCTCCTTCCGTTTCTTTTTTTTCTTTGACACTTGGGCAACGGGCTGTTTCGTCGTGGCGCCCTCTTTCATATAATACAAAGAGAAACCTATATTCCATATCCAATTGAAGCAATAGAGAAACCACCGCAGGAGCGTCCATGGTTTCCATTCAATATTACGATAACCCACAGCCATGCAATAATAAGCATTGGGGAGATAGAGAAGCACTCTCAATAAGAGATAGATAATAGGGATACGAATCAACAAAGGAATCTCATTAAGCATATCCATAATCTGCCTAAATATAAGTCCAAGAAGAGATTCATCATTCTCTTCAGTTTCCTTCATATCAGTAGGAGTAGAAGCAACGAAACTATATTGCTGCACAATTTCATCCTCATGATAAAAAAATCCGCAAACGGTTTGAACAGCACTTACAACTGCATCCCCCCATGCTTCATTTTTAAGATGAGGCACCATTTGATTTTGGGCTATTCTATAGCAGACTGCATCGGGCAAATCTCCTTCCAGTCCCCTACCCGTCAGAATCTGATAAGATCTATCCAATGTCGCCAATGTAATGACAAGTCCCTTGCTATCTTTCGAACCAATGCCATATTTATTTCCAACCGACATAGAAAACTGATAAGGGTCGTCGCCCTCTATATGTTCCACCACGATTACCAACGTCTTAATTCCCGTACTATCTTCCAACAAGAAGAGTTTGTCATTCACAACTCTGCAAATGCTATCGGACAAGATTCCATCGGGATTGCTGATATAAGAAGGATGATCACCATTTTCCGGAATTGGAATATTATCTGGATTATAGACTCCCGCCGTCAAAGAGAGACAAGCGACAAGCGACAAGAAAAGAAGCAGCCACCTTTTATATTTCAAACACACGTTCATATTACTCATTGTTATAATCCACTCTTAAGAACTATTCCCATTAGGGTAACTTTTCAAACACAAAGGTACAATTTTATAGCATAGTGATATTCAAACAAACTCTTTTTCTGCCACAATCTAATGAGAATCAAAAAGTTTTAAGCAACATATAGAAACTTCCACAATTTAAATTCAAGCGTTTTTGGGAAAGTTGTTTCGATAGAATGGGTTTGTACCGTTTTTTCAAACAGACCACCCTTCCCTTTCAGATTGAACATGACCATCAAACTCTTCCGATACGCCCCATTATGAGAATGTGCCGTTTGAGGTGCCTGATGGATGGTGCTGGTGTAGATTGGATGAAGTTGCCGACTACGGTAAATGTCAGACTACTTCTATTGAAGATATCGATGAAGATAGTTGGATTTTAGAGTTAGAAGATATTGAAAAAGATTCTGGCAAAGTACTAAAGCGATGCACTAAGGCAGAAAGAGAAATAAAAGGTGTAAGACATTCTTTTCACAAAGGCGACGTACTATATTCTAAACTTCGCACATACCTAAATAAAGTACTCGTTGCTGACGAAGACGGCTTTTGTACTACAGAAATAATGCCTATTAAATGTGGTGCATACATCCTTCCAACATATCTATGTCATGTTCTACGTTCAAAGTATTTCCTTGATTATACAACTCAGTGTGGCTATGGAGTTAAAATGCCAAGATTAAGCACAGCTGATGCATGTAAGGCAATGATACCTGTTGCACCTATTGAGGAGCAGAAACGTATTGCTGTTATGATAGAGAATTTGGATTTATTGATTGATTTGCTTGATGAAAACAAACAGATTCTTCAAGCTGGGATTCTTCAAGCAAAATCAAAAATTCTTGATCTTGCAATCCATGGCAAACTTGTACCACAAGACGCCAGCGATGAACCTGCATCAGAGCTACTGAAACGAATCAATCCGAAGGCTATTGCATCTTGTGATAACCCGCATTATGGAATACTGCCAGAAAACTGGTGCTGGGT
>JAKSKZ010000073.1 GCA_024401475.1 Paludibacteraceae bacterium | reverse complement strand
CGTATAAACAAGAGAAAAAAGAGAATATAAAATGTAAGTAAATGAAAGAGCCGTGCTCAAAAATATCCTTATTTCAGTTACCCGCAGTTTTATATACGAAAATGTATTATATTTGCCGAGTGGATTGAGTGGCGTCAAAGTCTTGGCTAAGACTCAATAGTTAACTAATGTTTTTGTGTGTAAGATTGCACAAGTTTTATGGATACTACATCAGACTCAATAGAAGAATACATCCTTCAGCATATAGATAAGGAGCCAGCTTATTTAAAGAAGTTGACTCGAGAAACTCATTTATATACGTTGAAACCCAGAATGCTTTCTGGTCATCTACAAGGTAGAATGCTGAAGATGTTTTGTAATATGGTGTCTCCGAAAAACATATTGGAAATAGGAGCGTTTACTGGTTATTCTGCATTATGCATGGCTGAGTCGTTGCCCAAGGGAGGAATGTTGCACACTATTGAGGTGAACGACGAAATGGAGGAGTTCCTTGATCGTGTCTTTTCCGAGTCTGATTATGCCGATCGCATTACGTTGCACATAGGTGACGCATTGAAAGTGATTCCTCAGTTGGATGTGGAGTTTGACGTAGCCTTCATAGATGGCAACAAGCGCCATTATTTGGAGTATTTTGAAGCGGTTTATCCAAAAATGAAAGTGGGCGGCTTGATGATTGCCGACAATACTTTGTGGGATGGACATGTTCTTGAGGCGGATTCTCGTGATGCTCAAACACTTGGCGTGAAGAAGTTTAATGATTTCGTAGCGCAAGACGATCGCGTAGAACGTGTTATAGTGCCCGTTAGAGATGGCATGACTTTGGTAAGAAAAATAAGATAATGACTATATAGGTATGAATATGATGAAATTCAAGTTCTTAATTCTGGCAATATGTGCCTTGAGCGCAATTGCACTCTCTTCTTGCGATAAGGATTCTGATTCAAGTGATGATATCATTGCGAAGAATAAAGAGACAAAAGAAGCTGGAGAAGCGTTTCTTGCGGAAAACAGAATAGAAGCTGGGGTTGTGGAGACATATACGGGCTTGCAGTATAAGATAGACTCGTTGGGTACTGGTGCCAAACCTGTTCCTGCCGATTCGGTTACGTTGGAGTTCGTGGGGAAATTGACCAACGGCAGAATTTTTTCCACGAATACGGAGACGTTATTGCTGTCAGCTCAAATTAAAGGTTTTCAGCAGGGACTTCGATATATGCCAGAAGGCTCAAAATTCACATTGTATATACCATACTATCTGGCTTATGGCGTGAATGGGCGTTCTTTTAAATACAAGGGGGAACCTATCACTGTAGGGGCATATTCTGCTGTGATTTTTGATTGTCATTTGATTTCTGTGAAACACAATCAATAAAAGGGAACTTTTCTTCTTAAAAAAACGACTCAATAGGAATTCCATATTGTTGGATTTGACTATATTTGTGTCGCTTTTCGTAATAAAGGCTAAATTTTTTATCAATAGAAGGTTAAAAATAGAAATATATGTTGACGCTTAAAGTTATTACAGAGAATACGGACGAAGTAATCCGTAAATTGGCAAAGAAACATTTTGATGCTAAGGAGGCTATTGCAAAAGTGATTGATTTGGATAAGTCTAGACGTGCATCGCAATCTGCGTTAGACGCCATTTTGGCGGAAATCAACTCTTTGTCGAAGTCTGTAGGACAGTTGATGAAAGAGGGCAAGAAAGATGAGGCGGAAGCAGCTAAGGCGAAAGTCGCTTCTTTGAAAGAAAACTCTAAGGAGTACCAAGAGAAAATGGACTCTGCCCAAAAGGAAATTAACAACATTCTATATACTATCCCTAACATGCCTTACGATGAGGTTCCTGAAGGTTCAACCGCAGAGGACAACGTTGTGGTAAAGATGGGTAACGAAATCCCTAAGTTGGAAAATGCTTTGCCACACTGGGAGTTGGCTAAGAAGTACGATTTGATTGACTTCGACTTGGGTGTTAAGATTACAGGTGCAGGTTTCCCTGTTTACAAAGGCAAGGGTGCTCGCTTGCAAAGAGCCCTCATCAACTTCTTCTTGGACGAGGCTCGTGAGGCTGGTTATCTAGAGATTATGCCTCCGACGGTCGTTAATCAAGCTTCTGGTTTTGGCACGGGTCAATTGCCTGACAAAGAGGGCCAAATGTACCATTGCGAAATCGATGACTTGTATCTTATCCCAACGGCTGAGGTGCCTGTTACGAACATTTATCGTGATGTCATTTTGGACGAGAAGGATCTCCCGATCAAGAATTGTGCGTACACTCAATGCTTCCGTCGTGAGGCTGGCTCATACGGTAAGGACGTTCGTGGTTTGAACCGTTTGCACGAGTTCTCTAAGATTGAGATTGTACGCATCGATACACCAGAGCATTCAGCAGAGTCTCACAAAGAGATGTTGGCTCATGTTGAAGGTTTGGTCAAGAAGTTGGAACTTCCTTACAGAATCCTTCACCTTTGTGGCGGTGATATGAGCTTCACTGCTGCTACATGCTTCGACTTCGAGGTTTATTCGGCTGCGCAAGAAAGATGGTTGGAGGTTTCTTCCGTTTCTAATTTTGATAGCTATCAAGCAAACCGTTTGAAATGTCGTTATAAGGGGGCTGACAAGAAGGCTCAACTTTGCCACACCTTGAATGGTAGTGCATTGGCGTTGCCACGTATCGTAGCTGCGTTGTTGGAAAACAACCAAACACCAAAGGGAATTCGTATTCCTAAGGCTTTGGTTCCTTACACAGGTTTCGAGTATATTGACTAATAAATATTTGTCATTAATATGGGAGGCGGCCTTTTAATAGGTTGCCTCCTTTTTTTGTGTGTTTAAAATGAGTTTCATGAGCAGAAAAATTTCAAATTCATAATAATTCTTTTTAAATTTGCATATTGTAAGTAGTAATGCGTAAAATTGTAAACGATGAATATTTCGTATAATTGGTTAAAGCAATACATTAATCTAGACATCGAACCAGAAGAGGTGTCGAAGATTTTGACATCAATAGGTTTGGAAGTCGGAGGCGTTGAAGAAGTCCAGACTATAAAGGGAGGCTTAGAGGGCCTTGTGGTTGGAGAGGTTTTGGTGGCCGACAATCATCCGGATTCAGACCACCTTCATGTGGCAAAAGTGAATGTCGGTAGTGGGGAACCCCTACAAATCGTTTGTGGTGCACCCAACTGTCGTGCAGGCATCAAGACCATTGTCGCTACAATTGGTACTAAGTTGTACTCTGGCGAAGAATGCTTCACTATCAAAAAGTCAAAGCTTCGTGGCGTAGAATCGTATGGTATGCTTTGTGCTGAGGACGAGATCGGTGTTGGTACAAGCCATGATGGTATTATCGAATTGCCTGCAGATGCAGTTGTAGGTACGCTTGCAAAAGATTATTACAATGTCAAGAGCGACTATGTAATCGAAGTTGATATCACTCCTAATCGTATTGATGCAACATCACACTACGGTGTGGCTAGAGATTTGGCAGCTTACTTTGCTCTTCACAATCCAAAATATAAGTTGACTAAGCCTGATGTTAGTGCATTCAAGGTGGAGAACAACAATCTTCCAATCAAGGTGACTGTAGAGAATACGGATGCTTGCCCTCGCTATACGGGCGTCTCTATTTCGGGTGTAACCATTAAGGAGTCTCCAGAGTGGTTGCAAAACGCCCTTCGTACGATTGGCTTGAGACCGATAAACAATGTTGTGGACGTTACCAATTATGTCCTTCATTCAATGGGCCAGCCAATGCACGCATTTGATGCTGATAAGATTACAGGAAAGCATCTTATTGTGAAAAATTTGGCGGATGGAACTAAGTTCACCACGCTTGATGGTGTTGAGCGTACCTTGAATTCTGCAGATTTGATGATCTGCGATGAGAAGGGCGGTATGTGTATTGCTGGTGTCTTCGGAGGCTTGGAGTCAGGAGTTACTGATTCAACTAAGAATGTATTCTTGGAGAGCGCATACTTCAATCCAGTTTCAGTCAGAAAGACGGCTCGTCGCCATGGGTTGAACACTGATGCTTCTTTCCGATACGAGAGAGGATGCGATCCTAACAATACTATTTATATTTTGCATTTCGCAGCACTTTTGGTTAAGGAGGTCGCTGGAGGTACGATATCAAGTGAAGTCTTTGATAATTACCCAAATCCTATAGCACCGTTCCCTGTTGAACTTACCTATGAGCGCATCAACTCGTTGATTGGTAAGGAAATCACAAAGGATGAAGTGAAGACGATTTTGAAGGGATTGGAGATTGAAATAAAATCTGAAACAGATACGACATTATCTTTGGCTGTTCCTACTTATCGTGTTGATGTTCAACGCGATGTAGATGTCATCGAAGATTTGCTTCGTATCTATGGCTACAATAATGTATTGCCTGGCACTTCGTTGAAGGCATCCATTTCGTACTCAACGAGACCAAACAGCTATAAATTGCAAAATTTGGTTTCAGAGCAACTTACAGGCTGTGGATTCAATGAGATTTTGAACAACTCGTTGACCAAGTCTGCATACTACGAGAACTTGGCTTGCTTGCCAGTGGCCAATTCAATTATGGTGATGAACCCATTGAGCAACGATTTGAACTGTATGCGCCAAACGCTTCTCTTCGGAGGATTGGAGAGCATCGCTTACAATATCAACCGCAAGAACGGCAACATCAAATTCTACGAGTTTGGTAACTGCTATTTCTTCGATGCAAACAAAGAGCAAACGGCAGAGGCTCCATTGAAGCCTTATTCAGAAAACTATCACTTGGGCATCTGGGTTTCTGGTAACAAGACCGAGCAAAGTTGGGTAGGCAAGCAGGAGAAGACTTCCTTCTATCAACTTCGTGCTTATGTTGACAATGTTTTGGCTCGTATGGGTGTGAACTTGAAGAGGGTGGTGTATGGCGCTTATTCGGATGATTTGTTGTCTGAGGGTATCTCAATCTATACGCCAACGGGCAAGTTGTTGGGTGTGATGGGTATTGTTGACGCTAAGCAAAGAAAGCGTTTCGATATCGACGATGAGGTTTACTATGCAGACATCCATTGGAACAATGTTTTGTCTGAAATAAAGAACTTCAGAGTGTCATACACAGACATTTCTAAGTTCCCAGAGGTGAAGCGTGATTTGGCCTTGTTGATAGACAAGACTGTTCAATTTGCTGACATCGCCAAGATTGCCAATGAAACGGAGAAGAAGCTTTTGAAGGATGTATATCTGTTCGACGTTTACGAAGGCAAGAATTTGGAGGCCAACAAGAAATCTTACGCTGTAAGTTTCATCTTGCAAGACGAGAACAAGACGTTGACAGACAACCAAATCGATGGCATTATGAAGAAACTTATCAAGAATTACGAAGATAAGTTGGGCGCAAAGATTAGATAATCGGTTAATCATTCAATAGGAGAGTCCCATTCGTTTTACGAGTGGGACTTTTTCGTTTCGTATTGCTAATTTATTTTAATCTGCACCTACAGTTTTGAATATCTAAAATTTTATTCGTAAATTCGTCAATATTAAAGGTTTGTTTCGATAATGGAGCAACCTTCCCTTATCAGATTAAAATAGAAAGCGTATGTCAAATTTTGCAGAGTTAGTAAGAAAGAGAAGAAGTATAAGGAAGTTCGAAGATCGTCCGGTAGAAGCAGAAAAGTTGGATGCGATTGTTCGTGCGGGATTGATGGCACCATCGTCCAAGAATTGTACCCCTTGGCAGTTTGTCGTTGTTGATGACAAAGAGGCATTGAAGAAATTTTCCGTTTGCCGTGAGATGGGCTGCAAGTTTATGGAAGGGGTAGCCGCTGCTATCGTAGTTCTTGCTGACGGCACAAAGAGCGACGTGTGGGTGGAGGATGCCTCTATTGCTGCCATCGTGATGCAGTTGCAGGCTGAAGACTTGGGATTAGGCTCTTGCTGGATGCAAGTACGCAACCGTCAAAAGGAGGAAAACCTTTCGACAGAAGACTATATCAAGGCAATCATCAATGCACCAGCCGAGATGAAAGTCGAATGCGTAATCGGTCTCGGATACAAGTTGGAGGAGAAGAAACCATTTGATGATAGTCGTTTGCAACTCGATAAGGTTCATAAAAATACATTTTGAATCGATTGTATATAAATGATTGATTGACAAAAGGATTTTTAGTACGAACGAGTCTTTTGTTTGTTCGTATATGATGTGTTCGTAATAAAATATACAAAAAAGATATGGCAGAGTTGTCTGATAATGCAAAGAAGGGGTGGGCGTTCACCCTCATTATGTTTGGTATTCTGTTTTTCATAAAGCAGACCAGCATTTTGCCCACTACGGCAGAAAATTTAATTATGGATTGGCATAATTATCCGCTTTATGCCGCTGTCATTTTCTTCATCGTCAAGGAATTGAAGATTGCCGCCGTTTTGACGGGAATCGGCCTTTTGTTCCATGGCGCTGAGGTGATCAAGTTGACGCAAAATTTGTCGCATTATATGTGGCCGTTACTACTTGTTGCGGCAGGCGTAGTGTTGTTGCTTAGCATAAAAAAATAGCAAGATGGAGAGAGCGAGGATTTGCTTTGTAGGAGCGGGTAATCTGGCGACGCATTTATCGCTTGCCTTTTCCGAACACGCTGACGTAGTGCAGGTTTATAGTCGTACAGAAGCCTCGGCCAAGATGTTGGCGGACAGGTTGCATTGCGCATATACCACTGACATTCAAGCTTTGGTAAACGATGCCGACCTCTACGTTTGTGCGTTGAAGGATTCGGTGCTGGAAGAGGTGCTTTCCCAAGGAGATTTCAAGGACAAATTGGTGATCCACACGGCTGGAAGTATGCCAATGTCCGTTTTTGCGGCTCATGCCAAGCGGTATGGCGTGATTTACCCAATGCAGTCTTTTTCAAAGAGCAAACCCGTTGATTTCAAGAAGATTCCAGTCTTTGTGGAAGGCTCGGATGCTGAAACGCTGGCCTATTTGCATGGGTTGGCAGAGATGGTGAGCGACAAAGTTTATGATGCCGATACGGAAGTGAGAGGGAAATTGCACATAGCGGCCGTTTTTGCCTCCAATTTCTCCAATCATATGTATGCCTTGGCCTATGAACTGTTGAAAGGCTCGGAGTTGCCATTTGAGGTGTTGTTGCCGTTGATAGACGAAACGGCCCAAAAAGTGCATTCGCTTGCTCCCAAGGCGGCTCAAACGGGACCTGCCGTGCGCTATGACACCAATGTCATCAACAAGCATTTAGGAATGCTGAAAGGAGATGACGCCTTGGTGGAGATTTATAAGTTGATAAGTAAAGATATACACGAAAGAGGATGATGAACAAGGTGAATTTCAAGGAGAATTTGAAGAATGTGAAGGCTTTCGCATTTGATGTGGATGGTGTGCTTTCTTCAGACTGCGTGTCGCTGCACCCCAATGGAGAGCCGATGCGTGTGGTCAACATCAAGGATGGTTATGCCATTCAGCACGCAGTTAAAAAGGGGTATCCTATTGCCATTATAACGGGAGGAAATACAGAATCAGTCAGACTGCGATTTGCCAAACTTGGCGTTCAGAACATCTATATGTCATCCGCCTATAAGATGAAGGATTTCTATGATTTCTTGGAAAAGAACGGTCTGAAAGCATCTGATGTGCTTTATATGGGCGATGATATCCCTGATTATCAGGTGATGAAAGAGTGTGGTTATCCTTGTTGCCCTAATGATGCAGCGTCAGAAATTAGGGAAACGGCTTGCTACATTTCCCCTAAAGAAGGCGGTCGAGGATGCGTACGCGATGTTATCGAACAAGTATTGAAAGCGCAAGGCAATTGGATGGATAATTCCGAGGCTTTTGGCTGGTAAGCGAGAAGGTGAGATCAATTTAAATCATCTAATACACAAAAAGGACTCCTCGAAAGGAGTCCTTTTTTCTTCCCTTTCCAATCTTCCACGAAACCTCAAAAATTTCCTTATCTTTGTAAACCTAAAACTTCTGAACGACATGGCAAAAGAATTCAATACGACAGGCAGTTGCAATCCGAAACATCATTACATGGTGAACATCGACGACAAGTTGGCGAAAATCGAAGAACTCGTCAACAAGGGAAAATACTTCACCATCAACCGTGCTCGCCAGTTTGGAAAGACGACGACGATGAAGATGCTGCTTGGTAAATTATCAAATATATATCAAGTATATCAAATAAGTTTTGAGACTGATGCCGACATGTTTTCATCACAAGAAGATTTTTGCAGAGGCCTATTTGTAAAATTATCTAAGGCTCCATATATATCGCAGAATCAAATTGATTTTTGGAAAAACAATCATAATTGCAAAACATTTGAAGATCTTTCGAATGTCATATCTGAATTTTGTATTAGTCAAAGCAAGCCTGTTGTTCTAATGATAGACGAGGTTGACAAAAGTACTGACAATCAGTTGTTTTTACATTTTCTTGGGATGCTTAGAAATAAGTATCTTGATAGAGATACTAATGGTATGGATTCAACTTTCCATTCGGTCATCCTTGCCGGTGTCTATGACGTCAAAAATCTCAAATTGAAGATTCGTA
>JAKSKZ010000072.1 GCA_024401475.1 Paludibacteraceae bacterium | reverse complement strand
AATAGGGCACAGCCTTTTTTATGTCAGTTCAAAAGGTTTAGCGGACAGCAATGATATACAATAATTTGATTATTCCGATTGATTGAATTTAAGTATCTTGAATTTCATGGCTCTTCCAAAAAAAATAGAGAAGGCGCACGAAATCAATCGTGCACCTTCTCTTACTTTATAGAAATGTGTTTGATTAGTTTTTTACGAATTTTGTGGAGAACATCTCTTTGCCTGATTGAACTGTGACAATGTATATGCTTGGTTTCAAATCGCCTACGAAGATGCTGTTGCCATTTTCAATCTCTTTATGTTCCATTATGCGACCCGTATAGTCGGAAATCGTGACGGTTGCACTCTCTTCTTTCCCAAGGGAGAACCATAGGTAATCGTCCACTGGATTAGGGTAGATGCGAACGTCAAATCCGGCTGCTTCTGCCATTTCGAGTTCTGAAATGATGCTTGAAGAGTGGTCTGGTGCATAGACGTTGCGGGCTGCAAATGTTGGTCTGCTGGTCAATGTCCAAGCTCCGTCGCCCTCGTAAGAGAAACGGGCGAATGAATTACCCTTCGTGTGAAGTTCGTACCGGATGGAGTCGATGACTTCTATTTGTCCGTTGATCATTCTGGAGAGTGAGACGGTTTGACTCTTTGTCTTTGGCAACTGGAAGTTGGTATGCAAAGCGCCTTGTTTAGATGAGTCTGCGTCTGCCCATAAAATGATGTAACCCTTGGCAGGAACCGTGGTCTCGTTAGAATGACCTGTAGGTATCTGGTAACGAGTCAAATCGCTTCGCTTGTCGGAAAGGTACATGCCGCCCAAATCAACGGCCGAGGTTCCGTCGTTGTAGATCTCAATCCAGTCGTCATCTTCCATATAATCATCCACATATTGCTTGTTGGCGATACAAATCTCGTTGAGATAAAGTTTGATGTCGTTGGAAGACCAAGATGGGTCTTGTTCGAATTTCGCACGGAGTGTCAATGAATCGCTAAATGTCGTTGTGTAACTCTCTTGGTTTGATGTGCTGAGTACTTGCAAATTGTCGTTCGAGTCTTGAATGGCAATGTCAAATGCAATGGTCGATGATTTGTTCGCACTGTGTAATTCTACGGCAATGACATTCTTTCCCTCCACCAAAAGGTCTTTCTTGATGGTGAATTGGCGTGTGGCGTAGGAGTTCATGTCCAATTCTGCGTGAAGGGTGTCTGATAGTTGCTTGTCTGTCGGAATGTTGAAGCGGTAGGCCTCACGTCCGTTGATGTAGATGACAACGCCATCGTTGGCTTTCATGGTGCAGAATAGATTGCCTACTGCAGATAGGTTGGTGATGGTGAATGAGTTGCGTAGATAAGACGTTGTGTTTACAGCCGAACCGCCCCAGCCGCCCATGCCGCCCATGCCGCCGAAGTCGCCCCAGCCACCCATGCCACCGCCGCCAAAGTTCCAACCTCCAGGGTTGGTGTTGCCTTGGTTGCTGCCTTGACTGATGTTCGTCTTTACCAAATAATTCATACCTGCCCCCAATGGTGCTACACCTTCTTTCCAGGCATTGTCGTCAAAGTTAGCCTCTTTCCAGTTAGCCTCTACATTTGTGCTTTGATAGAGATATTTCCAAGTGGCTCCGCTTGAAAGTAAGTATTTCTCTTTGCCGATTTCCCACTCTTTGAATTTGTATCCGTCGGGTGCAATGGCTTTGACCTTCAACTCTGAATTCTTAAAGTAGTAGCTTCTGAAATCTTCTTTGCGGATGACGTCCAAGCCGTTCAATTCGTAGCTCGCACCTTTTGTCTCCGAGTACAAACGGATTGGGGCTGGCTCGCCTATGCGTAGGGAGTCAGAAACGTGCTTGAACAAGTAGTCGGGGCGTGCGGTGATGAAATTTCTCACTTTTTCGCATTCGCCTCTCCATGAACTTGCTTCGGTCTGTTTCTTCTTCCCAAGAAAATCGAAGAAGTAGTCTGCCTCTTCTTGAACGAGGTTGATCATACTGTCCATGACGGCCGAAACGTTTTCCTCAGCGAAGGTTGTTCCTGCGTGGACGGTGAACTTGTTCATCAAGCGTTTCTTTATTTCTGGGTTGTTCTTGAGCAGTGGGAAGAAGGAACATTTGGCGGCATAGATGAAACCATTGGTCGTCAAATAGTCGTTGTATAGAGAAGTGGAGTAGTCTGTGTCATACAAAATCCATCTCCATTTCCCGTCTTTTGTGCGTTTCCAAGCTTTGATGTTTCCTACAGACCAGTCTTCGTTACAGTAATAAATCTCTGTGGTGAAGTAGTTTAGCATCTCTTCAACATCGATGATGGCATTGATAGACTCGAAGCTCGCATTGGGATTTTTTGAAATGTCGAGCACCTCTTGATAGCTGTCGCATTGCTCGGCCTTCTCCGACTTCTCTTCAATGCAGAACTCTTCTTCGCTCAATCCGTAGTTGGAGTAGATGAAGTCTTTGTTGGTCCTTTCGCGGATGCCTAACATGGCATAGTATTCTCCGTTTACGAATACAACGGCTGGCTCGTATGCTTGGTGGTCGATATCCATATTTGAAGCGGCGAGCGTTTGAAGATAGCCATCTCTAAATAGCATTCGGCCAAAGTCGTTTCCTGAGTTGCGAAGTACGAAACTCTTCCACTTCAAGTTGGGTTTTTCGTTGAAGATTGGATAATCGAATTTGTTAGTGCCGTAAACTTTATTGGCCTTTACTTTGATGGATTTGATAGGCTTTGTTCTTGAGCAAGCACCAAAAACGCCAACTTTAACCTCTTGGCTGATACGCTGGACTTTGCCTTCGTCGAAGATCTCAACATTGCAAGGTCGGTCCCAGTCGTTCATGTAGTTGGCTGTGCGGTCCATCGAACCACAGTTGGATGGTACGGTGCTACCGTTGCTTCCAGTGACCAATGCTCCAAGTCGGTCGCCATACAGGTAGTCTCTGTCAGTGGCGAGAGAAACCACTTTTATGGATGTCGGAATGTTGTTGCCGACGAAATAGGTGGAGGTCGTGATGTCACTATTTATCTCACCGTCGACAACTGCTATGGCACGAAGTACGGTCGTTGCGTTGATGTTTATCGGGCTTGAATATTTTCTGGCTGGCTCTACCTTTGGTTCGCTACCATCCGTCGTGTAGTAAATCGAAGCGGCAGAGTTGGCTGCAGTTATGCTGATGTTTTGGTTGCCGTTGTAGAAACCTCCCATCTGACTAAAGGACGGTGCTTTGGTTTGCACTTTTGCTACTGCGGATCCAGTGTTGCTTTTCCCCATCGAATGTGTTAGGAAGTGACCGAGGGTGCTGCCTCCATCTTCCGTTCTGCCATAGGATGTGTTTCTGTAGCTTTTCGGATAGGTGATTTTGTCGAGAATGTTTCCATTCTCATCCGAAAGAATGAGCACCCCACCATCGCTGTCGAGTTTGAAGTTTGCGTGGTTCTCTTTGTCCAGTTCGTCAAAATAGAATGTGGCGAATTGACCTGGACCTATATTGGTGTTGGCTCTATTTTGCCACTTGTAGGGCTCTTTCTCTGAATCGGAAAAGAAGCATTTGGAGAGATTGACATTCTCTGCTCCCGAGTTGTAAAGTTCCACCCAACCTTCGAAGTTGAAGTTGTCGTTGATGACGGCAGAAGCATTTTTCACCATCAATTCGTTGATGACGATTGAGGCATTTGCCGATAATGAGAGGGAAGAACCCAATAATATGTATAAAAGTCGATTGTGCTTCATGATAATTACTGTTTGTCGTTTTGATCCAAGTTGGACTTGTGGTTAAGGGCAAATTTAATCTTAATTTTCGTAAAGAAAAATAACAAACCTCAATTATAAAAGGCAGAATAGGGGCAATTATAGGTAAAATTCAGCCATTAGTAGGAGAGAATTCTCTATTTATATGTTGATAGATGCTTTTTGTTGAAAAAATGATGGGATGATTTTTTTAGTTGGAAAAAGAATTTTGAGATAGGCTTCCTTTCCTATCAAATATCGTGGAAATATACAAACTGCTCTTCGATATTCTCAGCTTTGTTTGTGGGAACAAGTTCATTCGTGAAGAACTCAATTAAAACAACAAAGGGTGGTCATGAGATTGACCACCCTTTATAATCCTTGTGCTGTTTGTTTGGTGTATGATTGTGAAATTGGAAATACGGCGAGGAGTAGCACTAAAACTTTGATAAGTAAATGTTTGTCCATATTGTTTTTGTTTTATATAAAAGTCTTTTATGGTTATTTTATGTTTACAAAAATAAATTGATTTCTTTAAATCCCCCCCCATTTTATATTTTACAACATAAAATCGACTTTTTTTTGTCTTCGTGTTTTGGCTAAAAACTTTTTTGCAGGTATGTTTGGTTAGGTTTGTTGTATAAGAGACCTTTCGTCAGCATTTTTTAGTCATTGCTTGATTTCGTATGTTTGAGGATTTTCGTCTCGAAAGGCATGTTGCATTTTACGGATGATTCTAATGGATGTTACTATTCCCGATAAGCCCTGTCGATTCTTATTTGGGTGAGGATTTCCTCCCAGTCGCAGTTGTTGAATGTCTCCATGGCTGTGTCGTAGCCGATTTGGTAGATCTCTTTTGCTTTGTTGGCGTCGAACATGCCGAATGCTTGTGTCTTTTTCATCTCGATGACGATGTTGCACTCCTTTTTCTGCTCTATGGTGTTGCCATTGACGGCAAGGTGAAAAATTCGTTCTGACAACTCAACGATGCCTTTGGCGTTCTCTATGGGTGTGATGGGGTTGACATGCACGCCGATGACAAAATCGCACCCTTTCTTTCTAAGAATGGAAGCGGGCATATTGCAGAAAATTCCGCCATCTACATAGAGTTTCCCATTGATGGGAGTGGGGGCGAAGAAAATAGGCACGGAAGCAGAAGCCACAATGCAGTCGATGAGCGGGCCATGTTCGAAATAGACGTTTTTGCCGCTGTTGAGTTCGGTGGCATTTATGATTAAGGGCCGTTTGAGGTCTTCAAAGTGCTTGGCTTTTAGTTGTTGGGCAATGAATTTTCTGTATTGGCTCATTTGGGCTAAACCTCCGTTTTTCGGTTTTGTGAGCGAAACCATTTGAAATAGGCTGCCTTTACTGAGGTGTTCGCAGATCTCTTCGGGGGTGTTCCCGTCGGCATAGAGCGCACCTATGATGGCTCCAGCACTCACGCCTGAGATGAGGTCGATTTTTAAACCTAAGTCTTCTATAGCCTTTAATGCACCGAGGTGGGAGATGCCTTTTGCACCGCCTCCACTGAGAGCAACTCCTATTTTATATTTATTAATAAGCTCTATCATGTTGAATCTCATATTGTGCCTTTCAAACCACGAAATTACATAATTTTAGTTTATTTGTCAATGCGTAAAGTGTGTTAAACAATTAATTGACAAATGATGTCTTCTTAGATATTGGGAATTATTAGGTGAACTCTATAAATTGAATTTGAGGGATTTTTGAAATTGTTGGGCTATCTCCCAATTGCTTCCGCTCAGTATATTCAAACAAGATTGATTTACGTTCGCTTAATCGCAACTTTTGAGAAGGTTGCTGTGCGACGGGAAGTCACAGTGCGAGCAATGTGATTGTCTGACAAACGGCAAAATGAAATCAAATGTTTAGTTTAGCGCCAAGACGGAGTACGTTGTGACAACGCGCTCCGTCTTTTTCCTTGGAAATGATAAGTTGGCTCAAATATAGAGCCTATTTAGTACAATATGAAAATGCATGGTCTTTTGTTTAAATCAGGCAATTCGCCTTTTTTCCAACTGCCTACGCTTTTTGTCTTTATATATTCAGTCTCTAAGGTAATGTCGCAAGCTACGCAAAGTTTGGTCTCTTTATGACAAGTATTTAAAATCTCTTCCATCATTTTCATGTTCCTGTAAGGTGTTTCAATGAAGATTTGTGATTGTTTCTCCACTTGGGCTCTCTTCTCCAAATGCTTGAGGGTGAGAGTCCTCTCGTTGTCTTTTATTGGCAGATAACCTACGAAGGCAAAACTTTGGCCGTTAAAGCCGGAAGCCATAAGGGCCAAAAGAATGGAAGATGGACCTACTAAAGGAACCACCTTGTATTCCTTCTCCTGAGCAAGTTTCACGATTTCTGCGCCTGGATCGGCAATGGCAGGACAACCAGCTTCCGATATGATGCCTATGTCATGTCCTTCTTTTGCAGGCTTTAGAAATCCTGAAAGTTCTTCTACTGATGTGTGTTTGTTGAGCGTAAAGAATGTCAAATCGTCAATGACGATATCTTTGTCCATCTTTTTTAGAAAACGTCTTGCTGTTCTGACATCTTCAACAATGAAATGTTTGATGCTACGGATGATGTCGTAGTTGAGATCTGGCATTACATTGTGCGTTTCGCATTCTCCTAATGTGTTGGGAATGAGGTATATTGAACCTGCCATTATTCTTTGGTTTTATGCTTATTCTATGCCGATATATTTATGAGTTTGAAGCGAAAGTCTCCAATCAGGGTGCTGTAAGATGTAGTTGACCACCTCTTTTGTGTTTTTGCATGAGCATGGTTGGAGGAAGTAATTTTCTGCATTGATTTTTTCTCTCCATACCTCTACATCTTGTCCAGTGTAAACAACTTTCACTTCGTTAGCCTTGCTGAGAACAACCCTGGAACCCTCTTTGGGTGATAGTGTTATCCAATCTAAATTCTTAGGAAGGTCGTGCGTGCCGTTGGTTTCGATGGCTACCTTTTTCCCGTGCTGATGAAGAAGGTCCACTAAATGTTCCGTGGCTTGAAGACTGGGTTCGCCTCCTGTGAGGATCACCCATTGTGCAGGTGTTTCGGAAACCTTTTGGGCAATCTCTTCGTCGCTCATCTCTTCGAAATTTTGGTGCCTCGTGTCGCAGAAAGGGCATGCCAAGTTACATCCGGAGAAGCGGACAAATACGCTGGCTGTTCCCGTGTGGAATCCTTCGCCTTGAAGGCTGACGAATATTTCGTTAATCTTGTTCATACGTGGCTGTGTTTCCTTCCGATTCTTGCACATCGACTCTGTAGCAATGTTCTATTTGTTGGCAAACCCAGTAGGCGATGTTCTCGGCTGTTGGGTTGATGCCGGGAAGAGATTCGTTGAGGATGGTATGGTCCAGCTTCTCTTTGATTTTCTCCTTGATGTGGGTGAAGTCTGTCACCATTCCGTCTTGGTTCAACTCCTTTGCCTTGCAGTAAATGGTGATGATCCAGTTGTGCCCATGTAATTGAGTGCATTTGCTGGGGTAGGATAGTTGCAACTTGTGAGCTGCCGAAATCTCCAATCGTTTGGTAATATAGTACATAGGAGTCTTGTTTATTGTTCGTAAATGGTGTTGTCTTCAATGCCGGCTTGTGCCAAGGCCTCTTTTCGCTCTGTGCAGGTGCCGCATTTCCCGCAGTGGATTTCTCCTCCTTTGTAGCAACTCCAGGTCTCCGAAAAGTCGATTCCGAGTTCCTTGCCTTTTGCCGCAATATCCGTTTTAGTAATATTGGTATAAGGAGCGACGAGTGTAATTCCGTCGTAAGTGCCGGCGGCGATGGCGTTGCTCATTCCTTGTACGAATTCGGGGCGGCAGTCGGGGTAGATGGTGTGGTCTCCTCCGTGGTTGGCCATCATGACGTGTTTCAAACCGTAATTTTCAGCCAACCCAGCAGCAATCGAAAGCATGATGCCATTTCTGAACGGCACGACGGTCGATTTCATGTTTTCGTCGTCATAGTTTCCTTCGGGAATGGCGTCTGCTCCTTCTAACAAGGAACTATGGAAATATTCCTTCATGAATTGCAAAGGAATGGTGATGTGCTTGATTCCTAATTTTTCACAATGTTTCTTTGCGAAAGGAATCTCTTTGTCGTTGTGGTTGCTTCCGTAGTGGAACGATACGGCCAACGCAATTCTGTCTTGGTATTCGTAAAGCAGCACGGTGCTGTCCATACCGCCAGATACGATGATGACACTGTCTTTCATAATCAAAAGAAATTGTGTTAAATGACACGGTTCATTTGTGCAACCAAGCGTTGTGCCTTCAATTCTTGGTGATTCTCGTCGGCATAGTTGGCGAACGGATAGATGGAAATGCCACCTCTTGGTGTGAAGATACCATACACCTCTATATATCTTGGGTGCATGAGGGCAATCAAATCTTTCATGATGATATTGATGCAATCTTCGTGGAAGTCTCCGTGGTTACGGAAACTGAAGAGGTAAAGTTTGAGCGATTTGCTCTCCACCATCTGTTCGTTGGGGATGTAGTTGATGATGATCTTTGCAAAGTCGGGTTGTCCAGTTTTAGGGCAAAGACTTGTGAACTCGGGACAGTTGAGCGTCACGAGATAATCATTTTCCGGATGTTTGTTGATGAATGATTCCAACACGCTTGGATTGTAGTCGGTTGGATAGACTGTCTTTTTCTCACCGAGTAGGGTGACTCCTGCTAATTCTTCTGCGTTTCTTGACATTGTTTTTAGTTATTTAGAGGAAAAACTTAAAGCTCTACTTTTTGATTGCTGCAAAGATAGCGATTTTTTTAGAGAAAGTCTATTGAAATGTGTCAAAGACTTTTGCCGTGTAGGCAATGTATTTATTTTACAACATCAAATTTTTTTATGTTGAGAATAGTCCTTTTTCCGTCCAAATTCGCATATATGCTAATTTTGCAAGTTTTTGATTCTGCATCGGGTTTTATGTAGTAGTCCAATCCTTTTTTCGTGCATATACCACCAGAAACCTCCACGCTAAGATCATTGTCTGGAATTCCAGGTGCAGAAATGGCTATGGGATTCTCTTTCCCTGCCAGCAATACTAAGGAACTGACACAAGCTATAGGTTCTGTTACTGTGTAGTTTTGGGAGAATGGGTATTGTGTGATAGTCCCGTTAGGCTCTTCTACTTCAATCTGTCCATTATAACTGAAATTACCTATTCTGCCGCAACAGACAACATAATTTCCGTTTTCCAAAGTCCTGCTTCCCACCTTACATTTATATTGAAGTGAAGTGTCAATGTCTGCCAATATGATTTTAGCGCGATAAACGCTACCTCTCATGATATAATCTCTTTCTGCACAAACAATGGCTTGGCGCACCGATTCCTTATTCACTTCCTCAGTTTGTTGAGATTTGTTTGGAGAATATATAAAATAGCCCACAATTAATCCAATGATAATTCCCCCAGCGGTTCCAATCAGAGCGTTCCAAATTCCGTCTTCTTTATCTGCTTCCATATTAATATTATTGTAAAATGCTTAATGTTTAAAAAGTATCTGTTGTTGTCTTTTATTGCAAATATAGAGATTTCTTTAGAGGCTGTTTGGATTTATCTAAAATATTTTGGCCATCCCCGTAGAGACGTCCCCATGGGGATGTCTCTACGGACCTGAAAATCAATCATAACGAAAAATATTCCGAAAAAACATCCGAAAACATTTGGCGGATAATAAAAAACGCACTACTTTTGCAC
>JAKSKZ010000071.1 GCA_024401475.1 Paludibacteraceae bacterium | reverse complement strand
CTTGAAAACCGCTGTACTGAAAGGTACCGGGGGTTCGAATCCCTCTCTCTCCGCATAACATTTGAAGCTTGCGATTAATTTCGTAAGTTTTTTTTGTTTTATAAAGGTCACCTTAAATTGCCTAGCACTCAGCTCGCAACAATTCCAAAAATCACTCGAAATCAATTTGTAGGGTTGTCTGCGTGATTCCCTAAGAAAATATTGAAATCACTGTTTGCTTTTTTGATATAATGAAACTAATAGTGATTTTTATTAATAGAAAAAGTCAAGTCGTATAATACTTGTTGCTATTGACGTATTTCAACTATTTGTTCTGTAATATGAATATTTTTCTTTCAAACAACTTACTTTTCTGTCAAAATGTGTAATTTTGCGCCCGTTAAAAAACAAAAATGATGAAAAGCGTAAAAATGTCAGTATTTGCTGCTGCAGCCTTGATGATGACAGGTTGTGCAAGCGAATCTCAGCGTCAGGCTGAAAATGTAAGTGTTGGGAAAGTGCAAGGTGTTGAATCTCAATTAGAGGCAGTTTCTACTCCAGAGCAAGCTATGACTCGTTTGATGGAGGGTAATGCTCGTTATGTGGCAGACAGCTGTCTATTCCCTCACCACAATCACAAGCGTGTGGAATTTACAGCTCCTCACCAAGCTCCGTTTGCTGCTGTCGTGGGTTGTTCGGATTCCCGTGTCCCAGTTGAGTTGATCTTTGATCAGGGCGTTGGTGATATCTTCGTTATCCGTACTGCTGGTAACTCTGTGAATGGTGACTTGGTAATGGGTAGCGTTGATTATGCTGTAGAGCATTTGGGCGTTAAGGCACTTATCGTATTAGGTCACGAGTCTTGCGGTGGTGTGACAGGTGCTATTTCTGAAGAAGAGAAGGATGATGATAGTAAGGTTGATGAGTTGCTTGGTGTAATCCGTAGCGATGTTAAGCCATACGTTGGTAAGTTGGATAGCTTGGATTTGGCTGTTAAGATGAATGCTAACGCACAAGTGGAGCGTATCATGAACAGCAAACACGTAAAGGCTTTGGTGGCTGAGGGTAAATTGGTCGTTAAGGCTGGTTACTACAACGTTCATACTGGTAAGGTTGACTTCTAATCGTTAAGGCATATCAAAAAAAGAATTGCGTTAAGAGTAATCTTAGCGCAATTTTTTTTGATGTAATTCTTACTTTTCTTTGTTTGTTTCAATCCCGTATTTGCTGAAATCGAATTTTTTCAAGGCCATTGTAGCATAATGATAGCCTATCTTATAGATGGTGTCTGCTTTCCCAACATTAAACATGCCAAATCTCTTGACTTTTGAGGTCTCTATGACAATGTCGCAGAGTTTCTTTTGTTCTTGCGTGTTTCCGTTTACTGCAAGATGGAAGATTCGTTCTGCCACATCAAGCACGCCGTCAGTATGCTCTTTGGGTGCTGTGGGGTTGACGTGCACGCCAATCAGAATATCACAGTCTTTTCGAAGAATACTTGCTGGAAGGTTGCAGAATATACCACCATCTACATATTGTTTTCCGTCGATAATTTTAGGGTTAAAGAAGATGGGAACGCTTGCCGAAGCGATGATTTTGTCCAAAAGTGTTCCTGATGAAAAATAGACGTTCTTGCCTGCGTTAAGTTCTGTTGCGTTAACAATAAGGGGCGTTTTGAGTTCTTCAAAGGTCTTTGCGTGCAATGTGTTGCCGAGTTTACGCATATACCTTTCGGGATTGACAAGCCCTCCCTTTTTTGGAAGGTTGGGACGAACCATCTGGGTGAGGGTGTTGCTTTGGAAGAAATCTTTGATTTCGTCTGTTGAATGACCATCCGCATAGAGTGCCCCAACAATGGCACCAGCGCTCACTCCTGCGATGACATCTATCTTTAATCCGAAGTCCTCAATAGCTTTGATGACACCTATGTGGGCAATGCCTTTCGCACCACCGCCACTTAAGGCTAACCCTATTCTGTATTTCTTTTTAGATTCCATGTCGGGATCCAGCCTCTTCTGGTGAACTTCCTAAATTTGAAAGAAAAGATATCGGTTGGTTGTTATGCTTCCAAGGAAACCTCTTTTCCACCCAGAATGAGTACAACCCGAAGATAATCAAGATGCCAATAAGCACATACAAAATCATCGATGGATTTTGATAAGCATACCATGTGCCCAGTGCTACGAATATGTTTAGGCTTTGTTGGATAAGGACAACCTGCTGGTGTGAAAAGCCTGAAGAAACCAAACGGTGGAACATTTGGTTTTTGTGAGGGGTGAGGATGTTCTCTTTGTAGAATATACGTCTTACAACGGTATAACTTGTGTCGAAGATTGCCACCATGCAGATGATAACCCAAAGCACGATTGATACGTTGTGCTGATTCTGGAAATAGATTCCAAAGACAGCAAAGTTAAAGCCGAGGAAGGTGCTTCCAGCATCACCCATGAATATTTTAGCTTTCTGCCAATTTAATTTCAGAAATCCGCCCACGCAAGGGATCAAGAATATGAGTGCGTTAGGAGAGATGAAAATGAGGCTTAGCAAGCAGATGCTGATGGATTCAGTCCCCAAGTTTCCATCGATGCCATCGTAAAAATTGAACAAGTTGATGAACCAAAGGAATGTGACAAATGCTAACCCATTAGTGATTATTGGATTGTCGATTACAAATAGCCCAAAGTCAATTTTGGGCAAACCTCCGAGTAGATACATGGAGACACCCACAGTCATGGCTTGGATGAAAAGCCTTAACCAAGGGGATAATTGGATTGCATCGTCTTTGATGCCTAAAAATACTAAAAGAATTCCCGGAATGAGGGCGAAGGCTAAATCCTTCGGCATCATTTCTGGTTCTATGAAATGTAAAACTGCAATACATGCATACCAACAAGACACGATAGCCAATCCACCACCAAGCGGAGTTATCTTTGTGTGATAACTGCGTTGGTTCGGCATATCCAATAGTCTTTTCTTAATTGCCCATCTCCTGATTTGATAAGTGATTACCCAGGATAAGATTAGGGCTATGAAAAATAGAAGCAAAAGCATCTCTTATATTCTGTTTATAGTTCTGCAAATATACGAAAAAACCAACCTTCGTACATAAAAATAAACTATATCTAAGTGCATTTATTGTATGATGAGATAGAAAAATTAGCACTTTTTTAACAAACTTGATTTTGTTTGCTTGCATTTGTTGATTATGCGGATTGTAACTTCTTGTAAACGAAGACGGTGTGTTTTAAATTAGTATGATGAAGAATATATTTCAAGTTCTTTTTTTGGGGGGATGGTTGCTATATTAAACTGATTTTTTTTGAGACTTTTTAATTGGTTAGGGTGACCTCTATAAATTCACCGTTTTTTTATTTTCAATACTAAGCGACACCTCAAAAACTTTTCGGTACTTTGGAGGTTGTTTTGGCATCTTGCTGTTTATTAGTTAGTAACAGCACTCTCACAGATTCTTTCCTCTGCACAGCAGCCTGCTCAATACAAATTCAAAGATCCATCGAAAACAATTTATAGAGGTCTCTTTAAAAGAAGAAAGCCGGACTCTTCCGAATCCGGCTTCTCTATATAATGCGTTATAATATCACATTATTTGTTTTGCTCCAAAGCCAAAGTCTTAGTTGGTTGGTCGCAAACCTCTGATGGACCCCAATATTGGATTGGGCCAGGGTAAACGAATGCAGTCTCGATTGCCCAAGTAGCACGGTTCTCAGCAAGCTTCTTGAATGGAGCACCGTCCAACTCAACCAAAGCCTTACGGATAACTGGCTTCATTGCACCGTGACGCTTCTCCATGTTCATCATCTTTGTTACAGGCACACCACCAGCGATCCATTGATCAGCAGGAGCAGTTGTGTTCTTGATCAAAGACATGTAACCAGTCTTACCAGCAGCCATCAAACATGCTGCGTTGAATCCTAGTGAGTAGCAGTAGTCAGCGTCGAAGTTAGAAGGAGCTGCACAACGTCCCTCGTAACCGAAGAAGTGACCCAAACCAGAGAACTTGCCAGTGTATGAACCAGCAGCCTTTCTCTTGCCCAACTCAGTCTTAACCATCTCGATGAGCAACTTCTCAGTTTCGATCAAAGATACTTGTACGTTTCCGTGAGGGTCACGCTCAAGAGTCAATTGCTTTTGTACGAAATCAGGAAGAGATGCGTAAACTGATGCTGAGTTAGCAGAAAGCTTCTTAACAGCAGCAGGAACGTCACCGTTAGTCTCAGCCAAAAGATCGTTCAACTCCTTGATAAGAACCTTCATTTCAGGAACGAACTCGATAAGTCCCTCTGGAATCAAACATACACCGAAGTTGTTACCCTTAGCAGCACGAGCAGCTACAGTGTCAGCGATATTGTTAACGATTTGAGCCAAAGTCATCTTCTTAGCCTCTACCTCCTCTGATACGATACAGATGTTTGGTTGAGTTTGAAGACCACACTCCAAAGCGATGTGAGAAGCTGAACGACCCATCAACTTGATGAAGTGCCAGTACTTCTTTGCAGAGTTAGCGTCACGCATGATGTTACCGATAACCTCTGAGTAAACCTTACATGCAGTATCGAAACCGAATGAAGTCTCGATCTCGTCGTTCTTAAGGTCACCGTCGATAGTCTTAGGACAACCGATTACTTGGATGCCAGTGTTCTTTTGCAAGTAGTACTCTGCCAATACACAAGCGTTAGTGTTAGAGTCGTCACCACCGATGATAACGATAGCCTTGATACCAAGCTTGTTGCAAATCTCGATACCCTTGTCGAATTGCTCAGTCTCCTCAAGCTTAGTACGACCTGAACCGATGATATCGAAACCACCTGTGTTACGATACTCGTCGATGATGTCAGCTGTTAGCTCGATGTACTTGTGGTCAACAAGACCAGAAGGGCCACCCAAGAAACCGTAAAGCTTAGCGTTCTTGTTCATTGACTTTAGACCGTCGAACAAACCAGAGATTACGTTGTGACCACCAGGAGCTTGTCCACCTGAAAGGATAACACCTACGTTCATATCCTTCAATGAAAGTGGTGAGTTAGATGCCTCGAATGTAACTACAGGCATACCATAAGTATTAGGGAATAGCTTCTTGATGTCAGCTTGGTCTGCTACAGACTCAGTAGCCTTACCCTCTTTGATAGCTACGTTACCCTTCAAAGCCTTAGGAAGCTTTGGTTGGTATGCAGCTCTTGCGATTTGCAATGCACTTTTTGCCATTATGTTTAATTTTAAAATTGTTAGAAAAATTCTCTACCTAAAATATCTGCAAAAATGCTAATTTTTTTTCTCTTCTCAAACAAAAATGAATGATTAGTATTAACAATTTGCTCGGATGCATGTTTTAGAATTAAGTGAGACGTTAAAAGAGCGGAAACTCTAAGGATGGGTTAAAAGATTTTGTTTGAGAAGAATGGACGAGTTGAATCAGGACTTAGAAGCGCTTGAAATGTAAATAAAGATTAAAAGTTTCTTCGATTGCTCTATTTTCATTACTTTTGTGAGATATATGTTAGAATTGCAGATGGCAATTCGGGTAGAAACTTATAATTTATGAATGCAATAGAGAAAGTTGGTGCATACTCAATGTTGATGGTTCGTACATTTGCCGTCCCAGACCGTTGGCGTATGTTTTTTCGACAATATGTGAATGAAATTCAAAAGCAAGGTCTTGATTCATTAGCAATTACGGTGATTATATCTGTCTTTATCGGAGCCGTTATCACGATTCAGATGGTGTTGAACACGGCTAATCCACTTTTGCCTGATTATGCAACAGGTTTGGCTGTGCGTGACACATTGCTTTTGGAGTTCTCGTCTTCCATTCTTTGTTTGATATTGGCGGGAAAGGTCGGCTCTAGTATTTCTTCCGAAATAGGTACTATGCGAATCACGGAGCAGATTGATGCTCTTGATATTATGGGAATTAATTCTGCCAATTATTTGATACTTCCGAAAGTGACAGCTTTCATGACCGTTATTCCAAGTTTGGTGATTGCAAGTATGTTCTTCGGCATTTTTGGTGGTTATTGCATGGCCTATTTTACGGACATCATCACTGTGAATCAGTATGAATATGGTATTCAGTTTATGTTTAATCCATTCTTCATCACCTATTCAGTAATCAAGGGTGTTGTTTTTGCTTTCATAATTGCGTCTATTGCTTCCTATTATGGATATACGGTGAAAGGCGGATCTCTTGAGGTTGGAAAAGCAAGTACGGATGCTGTTGTGAATAGTAGTGTTATCATCTTGTTGGCTAATGTGATGTTGACTAAATTGATGTTGTCATGATAGAGGTTAATAATGTATATAAGTCTTTCGACAAGCCTGTATTGAAAGGCGTATCGACCGTATTTGAGACGGGTAAGACAAATTTGATTATTGGTCAGAGTGGATCAGGAAAAACAGTCTTGATGAAGAGTGTTGTGGGTATCCATAGTGTTGATGAGGGGCATATTTTGTATGATGGTCGTGACATCACTCAAATGAAGCGTAAGGATCGCATTTTGTTGCGTCGTGAAGTCGGCATGCTGTTTCAAGGTTCTGCCTTGTTCGATTCAATGACGATTTTGGAGAATGTGATGTTCCCTTTGGAGATGTTCTCTTATGATTCGTATGAGGAAAGACGCAAAAGAGCAGTCTTCTGTCTTGAACGCGTTGAGTTAGGTCATGCACTTAATCTCTATCCGTCAGAAATCAGTGGTGGTATGCAAAAACGTGCGGCAATTGCACGCGCCATCGTGCTTAATCCGAAATATTTGTTTTGTGATGAGCCTAATTCTGGCCTTGATCCTAAGACCTCTTTGTTGATTGACCGCTTGATTCAAGAGATTACGCATGAGTTTAACATTACGACCATCGTCAATACGCACGACATGAACTCTGTGATGGAAATCGGTGAGAACATTGTTTTCATCAATAAGGGAGAAAAGTCCTGGTCGGGTACAAAAGACGATATATTCACGTCTGACTGTGAGCCTTTGAATGATTTTGTGTTTGCCTCGAATCTTTATAAAGAATTACGTCAGGCTCATGCTTACTTTCATAAGAATGATTGATCTCTAATTTCTTATATTGCAATTGTCATGGCTATTTTTAATATTTTCAAAGAGTACAAGCCTCGTCGGACATTCAATTACAAACCTCTTTATTATGATGAGGATAAGGCTGATTTTGAGGAGAGAAAGAAAAGGATTGAGCAGGAAGTGGCTATTGGAAAAGGTTTGAATGTGACTTACCGATCCAACTTGCAGAAGGGGTATCTTTCTGACAAGAGAAAAGCCTCTTCGTCTAAAGAAAAATATTGGTTGTTTGGTGTTGCTTTGGTTGTAGTTCTTATTTATTGCTTTTGCTAGTAACAACTTAACATAAAGAAGTGTTTGGGGGATTTGACATAGAAATCGCCTTTAAAGTAATATCTCCTTTTGTGTCTGGTTTCCTTTGGATGGTTGGTCTGGTCGCAAAAGGTGATTTTTGTCTAAATAAGTGAATACAAGTTTTTAGAATGAACGATATAATACATGTTTTGCCTGATACCGTTGCCAATCAAATTGCGGCAGGAGAGGTGATTCAGCGCCCATCTTCCGTCGTCAAGGAGTTGGTGGAGAATTCCATAGATGCAGGGGCTAAGCATATCCAAGTGATTATAAAGGATGCAGGACGCACGTTAATCCAAGTGATTGATGACGGCAAGGGTATGTCGGAAACGGATGCACGCTTGGCATTTGAACGTCATGCGACTTCAAAACTGAATCAGGCAGAAGATCTTTTCGCATTGAGGACGATGGGGTTCCGAGGCGAAGCTTTGGCTTCTATTGCCTCTGTCGCTCAGGTGGAACTTCGTACGCGTAGGGAAGTGGATGAGGTAGGAACTTGTATTAAAATTGCTGGTTGCCAGTTGGAGAGTCAAGAACCGATATCCACTCCAGTCGGCAGTAATTTTTCAGTTAAAAATCTCTTTTTCAATGTTCCTGCAAGAAGAAAATTTTTGAAATCTAATAAGGCTGAGTTTTCTCATATAGAGCAAGATTTTCTTAGAATTGCTTTAGTTTATCCTGAGTTGCATTTTGAATTGAGGCATTTTGTTGGAACGGATGAAACTCTTTGCTATAATCTTCAGTCTGCAGGATATCGCGAAAGAATTGTGGCTGTTTTTGGCAAGCAGATCAATACTTCCCTTTTGAGCGTGAATGCAGAATCTTCTTTGGTCAAAATATATGGTTTTGTTGGAAAACCGGAAGATGCGAACAGACAACGCACGAAGCAGTTCTTCTTCGTGAATGGGCGTTTTATGAAGCATCCGTATTTCCATAAGGCTGTGGTGCAGGCTTACGATAGAATGTTGCAGGATGGAACGTCGCCAGACTATTTTCTCTATTTCGAAATGGATCCAGCTTGCATCGATGTTAATATTCATCCAACGAAGACGGAAATCAAGTTTGAAAGTGAGACTGAGATATGGAAGATCTTGATGGCATCTGTCAAAGAGGCCTTGGGCCGTTTTAGTGTCGTCCCTTCTATTGATTTTGATAGCGATAGTATGCTGGAGATTCCTCCGTATAAGAAAGACAGTTCAGCAGTGGAGCCTAAGCTTAGTTTTGATCCGTCATATAATCCATTTAATACGGCTAAGTCTTCTACTACATCATCAAGCGGAGGTGGTAGTTATAAAAATCCTAAGGAGGATTGGGAAAAACTATATGTTGGTTTTGAAAATGACAAATCATCGTTTCCTTCTGTCGATATGAAGGTGGACGAGCAGACTTTTCCTTCTAGGTTGTCTTCTTTTGATGATGACGAAAATCTTGATTCTGAGGTTACGATGGATACCAAGGCGAGTGTACAGTCTTCTATGTTCCAAACTGAAAATCAATCGTCGTCGTATTGTTTTCAGTTGCGAAACAAGTACATTCTGACCACGGTTCGTTCTGGCTTGATGTGCATTGACCAGCATAGGGCGCACGTTCGAATCTTGTTTGATCAATATTTGGCCAATTTCTCGGCCAAAAAAGGTTTTTCTCAAAAGTTGTTATTCCCTGAATTGATTGAATTGACTCCTGCTGAAAATGCCATATTGGACGAAGTGAAGGATGATTTGTATTACTTGGGATTTGAAATCTCCGATATGGGTAATAATACTGTGGCTGTGAATGGTGTTCCTGCAACGGATAGTGGTATTAATGTGAAGGATTTCATATACAAAATGATAGAGTCAGTTCATGATCCTAATGTGGACGTAAAAGGGGAAATGGCCGAGCGTTTAGCTCTTTCTTTGGCAAATATGGCGGCAATACCCACGGGAAAGCCTCTTCCAAAAGAAGAAATGGAATCTATTATTAGTAGGTTGTTCTCTAGTGCTAATCATGAATATACACCTGACAACAAGCGTATTATTGCGATAATTCAAGACTCTGATTTGGAGAAAATGTTCAAATCGTAAGGGCTCCAACTTTAGGTTAGAAAATAAAAAAGACGTAGGTTGCTAGAGGGCACTGAAAAAGTCAACCCTTTTCGGAAAGGATGAAAAAATGAAGGGATT
>JAKSKZ010000070.1 GCA_024401475.1 Paludibacteraceae bacterium | reverse complement strand
ACTCTTCGCCAAGGCGGCTGTCACGCTCTCGATGGAGCAAGAGGCTCCGCACTCAATAGTGTTGAGGGCCTTTAATGAATCAAGGCCGAACACAGTAGCCCAACCGTAGTTATTAATAAACTTGCCACAATCCTTAACTCTCGCATCAAAAGTATAAACCAATGAATCACCAGGAGCAATACCATCCTTGACCTTCTCTGCCACTGTAGGCCATTTCAAAATGCCCTTCGACTCATCATACTCACCAGAAGGAGAAATATCCGTGATTTCCTCCAATTCGGCAGGAATATAATCTCCGATAGTGATATTAAATGCGTAGTCTAACTCAGTAATGAACTTAGTAAGCGTTGGAGTTCCATTATTCCTACCTGTATAAACACCGAAATAACCCGGTCCGGCACTGGTCAACCCACTCCAATCTTTCATCACATTTTCCCACTCGTCGTCCTCGTCGTTACAATACATATAAAGTTTTTCTCCTCTGAGGACGAATTTAAATGTAGGCTTTTCAGCAGGACCCTTAAACTGCATAACATCCTGCCAACTTGTACCTTCAGCAGTCACAAGTTTTCCGTCGTTATACAACTCATAACCGAAGTTATTGTCATTATCAAGATTTACCTTCATCTTGATAGCAATACCCTTAAAGTCTGCTTGACCAGGAGTACCGCTGACATATCTGAACACCAAGAAGATACTTTCTGTATTCTTTGCATTCTCTATTGTCGCATAAACCTCACCGTCCTTACCATAAGAATATGTAGGGGCCGTAAATGCGCCTCCCTCCTTGGACAAGACAAGGCCACCATTAATATCAGGAATAGACTTATTATTAAGCGCCACCCAACCTGTTTTATCCTTACAATTGGCATCCACCTTAGATCCCACATTATTAACGAACTTAATCTTGTAAGAGATGTCATCCCCCACATTGGCCTTCGCCACATTAGCCGTCTTGAACAAACAAGTCTGCTCATCAATGACAGGAGGCAACTCTGCACACGTTGTCATAAGTTCGACTCTGGAAGAATCGGGCGAATCAGTCTTAGACGAAATCCACGCCACATTCATGTAATAAGCATCCTCAACATCTGGACAACCCAGATTTCTTGCCTTACACATATAAATCAACTTATCCTTCTCGCCGACAAGCATCACAGGAGTTGTCCACTTGACAATACCCGTATAACCATCAGCTTTAGGATTTGCGGCAGGAGTATAAGTCGCCTTAATTTTCTCACCCTTGTCGTCTTTCAGGGCTGTACTATCTTTCCAACCCACCCATTCAAGTTCATAAGGAATGGTATCAACAATCGTAACATTGTTTGCCTCACGACCTGGGAGCGGACCTGTTCCCTGAATTCTTCGCCAAGTATATCCATCAAACTCCTCAATCAATACTCTATCATAATTCGGCACCGATTTAGGATTACAGATGTTTCTTGCGTAGTTATTAATCTCATAACCAGGATTGTCATAATTTGCCCAACCTGGAGTAATCAATGTAAATGTCTCTGTCTGACCATCAAGTGCAGAAATTGCCAAATCGCCCGAATAAGACCAGTCGTCCTTTACCTTCTCATACATAGCCTTAGCCTGTTTGATTCCCAAACGAGTACGGAAGAAGCATGGACCATAACCTCCCTTATGCAATTGGAACGCATTGTTCAAGTGGTCGTAAACGTATGCCGATGCAGCCATCAATGAGGCAGGGAACTGAATCATGATTCTCTGATTCCACTTTCCATGTTCATCTTCGCCGTTAGGCATCTTCTGATAAGTAAACTTAGTTTCAGCACCCGTAGGCATCCAACCGTACTTAGCCATATCATTTCCGTTGTCCAATTCAAACTGCCATCCAGTCTGATTGTCATCAGCATACAAACCAATAGAAGCCGCATCGTACATAAAGTAAGAAACACGGTAGTTTCCTAAATTGATATATGCTTCATAAGCGTCATTCCAGAAACGATAGTATTGGTAGAACAGATTGGCTGTGTTGCTCATCATATAGTTACCATACGACAGGCGGACATTGTCACGACCACCGTTCAACCATGAACTTTCACCCTCCGACTTATTTTCAAACTCCACGGTGAAAGCAACGACGTCACCAGGATTCAGCGCCTTACGAGAAGCCTTTTTGTCGATAGTCAAAGTTCTGTTGGCCAAGATATCCACGCAGTTACGCTCCATAGTATAAGTGGCGTGGTTAGGGAACTCATTACTTGTCCAATTATCGAAGTTTGAGCCAGAGATTGTACTTGTCAAACAGATGCGTGGATTAAGCGTATCTTTTGCGACAACACGGAATGAAACCGAATCCATTGTCGCCTCCAAGTGACCAGATTTGAATCCAGGCACGCTACCAATGTTCCATACAATCTTTCCGCCGCTAAAAGTACCACCGTCAGAGATGCTGACCACTTCATAATTTGGATCTATCGCCGTTTCGATTTTCACATCTTTTGCATCAAGAGAACCATAATTACGATACTGAACCGTATAATCAATCTTATCGTCCACATAAGCATAGGTCTTATCCACCGACATATAGACCTTCATGTTGGCAGCAGGCTTCATATCTGCAGGAGCATGCATATTTCCTTGGCAAACCAACATACCAAGCGTACGATACCAACCGTGGAAATATTTAGGCGTACTACCGAGATATCGCTCCGGATCCTCTGGCCCGACATCCGTATTATTACCATCCCAACGAAGTTCCAAAGAACGATACAAATCGTTCAAGAAATCTTGATCCTCAGCAATGACTGCAGCAGGAGAGCCAGCACCAATTGAATAGTTGGTGTGATAGAAAGACTTGATTGTACCATCAGAATTATACTGTTGTGGATTGTGGACAACACCACTCCACATAGGCTGACCTGCGTCTGGGGAAGCACCTAACTTTGAACATGCAGGTGTACCAGGCTCATCACCAACTCCCGGAGGCATTTTCATCAATTCAGCATGACGGATACCCATAAGCTTTACACCATCATGAGACTGACCTTCAATCACGCTGTGATTTTTTGGATCCCAATCGTAGGCTGTCTCACCATGCCACAAATAATCAAGCAAGTGACGCCAAGCAAAACGGAAGTCCTCACCATCAAGACCAGACTCTCCAAAAGTAGGATTGGAGCCATCATCGCCGACAGAGAAGTTACCGATGGCCGCATACTTACCTGCCTCATAAGCTTTCTTAGTGATCCAGTTACCCGAAGCAGCTGCTTTCTGAAACTGATGCACACGCCATGCCGTTATATTCTTATCATAGTCTTTTGCTCCGTCGCCCTTAAACCACTTATAAAACTCATCGTAGTACGATGGAGCATCGTAATCGGCAAACATCTTACCATATTGGCTCATCAACACCGGACCACCGTTATAAGGGCCGTTGATATTTCCATATCGGGCAATGGCAGCATCAGAGAAACGCCATCTCGTAACCTCTCCCTGAGCAACACCATCCTTCGTATAACCATCTATACCAATCACACCTGGGAGATAACCGGCCAAGGTGTTAGCACCATACTCCCATTGCGGAACGGTATCTACAAGGGCACCGATACATCTTTGAGCTTCATATAAATAAGAAATAGGATCACCATTTGCATCCTTCACGATCTCGCCATCCTGACGCATGAACTCACCCCATTGCTTATACGCAATAAGGGTTGCCATAGCGATATCAACATCACCATCTGTAGCCGAGTGACATTTACCCTCCGTGGTCGTAGTCTCATCAGCACCCCAACCAGCCAAATATGGACAAGTTGTGAAACCTTTCTTATTCTCACGGAACATTTTTCCGTCCTTAAAACGCTTAACACCTGAAAAACGATTGTCGTGAATCCACATGTAAAGGCCGTTATATGTCTTCTGGTCGGCAAACAAAGCCGCAGCCAAAAGGATATATCCATCACCCTCCGAACAGAAAGTTCCGTATGCACCTGGGACATCAGGATAAGTCAAAGATGTCTCCGTTGTACCTCCATTTGAAATCGGATTAAATACAATATACTTAACACCACAGTGCGTTCCGCCAAAATAGCGGCAACGGTGCGTCATGATTTCGTAGGCCTCACGTCCAGCCTTCTCCATATCGGCATGCGTCACACCCTCAGCATTATACTTAGCCAAAGATTTACCGCCGCCTGGGTATTCCAAAAACTGAGGATATGGGAAAGCCGGATTTCCTGAATTTATATCAACGGATATAAATTGGGAAGGATCATAGGCTACCTGTGCCATCACACTCGAAATGCAACCGCACATAGACAAGACAAGTCCTACTAATAGTTTCTTAAATCTATTCATGGTTATATACTATTCTATTCTAAAATTATTCGTTTGTAGTGTTCTACGAACAGTTATGGTATTTCTAAGTTTGCAAATATATAAAATTTCTTAAATCAGAGAGCAAGTTTCAAAAACAAAAAGAGGAAATGATTTTTATTGAAACAACATTCCGTTTTAATTCTCCTTTTATTTTACTTTTGCATCAGACAAAAGGTACTATCTTGCATTTGATATTTAACGGTGCCCTCTATAAATTCACCGTTTTCAAATTTTTAATAACAAGTGATTCTTTGATAGGTCACCTAACAACTAAATACAGATAGCCTTTTCGTATAAATTGTTTCTTTCACATTTCGCATTTATTTGGAAAAGTTACATCATGAAAAAAGCAGCATTCCTTTTATTATCAGCTTTAGTTTTATTAGCTTGCAATAGTAACGAACATTCAACAGTGGAAAAGGATAATAATATCTATCAATTTACTGTTGTAGGTAATAAACAACAAGCTATTTCTTTAAAAGAGTACGAAGGTAAAGTCCTTCTCGTTGTCAATACGGCCAGCCACTGTGGTTTTACACCTCAATATGCCGCCATGGAAGAGGTTTACAAAGAACTCAAGGAGAAGGGATTTGAAATTCTAGATTTTCCTTGTAACCAATTTGGAGAACAAGCACCAGAATCCGATGACGATTATGCTACCTTTTGCCAAGTGAACTATCAAGTAGATTTCCCTCAATTCCATAAAATAGAAGTAAACGGAGCAAACGAACACCCTTTATACAAATGGTTGAAAGCAGAAATGGCCACAGACTCTTCTTTCAACAACGACATAAAGTGGAACTTCACAAAATTCCTAATCAACACTAATGGAAAGGTTGTAAAACGTTATGAATCTGGGACCACAATTGATGAAATCTATCCAGACATCATTTCTCTTTTGGTGGACAAACAACCGAAATGATTGACTATGTAATAGAATAACTATTATAGCATTTCCGTAATTATTAGCCTCAAATGTTCTGTGTGAGCCACTGTTAATTGAGTCTTACACCTCATAAAAACATGCCGAACAACATATATTTCTATCAAATTAACCTAAATTAACTTAACGAAAACCTTTAAATCCTCCCATAAACTTTAATTTTGCAAAGTTTTAAAAATTAATTTTAAATGAAAAAAATTGTCACAACAATTGCCGCATCTGCATTGGCATCAGCTGTTTACGCCGGAGGCTTAAACACAAACACTAATCAACACGCAGCATATCAACGCAATTTTGCAAGAGAAGCGACTACGGATATCGACGCCGCCTACTCTAACCCTGCAGGTACTGTATTTATGGAGGATGGTCTTCACCTTTCATTTACAGGACAATGTGCATTCCAAGAAAGAAACATTGAAACAGAATACGCTCCATTCAAGATGAATGGTGGCGACTCTATTAAAAAATTTAATGGAGAAGCCGTTGCTCCTTTCGTCCCTAGTTTCCAAGCAGTTTATAAGAAAAACAATTGGGCTGGATTCTTCAACTTCGCCGTTCCTGGCGGTGGAGGCAAGGCCACTTTCGAAGATGGTATCCCTGCATTAGAAAAAAGAGTAGCAAGCATTCCTTTGGCACTCTCTCAAAACGGAATCGCAACAACTCAATACTCTGCCGACGCATACCTTAAAGGTCAACAAATGATTTTTGGTGCTACACTTGGTGCAGCTTACAAATTCAACGACAACCTCTCCGCAGCCGTAGGCGTTAGAGTATGCTACGCAAGCAACAAGTACGAAGGTTACCTAAAGAACATCAAAATAAACCCTGATGGGAACACAATGCTTGCCAACACATACTTCTCCGCCGCACAAAGCAAATACAGCGACTTGGCCGCGCAAGCTACCGCAGGTGCTGCTCAATACGAGGCAGCTGGTATGACTGAGAAAGCAACTGAATTGAAAACACAAGCAGCCCAAGCTCAAGCAGTGGCTGACCAAATGGGAGCATACGCTGCCGCTTCTAAGGACATTGAAATCGACTGCGAGCAAACTGGATTCGGTGTTGCCCCTATCATCAGCTTGGATTATAAGATGGGTCCTGTAAATTTGGCTACCCGCTACGAATTCAAGACTAAAATCAGCGTAGAAAACAGCAGCAATCTTAAGGCTACACCAGCCACTCCTGCTGAATTGCTTCCTTATATTGATGGAGTTGAGAGCCGTGACGACCTTCCTGCATTGTGGACAATCGGTATGGACGTTAACATGACAGGCAACATCAAGTTGTGTACAGGCTACCGCTACTATTTCGACAAAGACGCTCACTTCGCTGGAGAAGTCGAGAAATTTGTTGAGCACGGAACAAAAGAGTATGCTTATGGTGTTGAATGGACTGCTAATAAATGGTTGTTGGTAAGTGCAACTTATATGCGTACTGAGTTCGCTTTCTCTGACGACTATTTGAACAACATCAACTATAACGGAAGTTCTAACAACTTCGGTTTGGGTGGTAGATTTACCATCAACGAACATTTGAATATTGATTTGGGTGGATTCTTCACTAAGTATGAGGACCGCCAGGTAAAGAAAACTGACTATGCAGGTCTTGGCATTCCAGGCGTTGACAACTACGAAAGAAAGAATTTCGCATTCGCACTTGGTATCAACTATAACTTCTAAGAGTCATATAAAATAAATAGGAACGGGGGCATTTGATTTTCAAGTGCTCCCGTTCCTATTTTTATCAAAGAAAACTCAATCCTTCTTTCTATTCATTGGATGATACTGCAAGACCTCAGAACGTAAGAAATTCATATCTATATGTGTATAAATCTGGGTAGTCATAATTGACTCGTGACCCAACATTTCTTGAATTGCCCGCAGGTTTGCTCCACCCTCCAACAAATGAGTTGCAAAAGAGTGTCTGAACGTGTGCGGACTTATATCCTTTTTAATGCCTACCTGCTGAGCCAACTCCTTAATGATTTTAAAAACCATGATGCGGCTCAATTTAGTACCACGACGATTCAAAAACAGAAAATCCTCATTCCCTTTCTTCACATCAATGTGACAACGGTCGTTTAGCCATAATTCAATATTCTTACGGGCAGGCTCAGACATCGGCACCAATCGTTGCTTGCTGCCTTTTCCGAAAACAGAGATATACATCTCCTCCATAAAAATATTGGAAATCTGCAAATTGATCAGTTCAGAGACACGCAAACCGCAACTATAAAGCAGCTCCAGCATGGCTTTGTTTCTGTGACCTTGAGGAAGGCTCAAATCAATGGCAGAAATCATGCTATCAATCTCCTCCAACGAAAGGACTTCCGGAAGATGCTTCCCTATCTTAGGCGCTTCTAACAGTTCCGTAGGATCGTCCTCCAACTTGTTTTCAAGCAAGAGATACTTATAAAAGGATTTCAATCCAGAGATAATACGAGCCTGAGAACGGGTTCCAATACCAAGTTCGCAGATATCCACCAAAAAATCCTGGAAATGCTCCAATTTCGCCTCCAAGCAATCAATATGAGCATCATTTAAGTAAGAGAGCCATTTGGCCAAATCTTCCAAATAGGCCTGAAGCGTATTCGGAGATACCGAACGCTCCAGTTTTAGGTAGGTATGATACCCCCTAACTAATGGAAGATTTAAATATTTATCATAATCCATTGTTTATAGGGGTATTATAAATTAAATCTATCTATTTTCAAGAATTCAATATTACTCGTCACGCTGAGAAAGATGAATCAAAGCCTCGACTGCCAAGCGATATGAATCCATACCAAACCCAGCAATCACACCTTGGCACACCGGTGTCATATATGACTTATGACGGAACTCCTCCCTTTTGTGCGTATTGGAGATATGAACCTCGATAACAGGGCATTTGATCGAACGAATAGCATCGGCAATCGCAATAGATGTATGCGTGTAAGCGCCAGCGTTGAGGACAATACCATCAGAAATAAAACCAGTTTCTTGAATAATGTTTATCAACTCTCCTTCTATATTTGATTGATAATAAGAGATGCTGATATCCGAATACTTTGATTTCAAAATTTCCAAATAATCGTCGAAAGATTGGCTACCATAAATAGTCGGCTCTCTCTTACCCAACATGTTCAAGTTAGGTCCATTGATAATAATAATATTCATTTTCTATAAAATTAAAAAAGGCACAAGACCTTATAAAATAAATTCAACTTCTTTAAAAGCATATTCTCTTCTTCGTCCATCCTCATCACGCAAGACCAATATTCCGTGAGGCAAAACATCGTCAATTTCTGCCATGAATTCGCCTGCAGCATCCCTATACTTAAAGAGGCCTTCCCTTCTGTACAAGGAGGCAAAAAAATCATCTCTTATCTTATCCAACTTTGCATTCAGCAAAAGGATATAACGATCAAGTATCGCCTTTCGCACAACCACTGCGCATTCATTGACATTAAACTCTTTTCCGGAAATTTGACTGACAGAAACCGGATTTGGAGCATCCGAAAGAAACTCCTTCTGATTAATATTAATGCCTATACCCACTATAGAACTTTCTATAGAATGACCTGAAATAAAATTCTCCACCAAGATTCCGGCGATTTTCTTGTCTCGCCAATAGATGTCATTCGGCCATTTTATAGATATGCCAGAAATGCCACAATAGATATTTAGCATATCTTTCACACCCAATGAAACTGCTTGAGATATAAGGAACATATCAGAAGGTGCAATAAACGTCGGATATAGCAAAAGACTAAACAAAAGGTTCTCTCCTTTTGCGGACTCCCAGGTGTTGTCCATCTGTCCACGACCTTGACTTTGGAATTCCGTGCAAACCATCAGACCTTCTTGAACAGACTCTTCCTCACCATCTAACAAATGACGCATATACGTATTTGTCGAATCGACCTCATTCAAAAACAAAATTCCGTCTTCAACCATCACATAGAAATTTTATCTTTTTAGACTAAGTTCCTCTTTCCAATTAAAAATATACAAACAAAGTCTTTAGCACAAAGATAACACGATTATGCGAATTTTGAAGTATGAAAATTGAATTTTGAGATGGCAGACAATCTAATCGATTATCTAATCAAAAGGTAAGCATGAGTTGATAGACAAATCGGCAATTTAAAAAAGTCAAAGGGAGAGCAGGACAAAAATCCCTCCTCTCCCTTGACTTTTTTCTTCTCAGTTCTATTCCTCACAGAGTTGCACAGGTAACACAACTGGGAAAACAATCATATGGAAAATAAACGTTTCAGCTGCATTTTGACCTATACACCAAGAGATATTATCTACAGAAGTGCTTAGTGATACACCAAGAGTAACCAAGCATGATTTCATGCGAACCCGAGTTGTGGTGGTTCAATCCTGTCAAACCGAGTTGGTAGGCATAACCGATACGGA
>JAKSKZ010000007.1 GCA_024401475.1 Paludibacteraceae bacterium | reverse complement strand
ATTCCTTGAAATCAATTCTCCACAATGAGAAACATTATGAATTAGTTTCGGATAAGATAGAGAGAGCAAGGGGCTTGGGCTTCTTGCTCTCTTTGTTATGTTAAGAGTAATTTGGGATGGAAAAATGACAAAGATAGTGTTGTTTTGGGATGGAAAAATGACAAAAATAGCGTTGTTTTGGGATGGAAAAATGACAAAAATTTGTGTAATTAGATAATTATCAGCATATTTGCAATATCTAATTTATGGGTGTATGTTATATAGGAAAATAGAGAAGGGAATCGAAGAACATTTTGTTTCAAAATCAAACAAAATTCTTTTGATAGAGGGTGCTAGACAAGTCGGCAAAACCTTTATAATTAGACAGGTTGGAAAACGTTTGTTCAAGAATTTTGTTGAGATAAATATGCTTACGGATGCTAATCAGCATCGTCTGTTTGAAAAGACAAGGGATGTGAACGATTTCTATGCACAGTTGAGTGCTATACACGGGAGTCTATTAGATAATCGAGAAAATACGTTGGTTTTTTTAGACGAGATACAAGTCTATCCTCATTTGCTAACGATGCTAAAATTTTTAAACCAAGAAGGCCGGTTCACCTATGTTGCAAGTGGATCGCAGTTGGGGATTGCGTTAGCAAAAAGTGTTTCCATCCCTATGGGTAGCATTGAAATCATGAAGATGTATCCGCTTGATTTTGAAGAGTTCTTAATTGCTAATGGTGTGGGGCAAGATGCTATTTCTGCGGTTTGTTCTGCCTATCAATCGCTTGAAAGTCTTACGGAATCACTGCATGAAAGAATGTTGGGGTATTTCCGCCGATATCTATTGATTGGAGGTTTACCCGATGCAGTGAACGAATACATAAAGACTAAGAATATTCAGTCGATTAGGACGATTCAACAGCAGATTCATGAGTTTTATAGTATAGATGCATCTCAGTATGATAAAGAAAACAAATTGAGGGTTAGAAATGTATATAGTTATATCCCGTCTGCTCTTGAAAACAAGAAAAAAAGAGTGGTTGCTAAATCTATTGAGAATAAGCAAGGAAAGCAAATGTCTGATTATAGTGATGAGTTTGAGTATTTGATAAGCTCGGGAATTACACTTGAAGTGCGGGCGATTTCAAATCCGAAGTTTCCTTTGGTGGAGTCGGAACAGAAGAATCTCTTGAAGTTGTATCTGAATGATATAGGAATCCTTACGGCTATTTTATTCCAAAATAATATTCGCCCTCTTTTGGATGATACTCCCAGTATAAATTTAGGTACTGCGTATGAATCGGTTGTAGCTCAGGAACTGTCTGCTCATGGATTTAAGCTGAAATATTATGACAATAAAAAGAATGGCGAGGTGGATTTCCTTATAGATGATTTCCAATCTATGTCAGTTTTGCCTATCGAGGTGAAGTCTGGAAAAGACTATAAAAAGCATAGTGCGCTAACTCATTTTATAACTAATCCTGATTACAATATTCAAAGGGCTTTTGTGTTAAGTAATAATAGAAAGGTGGAAAAGTCCCAATCGGTTGTTTATCTGCCAATTTATTTTGTCATGTGCATTCAGCAACCTTCGTCTGATTTGATTATTCCAGATGTCGAATGAATGTTCTAAAAAGAGACAGCGGGTATGCCAGAATTGGCTTACCCGCTGTCTCTTTTATTTGAAGTTGATTATTTCTTTATGAATTTAATCTCTTCGTGTTTGTCGGGAGAAATGGCAATGTAAACCTTGCCTGTTTGTAGTTCGTTTATATTAATTTGGCGGCCTTCCATGTCGAAAAACTGAGCACCTTTCAAGGTGTCGATGTTGCTGTTCTCGACAATCTCCTTGATGTTTGATGGAGTATGTTTAGCGAATTTTAGCCAATCGATATTTACATAACTTCCATTGATGACAATTTTTAGTATGTGAGTTCCTTTCTCTATTTTAGCCATGGTGATTGGCACTTCTTTATAAACGGACCAATTGTCGCCTGTTTGAGGAATTTCATACTCTTCGGTTATCTCTTCGTCGTCAATGAATAGTCGGAATCCATCCACCTTTCCTCCGTTGGAAACGTAGGCTGTGATGTCGTAAATGCTGCTTTCTTCCGCATTTATCGTATATTCGGTCCACTCTCCGTATTCCGTGTAGCCTAAGGCGTAGCCATTGTCTGATTTCACGATATCAACGCAGTCGTCGCGGTATTCGCCTCCTCTGTTTTCGTCGTTATTGTCATAATAGGAGAATCCTTGTCCCGCAATGTCGTAGTTCTCTCCTTCGACAATGCCAGGAATGGTCGCGGCAACGCCATTGAAAGGGATTTGAGGAACCTCCAATGCCGTCAATTGGATGCGATAGGCGTACAGGGCACTTTCTATCTTTAGCGGTATGGATAGGGTGGTGTCTGTTATGAATATCTCTTCTTCGGAAAGCAAATCGGTGGAAGGCACGGGACTGTCCTTGTCTTTCCAAATGACGCGTTCGATGGTCATTTTTACTTTGCCGTTTAGAAAAGCAGGCAATCGCTTGAAATGGATGTCGGAGAGACCTTCGTACTTTCCTCCTACCACTAAAGAGGCTCTGTTATATTTTCTGTTGACAGCGGCAAAACCATCCAGTCCGTCGCTCTTGTCGTTGGGTGGTGTGACCATGGCCATATAGCCGTCCATGTCGCCATACCATTTGTATAGCCACCATCCGCCTCCGCGTTCGTTGCTGGCGGTCAGCAGACTGCCCAAGCGACCTGGTAGGCCGGTGAACCACCATGAGATGGTGGCACTTTCTACATTGTTTCGCTCAAATTTAGATATGAAGGGTACGCAGTAGCCAGGGCATCCCTCAAATTTTCGTTTGTCCTCGTCGCTGCTGGCACTGTATTCGTTGATGCATAAAGGCAAATTGGGTAGCTTTAGCTCTTGCAATAAATCCCGATAGTCCTCGGCTGCTGCAGCAAAGTTCTGGCTTCCCCATTGATGCCAACAAACCAAATCGGGGAGGCAATTGTTTTCTTTACAGAAAGAGAGGAATTTTTTGAATCGGTCCCTGCTGTAGAAAGAAGTGGCTGGTCCTACAATTTTCACCGTAGGGTTATATTTGCGAATCAAATCGAAAGTTGGTTTCCATAAATCTTTGCAAAAATCACCGTTGGAGTCTTGCCAAGTCTCATTAGGCTCGTTCCAAATCACATAACTGTCGATGTTGTCCAACCTTGATGCGTTGTGTCTTTTTAATACGGCTTCCACAGAGCTTAGCCATTTGTTGAGGCCGGGCCATTGATAGGGCCAATAGGGGAGCAGGTCGGCCAAAGAGAGCTGAACCTTTGCCGTTGTTCCTTTTAGTCTTTCTGCCACAATGAAGCCATCGCCGAAATTATGCTGATTGCCATCCTTCCCTTCTGGAGGAAGACAGAATAGATTGGGTTTCAATGGGGCAACTAACCCATTGATGTCACTTGGTAACGTTTCTGTTATTCCATAAAGAGAGCCCGAAGCACAATGAGTGACAGGTCGGATGCTGTCGGTCAAATCAACTTCTAACCTTTCGGCAGAAAAACCGTAGGGTAGGGACAAGCCAACCCATAACGGAATTTGGGCTATAAATCGTTTCAAGAAAAGCGTCATAATTGTAACAAAGAGTAACCAAGAACAAATATAGATTTTAATACTTGAATTTCCCATTATGACAACTTATTTTTTCTTCTCTGGAAGAAGAAGATTATTTTATTCAGTTCGATAAGCAAAAATGGGAGGGCACTGGTTTTCATGCTCTCCCTATGATGTTTGTTATTAGTTTTTCTTTACGAATTTCACGCCTTCTGCCTTCTGTGGAGTGATGGCAATGTAAACTTCGTTGACCAATAGGTCTTCTTTCTTTATCTGGTTTCCTTGCATATCATAGAATCTGGCATGCTCCATTCCCTCGATCTCTTCAAAAGAGTAGATGTCTTTAGACAAAGTGGAGTTTAACGCAGAAAATTTCAACCAGTCGATATTGACGTAACTTCCAACGATTTCGAGTTTTAGAATGTGCTCGCCTTTTTCAATCTCTGCCGTGCCAATGGTAACCTCTTCGTAAACGCTCCAGTCGTCACTTGTCTTGGGAATGGTGAAATCCTTGGTTATCGCTTTGTTATCGATATACAACTTGAATCCGTCCATCTCGCCTCCGTTTGAGACTAAGGCTGTGATTTCGTATTCTCTGGATTCCTCCACGTTTACAGTGTATTCTAACCATTCTCCCTTTTCTGTGTAACCAATGGCGTAGCCTTCGCTAGATTTTACCACGTCAACGCCTTCGTTCTCACGAAACTTTCCGTCGCCCTTGTTCTCGTCGTCATTGTCATAGTAAGAAAAGCCTTGTCCAGCCTCGTCGTAGTTTTCAGCCTCGATTGTTCCAGGAATAGTCGCTACAATGTTTTTGTAGGGATTTTGAGGGACATTTACGGGCGTGATGTAGATACGGTAGCCATACAGCTCGCTTTCAATCTTTACAGGAACGGTGAGAGATCCACCGTTTACACTCATTGTAGTCTCTGAAATTAAGTCAGTAGAGTTGACAGGAGTGTTGATGCTCTTCCAAGTGGCGCGTTCGATCTTAACCTTCACAGCGCCGCTCAAGAAATCTGGCATCTTTTGGAAAACGACATCCACGTTGCCTACTGATTTTCCACCCAAAACCAGGCTTGCACAATTGTGCTTCTTGTCGACAGAAGCAAAACCATCGACGCCTTCGCTTCTATCGTTTGGAGGGGTTACCTTGGCCATGTAGCCTTCCATGTCGCCATACCATTTGTATAGCCACCAACCACCGCCTTTTTGACCATCGTCAGTAAGCAAGCTTCCCAAACGGCCTGGGTGTGGAACGTGCCACCAGGAGATAGTGGCGCTCTCTACATTGTATCTTTCGAATTTCGCAATGAACGGAACCGAATATCCTGGGCAACCCTCGTATTTTTGCTTTTCAGCGTCGGAACCCGCACAGTATTCGTTGATACAGTATGGACGTTCTGGCAGACCCAATTCGGCTTGCAATTTGCGGACACTACTTACAGCATCGGCAAAGCCACCGCTTCCCCATTGGTGCCAACAGATCAAGTCAGGCAAACAGTTGTTCTCCTTGCAGAATTTCAAGAATGTTCTCATTCTTGACTCGTTATAGTAAGCCATGCAAGGACCTACGATTCTCGTGTTGGGATCCAATTTACGAAGTAGCTCGTATGTCGGTTTCCAAACGGTGGAGTTAATATCTCCGTTGTTATTGTTCCAAGTTCCGTCGGGTTCGTTCCAAATCACATAGCTGTGGATGTTGTCGATTCCTTCAGAGTATCTTCTTTTTACTTGTTTTTCTACCGAACTCAACCAACTGTTTATGCCAGGCCATTTGTAAGGCCAGTTAGGCAATAGGTCGGGTAGGGTGATTTGTACTTGGGCGTTAATATTGGCGTTTGATAATCTTTTTGCCACAATATAACCGTCTCCGTAAGGGTGTTGGTTGTAGTTTTTGCCTTCTGGAGGTTGGCAAAACATGTGTGGTTTTAAAGGTGCAACTAATGATTTTATGTCAACGGGTTCATTCTCGGTCATACCATAGAGGGATCCGGAAGCACAATGAGTCACAGGGCGGATGCTGTCCGTCAAATCAACTTTTAGCGTCTCTGCTGCATTACTATTTATCATAGGAATGCAAGACAAAGCAAAAGCAATGCTAAGTTTTTTTACAGAATATTTCATGGTTTGAAATTTTAATGTTCTGTGACGAAAGTATAAATTTGTGTGGTTTCAAGTATAGGATAATGATGCCAGAATTTGGTAATAATAGGTTGGGAATCTGTCTTATTCGGTCATGAAACGGCTGTTTTTTGTGTTTTTAGGTCAAAAAGTGCGTGTGAACCGATTTTCCATGTATCAAAATCTGAATTTGTTACTATCTTCTTACATCGTTGGGACTCTATGCCAAAAGTTAAGAAACAGATGAATTTTTGATTGTATGAATCGAGGAAAATATACTTGTGAGGCACTCAAGGCTATCCGAAAACAGATAGCGGAGGCGAACGGTATTCAATACGAGCCATCAGAGTGCGCCTTTTCTGGTGAATGTCGGGGCACATGCCCTGCGTGTGAACGGGAGCGACAGTATATAGAGGCTCAGTTGAGTTTGAAACAGAAGGCAGGCAAGGCATTGCAGATTGTCGGTGTGGCTGCAGGCATGGCGAGTATGCTGGCTTGTCAAGAGGCAAGGGCTCAGGATGATGTTACGTCAACCAATTCTGTTCCGCAAAAATTTGAGTGGGATTATTGTTGGTTTAAAATGACAGGTGCCGCTCCTGACCCTGCAATAGAAAGCCAGTTCGATGAAATGGCTGATTTTGTATCACTTTTCCCCAATGATACGTTCCTCGTTGTGGGGCATAGTGATGATCGGTCACACAATCAGAGTTTCAAACAAAAATTATCAGAAGTAAGAGCGAGGAGTGTTCGTGACATCCTCATTCAAAGGGGGGCTGACCCCAATAAAGTAGTCCACATCGGTGCGGGAACCTCCGAGCAAAGATTCCCTAATGCTAAAAATGAGTTGGAACATGAGCTGAATGAACGAGTGACATTGGAGTTCTATTCGAAAGAAAGGGTGGAGGAACTTGATAGAAAATTGAAAGAAGAAAACAGATGAAGATTTAATTGTATGAATTGAGGGAAATATACTTGCGAGGCACTCAAAACTATCCGAAAACAGATAGCGGAGGCGAACGGTATTCAATACGAGCCATCAGAGTGCACCTTTTCTGGTGAATGTCGAGGCACTTGCCCTGCGTGCGAACGAGAGCGACAATATATAGAGGCTCAATTGAGTTTGAAACACAAAGCCGGCAAGGCGTTGAAAATTATCGGGGTGGCAGCTGGTATGGAGTCGTTGGTTGCCTGCCAAGACGCGAAGGCCCAAGAATCTTCTGAAATAAATGCGAACGTTCCGCAAAAAATTGAATGGGACTATATGAGATTCGTGATGGGAATAGCACCATATAGTGCGGATGAAACCCAATGGCAGGAAATGGCGGAGTTCATCTCTCTTTTCCCTAATGATACTTTTTTAGTAGTTGGTCATTCAGGAGATGGAGGTCCTCTTCGCAAAGATGATCCTGAACGTAAATGGATTCAAAAATATTCTCGTGGATTGGCCGATTCACATGCAAGGTATCTCCGTCGTGTTTTAATAAACAATGGAGTTGATTCTACTCGGATAAGAGCAATAGGGGCAGGGTGTGAAGAGATGAGGTTCCCTGACGCTCAAAATTGGAGTGACTACGAACAAAATGATCGAGCTTCTATACCAAGGAGAGGGAAGAGGAGATAAAAAGGAAGATCTCTGTAGAGGAGAATGACTAACTTTTTTGTTTAGACTAATCATATATTAGTTAGTATTACGAAAAAAACGTGCTAGTAATCTTCCGAATGGGATAATAGGGGTTTGTATTGGAATAAACAATGTTAAGCTTCGCTTTATTCATCTTGAGAAAATTAGTATTATGATTGGTCATTTAGGTAGTGAAGCATGTCCTTTCTTCGACATTCTTACTCTTTCCATGTTGGGTATTTCACGCCGAATTGGTACTCCCGGTCTATAAGTTCAATGCTGTGTTCTTTCATGGGCTCAATGGATACAATCTTTTCTATATATTCTTTTAATGACAGCATAAAATATTCTTCTTTGTCATAGTCATAGACTATCCCGTATATTCTTTTGTCTATTATGAAGAAGTATGTAAAGTCTTGGCATACTTCGAAAACAAAGTCTGGTTTGATTTTGGAAATTATTTTGAATAAGGCTTTCATTTTTGTTATATCCATTAGGTAAAATGAACTATTTTTAAATTGCCACTCCTCTTTTTTGTTTACGTAAGGAATCATCATGCCGATGTAGGAAGAGTCTCTGAATAGAAGACAATGGTTGCAGTCTATCTTTCGAGGGTCTATGTATGATAAGAAATCATCCTTCCTTAATGAGTCAGAAGAATTCATCCATTTGAGCAGTTTTGAGGAGTAGGGGTGTGATAGCCTTCTCTGAATTCTGTCTGCTCTTTTGGTGGCGTATATTGTATAGATATTTAAGAAGGAGATGTCGGTTATGTCTTCGGTGTCTTTATTGGATTTGAGTTGATTCGATAATAAATTTCGATAATGCGGTTGGATGCGTTTGACCTTTCTGCTGATTTTTTCTGCGTATTCTATTTCTTTGGGAATAGGTTGAGCATACGAGTTCAACAAAACTCCCAAAAAACAGCAAATGATAGTGAATGATAATTTCTTCATTTTGTTTAGTATTTTACGATGCCTATGTAATTGAAAGAAGGCCATCCCTCTGTTTTGATTTTTCCATCTATTGGATCCCAAATCTTAGTTTGTCGGACAACAACTTTGGAGTGTCCAAGGCAATTAATTTTTGTTCCTACTTTGGCTTCTACTATGTTTACCCAGTGAGGTGTGGATTGATTATGATCTCCAATGGAAATGTTGCCTATGTATTCTATACATTCGTTTTCTAGTTCGTTAAAATTCATTGGGTTAATACGGAGCGAGAATATTTTCTTCCATTCAGCAAATCTACAGGATCACCACCACCATCCGTTCTTGGATTTAGCTTTATGAAATTTTCTGATGGAGTATTTCCATGGTCTTTGTCTGCTGCAACGGAAAGTAGCAAAAAGAACACATTGATTTTATATGCCATCTTTTGTACTGTAGTGGTGGGGTTGAAATATGTCATCGTTTAGTGTTGATGGGTTTATAGTTCCGAAATTATACATTTGTATGTGGTGTGTCAATGATAAAATGATTTTAAAGCGATAAATGCTATGTTTCTTGATTCACCTCAATTAAGGTTGCCGTCATTCTTGGTTATTTAAATAAAGCCTTGGACGTAGGAGTAGGGGAGGACAGAAAGAATTACGCCCCTGTTCCATGTGAGCCAAGTTGCCTGCCTGAAAGTCGAGAATAGTGTCCGCAACTTTGACAATTTTCTATTTGTATATAGGAAATGATATCAAATTTCTTTCTGTCCAAGGCATTTTTGTGGCATGGGTTAAGTTTTATGGCGTTTTTGCTAAATTCCTCGCTTGTTTTGTGACGGCAGTGCAGATAGTTTTGTATCTTTGTGTGATAAAAATAATAATAGGTATGAGTGCTAAAGTAGGATTTGATAACGATAAGTATTTGAGTATGCAGTCGTCGCATATTGCCGAGCGAATTGAAAAGTTCGGTAATAAACTATACCTCGAAATCGGGGGCAAGTTGTTCGACGATTATCATGCGTCTCGTGTGTTGCCTGGTTTCCAACCCGATTCAAAGCTTCAGATGTTGTTGAAGTTGAAGGATAAAATAGAGATTGTGATAGCCATCAATGCTGAGGATATTGAGTCGAATAAAATTCGTGCCGACTATGGTATCTCATACGACGAGGATGTTCTTCGTTTGATTGATGCCTTTAGCAGCGTAGGCCTTTTCGTGGGTAGTGTTTGCTTGACGATGTTCAGCAAGCAACCTTCTGCACTCCTTTTCGAGAAGCGTTTGAAGGCTTTGGGCATTAAGGTGTTCCATCATTATCGTATTGAAGGTTATCCGAACAATGTTGAGTTGATCGTTTCCGATAATGGATATGGCAAGAACGAGTACATCACGACCGATCGTCCGTTGGTTGTTGTGACGGCTCCTGGTCCTGGCAGCGGCAAATTGGCTGTCTGTTTGTCGCAACTTTATCATGAGCACAAGCGTGGAATAGATGCAGGTTATGCGAAATTCGAAACGTTCCCAATCTGGAATATTCCTTTGAAGCACCCTGTGAATCTGGCTTACGAGGCAGCCACTTCCGATTTGAACGATGTCAACATCATCGATTCCTTCCATTTGGAGGCCTATGGTGAAACTACGGTCAACTACAACCGTGATGTTGAGGCCTTCTCCGTGTTGAGTGCAACTTTTGAAATGATATATGGCGAAAGTCCATACAAGAGCCCAACGGATATGGGTGTGAATATGGCAGGAAATTGCATCGTTGATGATGAGGTTTGTAAGGAGGCTTCTAAGCAAGAGATTATCAGACGTTATTTCAAATGTTTGTGCGACAAGAAACGTTATGGCGAGAGCTCGGATAATATCGATAAGTTGGAGTCGTTGATGCAACAAGCTCACTTGAAGGTGACCGATTATAAGGTGGTTGAGGCCGCTCGTGCCAAGGAGGCTATGACGGAGGGTAGGCCGGCTGCAGCAATCGAACTTCCAGACGGAACTATTGTTACTGGCAAGACGAGTGATAAGCTTGGCCCGTTGGCGGCTGCACTTTTGAATGCTTTGAAGGCGTTGGCGAATATTGATCAGTCATTTAATTTGGTTTCCCGTTTGGCGATTGAGCCGATTCAGACACTTAAAACAGAGTATTTGGGAAGCACGAACCCTCGTCTTCATACGGATGAAATTTTGATTGCATTGTCTTCTTCTGCAGCACACAATGAGCTGGCGGAGCGTGCAATTCGTCAGTTGCCAAAGTTGAAGGGAGCTACGGCTCATACGACCGTTTTGGTCTCTTCGGTTGATGAACAGACCTTGAAGAAGTTGGGCATTGCCTTGACTTGCGATCCTAAGTATGAGATGGATCGTACTTATCACAAGCATTGATTTTAATATGAATTTCATAACGCGAGGCTCTCGTTGAGGGTCTCGCTTATCCTATAATTGTAAATTTATTTTTTTATGGAAGATATGTATTTTGACGAAGAGTCAAAACCAATCATCAAAAGGTTGTCTAAGTTGCTTAAACTGACATCGATCATCTCATTTGTCCTTATTTTGTGCGTATGTATGATTCCTTTTAAGGTTTTGGATTTTGCGACGACAATTGCTACCATGCCTGACCAATTTATGAGCAATGGTTTTTTCGCAGGATTGTTTATTGCAATTTTGGCGATTGCCCACTTGGCCGTCATATTGGCGTTTTGCATACCAGTTTGGAAGGCCTATAAGATGCACAAGTATTTGGAAATGTTGGTGGCTACGGGTGATTCTACTATGCTATCGTTAGTTTTCAAGAATCTAACTCACATCTTGTATTGCATCTTGCTTATTGTACTTTTGGCTTTGCCAATTGTTGGCATGGCTCTCTTTTTCTTGTTGTAAGCCCCGCCCTGCAATAGGGCATAGCCGGATTTTAATACCAAGGCTCTGGCATAGTTTATGACTGATATATTTGTTTGAAGCGAGATTCAATTTGTTAATTCCCTAACGGGAAAACATTTCAGACATTTGTTTGATTCCTACCAACATAAAATTCCTAAAGGAATATCTGTTTCATTACGCCGTTAGGCGTTCGATGTCGGTAGATTCGTGATGTGTTAGTCGAACTATTCTCCGTTAGGAGATTAACAATGTGTATTATCTGTCAAATAGGATACAGCCCATACCAAACAAAAAAGTCCCGGAAGTTCAACTTCCGGGACTTTTTTGTATTTGTTATAGAATTGGATTATTTCTTATCCTCGTAGTATTCGATGTCGTACATTTCACCTTTAGAGAGCATCAATTCCTTACCGAAGAACTCGGAAATGACAGTTCTGTTGCGTTTGCTGTCGTACTTCGTAATCCATTTGAGTTGTACGCTACCATCAGGATTGTAGTAAGTCTTTTCAGTTACATTTCCTTCCATGTCGTAGATGAATGTGATTTTGCTACTTAACTCACCATCTTGGTTGAACATGTTGACTTCAGTCATCTTGTTCTCCTTGTCGTAGCTGTAAGTCCATTTCTTGAACAATTCGCCATCGAAGCTATAGTTGCTTGTACCTATCTTGTTTCCGTTTTTGTCATATTGGTAAACCCATTTAGTGATAAGCATGTTGTCCTCGTTGTACTCGCACATCTCGGTCATGAGTTTTTTCTCATTGTATTTGTACTTAATCTTTGAGTCCAAAGTGCTATCGCCAAGGATTGTAGCCTCTTCGATTTTGTTGCCTGCTTCATCATAGGCGAATGTATATTTGCAGTCGATGCTATCTTCTGTGATATATACCGTTTCCTCAAGAGGGTTTCCATTGGCATCGTTCTTGATTGTCCATTTGGTGAGGATACTGTCGGATGTGCTATAATCGATTTTCTCGGTCAAGTATCCGTTTTCGTCGTAATTGAACTTCCATCGGCTGTTCAATTCTCCGTTGAAATTGTATTTTTCTCTTAGGGTAAGAGTACCTTTTTCGTCAAAAAACCAAGCTTGTTTTTTGTTCCCTTTTTTCAGTTCGCCGTTTTTTACAGATACAAAATATTCAGTGAAAGATTTTACATTCTCTTTCAACTCCATTTGTTGTGCGTCTGTCATTTTTGATGAATCGACCTTTTTGTCTGTTGTACAAGAACTAAGTGCCAACGCACATACGGTAATTAATGTAAGCTTTCTCATATTGTTATTGTCGAGAATTTTAATTCAAATGCAAATATATAAAAAAAGATAGTATTTTTTTTATTGGCGATAAAAAAATGAACAAAAAATCAAATAATTGACTATAGATGGTTGTCTGTATTACTTTTGAATGTCGGAAAACAATTTACAATCGCCTATAGTAATTTCCCTATTTCAATCACCTCGAAATCTTTTATATCTTTTCCGTCTATGGTGAAGCGGACCAAGGTCCTGATTTTATGAAATCCATATTTCCCTGCTGCTCCGGGATTGAGGCAGAGGGTTTGAAGTTGTTTGTCGAACATTACTTTGAGGATGTGAGAGTGTCCGCAGACAAATAGTTGGGGCGGATTGTTATAGATTTCGGGCTTTACTTCTTGTGCGTATTTGCCTGGATAGCCGCCGATGTGAGTCATCCAAACATCGACGTTTTCTATGGAGAAGCGTAGGTGTTTGGGGTATAGGATTCTCGTTCCTTGTCCGTCGATGTTGCCATGCACAGCCCGTAAAGGTTTGAGGGCTGCTAACTTTTGGGCGATTTCTTCGCTACCAATGTCGCCTGCATGCCAAATTTCATCGCACTCTTCAAAATATTGACTGTATTTTTCATCCCAATATCCGTGCGTGTCGGATAGAAGTCCGATCCGTTTCATCTTATTCTACTCTTTTTTTGTTGACAAGATCACGAACGTAATCGTAGAAAGGTAAATTAAGCGTTTCGCTCATGATTTTACCTAATGCTACTATTTTAGCAATATTCTTAATGTCGCTTCCGTTAATGATAGGGTCAAAAGTATCGTCTTTATAAATTAGCCTCAATTCATAGATGTCTGATTCTGCATGAGGGTGAAAGATGCCGCCGAAATTATATTCGATGGACTCTTCGTATTTTTGGAAGGCTATACGAGATGCTCTGGCTAAATCAAAAGATTTCCATTCGCCTTCTTTTATAGAGAATAGTTTGATGCCTTTTCTATATTTTTTTGAATCGGGGTCATACTCAAATAGCTCTTTCGAAAAACAGAACAGAAAGAATTGAAGCAATCCTATTATGGCCAATAAGAATCCACTCATAGGGGTGAAAATGAATGTCATAAAAGCACCATCAAGGGGGAATGCGATGCTGAAGATTAGAAATAGCATGGAGGCCGCCATTACCCACGGGCGGAAATAGTAGTTGGCTGTTATTTCGATGTTGCTCATCTATGGTAAGTTTGAAGGCGCAAGATGAATCTCTTGCGCCTAATGTTCTTATTTGATGTCTTTTATTCTGTCTATCAATTCGTTGCCGAGAGCTGTTTTTACTTCGATATGATTCAAAACCTCCAATACGAAAGGATTCTTGTCGAAATCTCCACGTACATTTTCGAAGTCTTTGTCTTTCTCTTCGTCAGTTCCGTCCACACCAAAGCTGGTCTTTGTCTTGAGCGTAAACTCTTTCTTGGCGTCTTCGTAAAGAATCTTGTCGAGAGTGACGACAGCGTCTTTCCATTTTTCAACGATGCCGATGATGTCGGCAATGGTGATTTCCTCAATCTTCTTACCGTATTTCTCTTGAATCTTGACGATGGCCCAAGTCCACTCCATGGTATAATACTCTTTATGGATTTTTGCCAAACATTCGTTGATTTCATCGATGGATTTGAATTTGCCGTCTTCAATGTCTTGCATTGTTTGGTCGATGACGCTTTTAGGAGCGATAAGGCCGGCCACATCCACCCAATTTCCTAATCCATCTTGAGTGTCTGGTTGAAGACGTTTCCTAATCTCCTCGATAGATTTGAACTTAGTGTTTTCAAGACGTTTGATGATGGAGTTGCCTAAGAATTTATTGATGGCTAGTTCATACAGTTTAATACCGTTGTTGAGCGAAGAGTTTTTGATCTTTGTGCTATGGTAGTAGTATGTGTCGCATGTTTCGCCTGCAATCTCTTTGAGTGAAAGAAGGATTTTCTGACCTTTCATCATTTTTTGAATGGTGTAAGGACTAAGTAGGTTGAAATTGATTTGGTCCAACTTGTTAGGATCCTTTCGCTTGTCTCTCTTAGGCCATTTTTGTGCGTCACGAATAGTTCCTACGCTTCGAAGGTTGGCTCCCGGAACAAGAACGGATTCGTTGTTGTTCTCGATGAGGTAGGAGAATGGCAAATCGCTCGTGTCAGAATGGCTTGTGTGTCTTCCCATTACGAGAGTGAATGCACCAACCTTAGCAGGCCAAAGGACGTAAGAATCGCTGGTCGTTTTAGAGCCACGTTCAACGATGCCTTGGTGGATAGGGCCTAACTTATACATGTGGTTGCTTTGGTTGGATCCACTGCCTGCGTTAGAGAAGGAGAACATTCCTGCGATAAGAAGGCTCGACTTGTGGTGCGTTACAGTGAACGGACCAGCGAAGACAGAGGCTGCTTCTCCATGGAAGCCTTGGCAGTTGCAGAAGAATAGGGTGTCGGTGGCGGAATACTGCTTTCCGATTTGGCAAGCTTGGCCAATGAAACATTTGTCAATCAAGGCTCCGTCGGTAATCTCTGTTCCTGAAGATGCAATGAAGTCATGAGCGATGACGCTGATGCCGAAATGGATAGGTGCGGCTTCGTTACTGTTAATGCTTCCGTTGCAAAGTTCTGCACAACCGTCTAATGTGGCGTAGCTACCTATTTTGACGTTTTTGATGGTCTTACAATTGCGGATGTGAACATTGCATCCAATCTCACCCATGTCAGATGATACACTTTCGCTGTACTCCTTCACCAAGTTTTCAAGTCGCTTGATGAGTTCTGGGCGGTGGCGGTAGAGTGTCATCATATAGCCGATATGGGCAGAGAGGTTGTCGCAAATAGGAACTTCGCGGCCACCCCCTTCATTAAGAGAAGCTACGGATACATTGTTTCCGAAGGAGCATTTCTCCTCGACAACGAGGGTGTCTACATTCTCGATGGACGTGTCTTCGCCAATTTTATAATTGGCAATATATCCGGAAATATGAGACAAATAGACATTGTCTCCGATGATGCAGTTGTGAATAGACGCATCGTTGATGCTCGAACGGCGAGTGATGTTGCCTGGGAATGTGAAACTTTTTTCCAAAGCACCGATTTTCACGTTGCCTGAGAAGTTGGTGTTCCGAACTCTTTCCGGGTTGAACTTCTCTGTTACCTCTATGTTGTTCCAATCTTCGCAGAAGCAATTGTTCTTTTCCAACGCTGCGATTTCGGAGGCTGATAATTTTCTATAAGTGGCCATTCTGTTATTTTTTGTGGTTATTCTATTTCAGAGTCCTCGTCGTATTTCTGATACAAGAAGTCGTTGTAAGGGAAACGGGTGACGTGAATCTCTTTTACTTTATTATAGAGAAGAGTCTTGAACTCTTCCAAGTTGGCATGTTCTTTGGCCGAAATGAAGATGCAGTTGTCTTGCAGTTTTGCCATCCAAGTGCTTTTCAACTCATCCAAACTATAGTTCTCTCTTTGTTTTGGAGTGAGGTCGTCTTCGTCTTTCGGAGTGTATGTGAAAGCATCCACTTTGTTGAATGCCAAGATTGTAGGCTTCTCTTCTTTGCTGATTTCGTGAAGCGTCTTTTCTACGACTTGTATTTGTTCCTCGAAGTTTGGATGAGAAATGTCTACGACATGAACTAACAAGTCGGCCTCACGCACCTCGTCGAGTGTTGATTTGAAGGATTCAATCAAATCATGAGGCAATTTGCGGATGAACCCTACTGTGTCTGAAAGGAGGAACGGAAGGTTCTCTATCGTCACTTTTCTGACTGTGGTGTCGAGGGTGGCGAATAGTTTGTTCTCTGCAAACACGTCCGATTTGCTGAGCATGTTCATGATGGTTGATTTTCCTACGTTGGTGTAACCGACGAGGGCGACACGAACCATCTTTCCTCTGTTTTTTCTTTGGGTGCTTTTCTGTTTGTCGATAGCAATCAAATCTTGCTTGAGCAAAGATATTTTGTTGAGGATGATACGGCGGTCGGTCTCGATTTGCGTCTCTCCCGGACCTCTCATACCGATACCTCCGCGTTGGCGTTCCAAGTGGGTCCACATCCTGGTCAAGCGGGGAAGAAGATATTTATATTGGGCCAATTCAACCTGCGTCTTTGCATGAGCAGTTTGTGCTCTTTTGGCAAAGATGTCCAAGATGAGGCTTGTTCGGTCCAAAACTTTGATCTCTAGTTCTTTGTCCAGATTCTTCAGTTGTTTTGGCGATAGCTCGTCATCAAAAATGACTAGGCCGATAGGTTCTTCAGTCTCTTCCTGCTCCTTGATGTAGTTCTTGATCTCTTCCAGTTTTCCTGGTCCGACGAATGTTACGGAGTTGGGGCCTTCGAGTTTTTGGAAGAAGATCTTTTTAGGAGTGGCTCCGGCTGTGTCTGCCAGGAATGCCAATTCATCGATATATTCTTTCGCTTTTTTCTCGTTTTGCATAGGGGTGATAAGACCAACGAGGATGGCGTTTTCCGAGTATATTTCTGTTTTTACGTCGCTCATATTTTTATTAAGCAAGATGCCTGTTGGGATGAAAATCATTCAAAATGACTCTTCCCGACAGTTGTGATTTGTGTTCATTATAGAAAAAAACGAGCAAGCAAAGGTGTTGACCTTCGATTACTCGTTTCTTTTGTTAGTCTTTTTTGTTAGCCATTGCCTCTCGAACTTTAGCTTCGATTTCGGCTGCCAATTCTGGATTGTCTCTTAGGCAAAGCTTTGTGGCGTCTCGCCCTTGTCCTAGTTTTGATTCTCCGTAGCTGAACCAGGAACCACTCTTCTTCACCACGCCAAGTTCAACTCCCAAGTCGATCAACTCACCCGTGTGGGAGATTCCTTCGCCGAACATGATGTCGAACTCCGCTTTTCGGAATGGAGGCGCCACCTTGTTTTTGATGATTTTGACGCGGGTTTGGTTACCGATGACGTCTTCACCGTCCTTTATTTGGCCGATTTTGCGAATGTCCAAACGAACGGAAGCGTAGAACTTCAAAGCGTTACCACCGGTTGTGGTTTCTGGGTTGCCAAACATAACGCCGATCTTGTCTCTCAATTGGTTGATGAAAATACAAGTGGTGTTTGTCTTGTTGATCGATCCTGTCAATTTTCTCAATGCTTGTGACATCAAGCGGGCTTGAAGTCCCATCTTTGAGTCGCCCATGTCGCCTTCTATTTCGGCCTTTGGAGTCAATGCGGCAACGGAGTCTATTACGACGATGTCAACTGCCGACGAGCGGATGAGTTGGTCGGCAATCTCTAATGCTTGCTCACCGTTGTCTGGTTGAGAAATGAGTAGGTTCTCCACGTCAACGCCCAACTTCTCTGCGTAGAAACGGTCGAAAGCGTGCTCTGCGTCGATGATGGCTGCGATGCCACCGTTTTTCTGAGCTTCTGCGATTGCGTGGATGGCCAACGTGGTCTTACCTGATGATTCAGGTCCGTATATTTCGATGACACGGCCTCTTGGGTAACCTCCTACACCGAGCGCCATATCCAATCCGATGGATCCGGTTGAAATAACAGGTATGTCGTCCACCTTGTTGTCACCCAACTTCATGATGGTGCCTTTGCCATGATCTTTTTCGATCTTCTCCATTGCAAGTTGAAGAGCTTTTAGCTTTTCGATGGATGGCTTTGCTTTTTCTTTGATTTCTTCTGTGTTCTCTGACATGTTTATTATTGTTTTTATCGGAACAAATATAAGAAAAAAATTGTGTTTGACTTATACCTTCCCTTTTTTTGTTAAACTTGAAAATGTTCTACCTTAATTTAAGAGGTTGCTTAAAAAGTATATGCAAATATACAATTGCATGTGTGCTACTATTGTGCGCAATTCAAAAAAAAAGAAAAAATCTTTTTTTTGAGTTATTTCTTCCTCTTGCTGAGCTCTTTGAGAATTTTTCGTAAGGCACTCTGCGTGGCAGGAGTTAAGAAGGATGGCTCTGCATTTTCTAATGTGGCTTTTAGTTCTGGCAATAATTCGGGTTCCTTTAAAGAGAGTTGATATGCCAATTTCATGCAACAGGCTTGGACAGCAACGGATTTTCGAGGAGAAAGCATATTGTCGAAACAGAAGTTCAACAAGGGCACGGAAACATTTTCTTGGTCGATCGTGTTCATTAATACATTCAGCATCAATCGTTGTTTCCCTTCATGGTTGGATTGAAGCAAAATCGAAATGATAGATTCGCGATGCTTTTCGAAAATGGTCGGGTCTTGTTTGGCAAGGTGGTCGCATACCCACCATGCGTGCCAGGACAACACCAAATCTTCTTCTTGGGTTAGTTGTAACAAACCGTTGATTCGTTCCTCCTCTTCTGCCACATAATTGGCAATCTGTTCGATCTCTAATTTGTTGAGCCTTTTCGACCGTAAAACGTCTATGACTTTTTCCATTCCAAGTTTTATTTTGTGCTCTGCTTTAATAGCTTTTGAGCTAATTTCTTACACTTGTTTTTCTCTCTTTCCGAAAGCTCGTGGTGTTTCTTTGTTCCCCCTTTTTCGATGGTTCCGATGATTTTAAAACCGCTCCATTTTAAAATTTCGCGTAAGGCATTGACCACACCCCTCGTTTGCTTGAACAAAATGTTGAAGGGGAAAATGGTTGTGCAAGTTGTGACAATGATGGCCCTCTTCCCTTTGTGGAGTGGGATGGGAATGCCCATCTTGTTCTCGTCCATCATGCCATATACCATTCTGTCAAACAACACTTTCAGATAACCGTTGATGTTGCCCCAGTAACAGGGTGAACCGATGATGAGGGCATCAGACTCTTTTATCTTTTGAAGGGTTCGTTGTGCATCGTCTTCGGGCAGACAGCACTGAAAGGAGCTACGGCATTTCATGCAACCTATGCAAGGGCGAACGGATAGATCGTTTACATGGATTGTCTCAACTTCGCAATTCTCTGCAAGGTTCTCTTGGATGATTTCAAGCATTTGGGAGACAAGCCCTTTTTTACGTGGACTTGCATTTAATATGACAACTTTCATTTCTGTCTAAAATTTTTCAAACTACTACCCCACAATCCTCCGATGATGAGGATTGTGCCGATGATGGTGTATTTCGTAATCTGTTCGTCCAAGACGATGCTGGCTACTAAGATGGTTACCAAGGGCAGGAGATAAATGTATTTGTTGGAGGTGATGACGCCAAGATGTTCGATGGCAAGGTTGAAAAAATAGTAGCACAATCCAGAGGCAACGAGTCCGAGAAAGCATAGATTCCCCCATACAATTGGTGATGAGAATCCTTCCATCGGAAAGTTGAATGGATCAATAAGCAAGTGGTAAGGAAGCATTGTCAATACTCCGTAAAAAAAGATGTTTCGGGTGACGAACAGCGTGCTGTATTTCTTGTGCAGCTTTTTTTGAAATATGCAATAGAGTGTCCAACTTGTGACGGCTGCAATGGTGAGTAAATCGCCCTTGGGGTTGAGGTTGAGCACTAACGTTCCGTTCAGAATGACCATTACCACGCCGATGAAGGCAATGGTTGATCCTATGAAGAAAGGATAGGTGAAGCGTTCCCCTTTTATGAAAAGGTGGGAGGCCAATGCTGTCACAATCGGTACGGTTGCACAAATCAAAGCGACATTGGTTGATTGTGTATAATAGAGAGCTGTGTTCTCGGTGAGGAAATATAGTGTGCCGCCGAAGAATCCTAAAAGGAAAAAGATGAACTCATCGTGCCAATCGTCTATTTTGTGCGTGTGTGGATATAAGATCCACATAAGTATGTAGGCTAAAGAGAATCGGCAAGTCATGATCTCGGCAGGAGTCAAGCCTGCTGTCAGTAACACTTTGGAGGAGACAAGCGTCGATCCCCACACAAGTGCAGTAAAAGTGGCTATGATATGATATTTCATCTTCTTTATAGAAATGGGGAGCCCCCGATTGCAAATGCAAAGGTACGCAAAATCGGCTTGTTTTTTTCTGCGCAGGCGTTTCTTTGAAAAAGAAATCTTGTTTTAGAGAGAAATCTCTTCTGTGTAGAGTTGGTCGAAAATAGTTCGTAATTCAGTTTCGTCTTTTATGATTTGCTGCAATCTTTTTAGATTATCAGCATTGGTTGATTGGGGCAGGAGGAGTTTTAGATAGCCGCCTTCTGCGTATTTCTCCAACATGTGCTCTTTGACACGTTCGTATTGCCATTCTCGACCTTGGTCGGGGTGGTGGGCTATGCCGTATTGTACAGCCCTTCTAATGGTGTAGATAGGTTCTAAGTTCTTGTCCGCCTCGGCTACGATTTTTCCGTAAATCGACCGAGGTGGCGTTTTTGCGGATGCACGATGATCTTCCACCGCCTCTTTCATGACGGCGATCTCTTCGGGAGAAAACCAACGGGTGAGGTTGGCGTCTTCTTTTAGAATTTTCCCTGAGTGAATATGATGCTGCGGTCTGTCGTGTTTCAGACCTAAATCATGATAGGCGGCAATAGTAAGGCACATCATAGGGTTGGTGTCATAAATGGCAGCCAACTTCAAACTCTCCCTTATCACATCTTGGACATGTTCCAGATTGTGGGCCTTGTCGAAATCTTTGTATTGAGGGATGATTTCGAATTCTATGTATTCAGAAAGAGATTTTTCTATCATTTCTTTTCGAAGAAAGCTTCTCCTATTATGAATTCATTGCCGTTCCATACGAGGGGGATTCTGTCGCCCTTCATGCGTCTTTTCCATTTTTCGAAATCTTTTTCGCCGATGTAAGTCTCGTTGTCGAGTATGGCGATGATAGTGTCTGAATATTGCTGTGCTTCGTAGCGGATGAAAAGCATGTCGAAGGACTCTTCTATTTTTTCTGCTTTTATATTGTTAGCAATAAGGCTATCTGTAATAAAGAAGTCTTTAAAAGGGATAGGTGGAACATAGTTGTTGCTGTTCATCGGTGTCAGGTTGGAACCTTTGAAGAAGGCCAAATCGCCGTCGCAGGCAGGAGAGCACGTCCAACTGCACAGTGCGTAGATGGGTTCGCCGTTTGGCAAAGCGAATTTCTTGGCAGAAAGATTGCCTTGCTCCGATAGTTGAATGCGGATATATTCGTTTCCTTCATCTAAGATAAGCAGTTTGCTTTTCCCCGCATAGTTGTTTGTGATGGAACTATCCTTCTTGCTCCTGAAGTTGTTCAGAAGCAGTTGCCTTTTTGATTGGTCTAACTGACTTAAATATTTATTAGGCAAAGTGGTGAAGAAGAATTCTACGCCTTGGGCCGTAGCTATGGAAGTGTAGGCGATCAAGGTGAGCAATATGGTGGTAATTTTTTTTGTCATTTTTTGAATGTCGTTGTTTGACTGCAAATATATAAGTTTTTTGATGCTTATTCGGTTTTCCAAATCACATTTTGTATGTCAAAATACATTGCGATGGAGTTGTCTTTGCCGTCTTCGTAACGTTTGCGTTCGTTGTTCCCATAAAAAGATTTCTTCATCTGGTCGTGCTTTTTCCAACAAAAGTCCATGGTTAAATCTCGTTTTTGATGAATTTTGTTGCGTCTTAATGGTTGACGGTATCTTTGTTTCTTTCGAAAATATAAAAAGGAAGATTGCCAGCCTGACCATCTTCCCTTTTTTGTGTTTGTTTTTCAAAAACTATCTACCCAAATAGAGCAAGAAAATTCCTGTCAATACTCCTAACAAAAGTAAACTCTTTACTTTTAGGTTCTTCTCATGTAGCATCAAAGCTCCGTAACAGAAAGGAACGATGGCCCCCGACCTTCGGATGGTGGAGATGACAGATATCATTGCACCATCTTCCGATAGTGCCCAGAAATAGACGTAATCGGCAATGATTAAGAAGATGGATATGCCCAAGATTGCCCATCTCCATTGGAAGGGAGTGCTGTTTTTGCGGTTGGGGTACCAAAGGAGTAGCGAAACCAAAAGCATGGCAATGGCTTGGTAGGTGGTGCTAAATACTTGAACCGCCATTCTGTCGAAATGCTTCATCAAATGCTTGTCGTATAGGCCACTAACTGTGCCTAATAGCGTGGCAAGAAGGATGAGCCAAATCCATTTGTTGCTTTTCCAAGAGATGCCCTCTTTGTGTCCGATGACGGAGAAAAGGTAGAACGAAGTGATGGTTACGACTACACCGATTCCTTGTAATGACGACAGTTCTTCGGAGAAGATGATGAGAGCCCCGACCACGGTCCAAATGGGTTGCGTGGCACGGATGGGTGCATAAATGGTGATGGGTATGTGCTTCATGCCAAAGTAGGCTGAAATCCAGGAGCCCAAAACAATGAGTGATTTGAAAAGAATTAGCAAGTGCGTCTCCCATGGGATTTCGGGTACGAATATGTGCAACTCTTTGGCTGTTTCTGGTCTCCAGGCGGAAAGTCCTAACACGGGCAAAAAGAACAAGAACGAGATGAAGATAGACGCCGAAAGCACAGGGATGACAGCGTTCTCCTTCAGTGAAATCTTTTTGAAAACATCATAGATGCCCAAGAGTAGGGCAGAGCAGATGGCTAATAATATCCACATAATTGCGAGATTTGTTTACCAAATGAGTTCGCCTTTGCCTTGGCGTACAATTACGGGCTCGTCGCCTGTGCAATCTACGATAGTTGATGGCTCTAAAGTTCCGATGCCTCCGTCAATCACAGCATCTGCAATGTTGGCGTAACGTTCTTCTATGAGTTCGGGGTCTGTGAAATATTCCAAGATTTCATCGTCGTCGTCCTTTACGGAAGTGGAGAGGATGGGGTTGCCCAAGACTCTGACCAATTCGCGAATGATGTTGTTGTCGGGAATACGGATGCCGACCGTCTTTTTGTTTCTGAATAGTTTGGGCAAATTGCTGTTGCCGTTGAGGATGAATGTGAAAGGACCAGGCAAGTTCTTTTTCATCAACTTGAAGGTGGCATTGTCCACCTTGGCATATTCGCTGATGTTGCTCAAGTCGTGGCATATAAAAGACAAGTTGGCCTTACGAGGATCTATCTTTTTGTATTGACATATTTTCTCCACGGCGCGTGCATTGAAAATGTCGCATCCTAAGCCGTAGATTGTATCTGTCGGATAGACGATTAGGCCTCCGTCGCGGAGAAATTGAACAACCTTGTCTATTTGTCGTTCGTTCGGATTCTCTTGATAAATTTTAATGAGCATAAATATGGATGTAATGCGTGAAAAAAATTTCCGCAAAATTACTAAATATCTGGGAAAAGATTGTGAGTTGTAGCAAATTAGTGTTGGACAATTTGCAAATTACGATAGCGATTGTTGCGAGTTTTTTTGCGTCGTTTCAAGCGATGTGAAGTGGGGAATTATTCTCCACTATGTTTTGTGGAGTATTTTCCCATTGTGGGAAATGCCTTCGTTTATTGGAGATTTCTCGTTTGTTGGTGTTTTGAGTTTAATTTGTTGAAAATGATTGTTTTATGGTTTGTGTTTAAAAAAGATGGTTCTTTTGCTGCTGTATTTTTTTTATTTTGGCACGGGATTTGTAGTCTTTTGAATGTCCTAAACCTGTATTTTTTGTTTATTTCAATGTATTATCTTTAAAGGGTAAGTGGTAGATGTGGAATCTGCCACTTTTCGTTTTGCCCTAAAGCTGATGTTCATCTTGGTGATTTTATAGAGTCTCAAAATCCCTCGAAATCAATTTGTGGAGGTCGCCTATGGTTCGCTTATTCTTTGTTTTGTTCTTCGGCAATCTCTTTTTGGAATTGCTCGAAATCGAAAGGATAGCGAATACGGCAAGGGGAGAGGTTCTCGTTCATCGCCACAAAGACGAAGGAGGCTTCGATTGCCTTCTCTCGCTTCTCCTCATACCTCGCTTCGGCGAAGATTTCCACTTTGATGAATAGTTTCACGGGAGTGGCTTTCTCCACATATCCAATAGCTTCGACGAGGTGTTCGGGTAGGATTGGACGGAGGAATTTCACGTTGTCGGTGGACATGGTGAACATTCTCTGTCTTGTGAATCGAGTGGCGACGATGAAGGCTATTTCGTCCATCCATTTCATGGCTTCTCCGCCGAAAAGTGTGCCGTTGGCGTTGAGGTCTTTCGGAAATACCATCCTTGATTGGCGGGCCATGCTTTGTTCTATGATTTTATGCATTTCTTTCAATATTTATCTGTTTTGCTGCAAAGTTAAACGGAATAGCAAAAAAAACTCATTTTATGTGTCAGTTTTTCTTGGAATAAAATTGCCTGTTGGAAATATTTATTAAATTTGTATCGTATAAAAAATGTGGAATAATTCATTAAAATAAATAACTAATGGCAAATTTGGATTTATCAAAGTATGGCATCACTGGTTCTACAGTGCTTGCACACAATCCTTCTTACGAAGAACTTTTCAAGGCGGAGATCAACCCTGCTCTTCAAGGTTACGAAAAAGGTCAAGAGACTGAACTTGGCGCAGTGAACGTAATGACTGGTGACTTTACTGGCCGTTCTCCTAAGGATAAGTACATTGTTATGGATGCAAAGTCAAAGGACACTGTATGGTGGACTTCTGACGCATACAAGAACGATAACCACCCAATGTCTGAGGATGTTTGGGCTAAGGTGAAGGACATCGCAAAGAAAGAGCTTTCTAACAAGCAACTTTATGTTGTTGACGCTTTCTGCGGTGCTAACAAGGCAACTCGCTTGGCTGTTCGTTTCATCGTTGAGGTTGCTTGGCAAGCTCACTTCGTAACAAACATGTTCATCCAACCTACTAAGGAGGAGTTGGCTAACTTCGAGCCAAACTTCGTTATCTACAACGCTTCTAAGGCTAAGGTTGAGAACTACAAAGAACTTGGTTTGAACTCTGAGACTTGCGTTGCTTTCAACGTAACTTCTCGTGAGCAAGTTATCATCAACACTTGGTACGGCGGTGAGATGAAGAAGGGTATGTTCTCTATGCAAAACTACTACTTGCCATTGCAAGGTATCGCTTCAATGCACTGCTCTGCAAACTGCGACATGGATGGTAAGAACACTGCTATCTTCTTCGGTTTGTCTGGTACAGGTAAGACTACTTTGTCAACTGACCCTAAGAGAAAGTTGATCGGTGACGACGAGCACGGATGGGACGACGAGGGCGTATTCAACTTGGAAGGTGGTTGCTACGCTAAGGTTATCGGTTTGAGCAAGGAGCACGAGCCAGATATCTACGGTGCTATCAAGCGCAACGCTTTGTTGGAGAACGTAACAGTTGATGCTAACGGTAAGATCGACTTCGACGATAAGAAGGTTACAGAGAACACTCGTGTTTCTTATCCTATCAACCACATCAACAACATCCAACCAGGTTCTTCTGCACCTGCTGCAAAGAACGTTATCTTCTTGTCTGCTGATGCATTCGGTGTTTTGCCTCCAGTTTCAATCTTGACTCCAGAGCAAACTAAGTACTACTTCCTTTCTGGATTTACTGCTAAGTTGGCTGGTACTGAGCGTGGTATCACTGAGCCTACTCCAACATTCTCTGCTTGCTTCGGTCAAGCATTCTTGGAGTTGCACCCAACTAAGTACGCTGAGGAGTTGGTTAAGAAGATGGAGAAGAGCGGTGCTAAGGCATTCTTGGTTAACACAGGTTGGAATGGTACTGGCAAGCGTATCTCTATTCCTGATACTCGTGGTATCATCGACGCTATCCTTGACGGTTCTATCCTTAAGGCTCCAACTAAGAAGATCCCTTACTTCGACTTTGAGGTTCCAACTCAACTTAACGGTGTAGCTTGGGGTATTCTTGATCCTCGCGATACTTACCAAGATCGTACTAAGTGGGAGGAGAAGGCTAAGGATTTGGCTGCTCGTTTCATCAAGAACTTCGAGAAGTACACAACAAACGAGGCTGGTAAGGCTTTGGTTGCTGCTGGACCTAAATTGTAATCAAAAAAAAGATTTAGATAAGGATGGGTGCTCTTCGGGGCACCCATTTTTTTATTGTTAAAAAAGGAGATTATGCAAGACTATATATTTGAACAGGATTTTGTTGTTCGCGACTACGAATGTGACATTCAGGGAATTGTCAATAATGCCAATTATCAGCATTATATGGAACATACGCGCCATCAGTTTATAAAATCCCTTGGTTTGGATTTTTCTGATCTTCATAACAGGGGAATCGATGTCGTGGTTTCTAAAATTCAAATAGAATATAAACGCCCGCTTCATGGAGGCGAGGCGTTCGTTTGCAAGTTGAATGTTTGTCGTGAGGGTATTCGATATGTCTTCCAACAAGACATCTATCGTTGTTCGGATATGGCTTTATGCACAAAAGGACGCGTTGAGGCTGTCAGCGTCGTTAATGGCCGCTTGGCTTTGTGTGACGAGGTGGAGAAGGCGCTTAATGTCTCTCAGGCGTAAATCGGAGGAGTTGAGAGTTAAGAATTAAGAATTGCATCCGTAAGGTCCGTGTTTCACAGGACTGAAAGCCCGACACTCAATAGCCTTGTCCGTTAGGGCAAGGCGTAATTCCCGTAAGGGCAAGACAAAAAAAAAAGGGTTCCAGGATTGGAACCCTTTTCTACCACGATTGAAAGTGGTAGTAATACAGACTGAAATAACAAAAACGGGAGATTTAGGTTGTGAATAAAACGAACTTAGTATCGATAAAAGCCTTTAGGGCTTTTGTTTTTTATGTCTATTTTGATATTGCAATATTAGATATAAAATCTGACCCTCGCAACTACAACAATTTGTAGATTTATTCGTAAAAAGTTGACAAATGGTCGTTATTTGGAGTATTAGTGAATATTTATTCCGTTTCGATATAGAATATTCAATTCTTTTTTGTGATAATATAAAAAAGGAAGACCAACTATGGCCTTCCTTTTGTGCCCTCTTGGAGGACCGATAAATAGGATGTAGTATTGGGTTTAAGTTCTTATGAAAACGAACTGTTAAAACTCATTTCTTGATATATTTATTGTTTTTGTAAAGTTTAAGAGGAAATGGATTTGTTTTCCTTTTATTTGTTACAATTTTAGTTATTTTTGTACCTATATGCAACTACAAAAAAATGTAGAATAAAGGGTAGATTCATAGAGTTTTCCTAAAAGAGAGTAGAGAAATATAACCATAGTGTGCTGATGCGAATAGAAGAAGGACAATATAAAGTAAAAGGAGTCGATCTTAATATCAATGAATTGAATTACGACTCATTGGCTGGAATTGAAAATTTGTTGGATAAGTTAAGTGATATCGAACCTCATAACTCATATATAACAGACTATTTCCAAAATAAGATTTTGTTTATGTCGGAGTCGTTCTGCCGATTTTGCGGATACTCCAAGGAAGATATGGCGGAATTGGGAGAGGGCTTCTACCGTAAGGTTTTCTCTGCGGATGAACTTCCTGTGCATATTCGTATTGCGGGTGCATTTATGGATTTCTTCTATAGCTTGGAAGGAGAGGATAGATATAATAATGCGGCGACCTATAATTTTACGTTTATAAGAAAAGATGGACGTAAGATAGGGGCTGTTCGTCGTGTTACGCCTTTGAAACTCACGGATGATGGTCGTTTGTGGCTCTCCATCTCTTCCATTAATTATTCCTCGGCAAACGAAATCGGGGGCGTCTTCTTTTCTTTGCCTAAGAAAAACAAGACGTATGCTTATTCTCTTGAAACAGGCAAGTGGACGGAACAGGAACCGGTTATCCTATCGGAGAAGGAGAAGGCTACTGCCATCGAAATCTATAGAGGCACGTTGGATAAACAGATTGCCGATTCGCTTTGCGTTTCTAAGGACACAATCTCTTATTACAAGAAACAAATCATGCAGAAGACAAACACGAAGACCATACGAGAGGCGTTGGACTTTCTTGTGACGCATTATATTATATAAGGGGTTCTGGATTGAAAAGATGAAGGCTTGGAATTTTGATGGTTCCAAGCCTTTTTTATGTGTTAAAGATGTATGATAACCTAATTATAGGATAAGACTGACAGACAAGGAAGTAATCTCTTCTTCAAAGAGTCCTTCGCCGCTTAAGAGCCAAAGGGAGTTTTTTTCGCCTGCTTGAATGGAAGGAATGCCTAATTCGTGAAATTGTCTGCTCAACGAGCGTTTTAATCCTTCGTCTTTGATCTTTTGTGTGTCGGGCTGAAAGGGAAGTAAAATTCCGTTGTGGAAGATGGTGCCTTGCGGTTCGCTTTGGCATTGGTCGAGGCTGCCGATATGGGTCACTATGCCATTGTCGGAGAACTCTACCATTCCGTTTGGAATAACTTCGAGGGGGGAACAATATAGCAATTGTGCAGCTATTCTTATCATTGTAGTTGCTCCTTCTCCTCTTTTAATTTTTTGGTTACGAGTTCATGCACCTCTGTGAATATGTCTGAATTTTTGCTATACCAGCATAGGGCGGAGTCGAATTCAGCCTCGGTCACGCCATGCTTCTCCAAAAGATGGCAGTAATAGTAATGGCGCTTGTGACCAGCGGGTATAGGAACTGCGTCAAGAGTTCCTTCTGTGAGATAGAAATCGTGTATGATTTCTGCCATCTTCTCTTTCCCTATGATAGGCTTTCCTCTGTCTATTTTGCAAGAACTTAGACAAACCAATGTGGCGATGATTAGCCAATATGTGAATTTTGAAAATGTCCGATTCATTTTGTTAGTTTTCTTTTGGTGAAGCTGCTCCGTTGGTTTCCTTGTCCTCTTTTTCTGAAAATTCAGTCATTAGCACCTTTCTTTGGAAGAGGGCTATTAAGAAAACAGAAATGGTGATGGCGGAGTCGGCAATGTTGAATATTGGATCGAAGAATGTGAATCGATTACCTCCGACGAATGGCAGCCATTCTGGTAAGAAGGTGTCGATGAGTGGGAAATGGAGCATGTCAACGACTTTTCCGTAAAGGAAAGGGGCATATCCGCCCTCTTCGGGAAGGAAGCTGGCCACCTGTCTGACACTTCCGTTGAAGATTTGTCCGTAGAAAACGCAGTCGATGATATTGCCCAACGCTCCGGACGCCAACATGGCTATGCTGACAATATAGCCCGTGGGCAGGTCCTTTTTGATGGTTTTGGCAAGATAGTAGAACAAAAGAACGACGGCGACAATTCTAAATATGGTTAGGAAAATTTTGTCGAAGAACTCTATTCCAAAGGCCATTCCATTGTTTTCGATGAATGCGATGTTGAACCAAGAGGTGACTTGGATGCTTTCGCCTAACATGAAATGTGTCTTAATCCAAAATTTGACGCTTTGGTCGAGAATCAGTACGACGAGAGCGACAATTATCGCTATGATTTGTTTGTTTCTTTTGCTTGTTTCTTTTGTCATAATATATAGGTGACTTTTATAAATTCACCGTTTTCAAATTTTTAGTAATAAGTGATTCTTTATAAAGTTTTCTGTGTTTTTTGATTTTTGGGGGCATCTTGCTGTTTGTCAGTCAGTCAAAGTGCTCGCACTGCTCCTTCCTTCCGCAGCCTGCTCAAAAAAATCAAAAAATCCCTCGAAATCAATTTATAGAGGTCACCTATAAAAATCGGCAGGTGCAAAGATACATCTGCCGATTTGATTTTCAAAAAAATAATGAGGCTTCTGTTCAAGTAGCCTTCAATTGGTCTTTATTCTTGTCTTATTTTACGCCTTGTTTTTTTGCGTCGATGCAAAGCGTTGCGTGGGGCACGACTCTAAGACGTTCTTTTGGAATCAATTTGCCGGTCTCTCTACAAATGCCATACGTCTTGTTTTCTATACGGATGAGAGCAGATTGCAAATGTTGGATGAACTTCATTTGTCTTTGAGCCAATCTTCCAGCCTCTTCTTTTGTCATCGTTGTGGCTCCTTCCTCCAAAACTTTGAATGTCGGAGATGTGTCGCTGATGTCGTTACCGTCCATGTTCGTTAGGCTGGCTTTCAAAAGCTCGTAGTCTCTTTGAGCGACTTCTAACTTTTCAAGTATGATGGTTTTGAACTCCTCGAGTTCAGCATCTGAATATCTAGTTTTTTCTGCCATAAGTATTAATTTAAGGGTTCTCGAAAAAAGCGTTTTTTGACGCTTTGTTTAGATGTCGAATTGTATATTTCTCTTTCCGCTTGCGAAAATAGTCAATAAAATGAGATAAGCGAAGATTTTTTTTGAAAATTTAAAAGGTCGAATTCTATTAATTTGTTCTTAATTCCTAAATAAATTAACGAAATCAGAAGGGAGAGCTCCGAATTCGTCCTCCCTTCTAAGAATGAGAAGAAACTGTTATTTCTTCTTTTTGTTGTTGTTGGCTGCTGAACTTTTCGCTTCTTCAACAGCATACGCTGGAGCATGTTTTCCTGTTTTTGCTCCTTTGGGTTTCTTGTTGCCTGCTGCGCCCATTTTTTTTCCTCCTAAAAATAAATTAGACAATGGCGATTTACACGTCTTTTTTTATTAATATGAGTCGTTCGGTTATAAAATATAGCTGGACAGCTCGCTGTTGAATTTACAAATAGCGAACCAATCTGTTCTTGCGTTTTAGTTTTTGGGATATGGTGACTGATTGTCTTGTATTCTATCTTTTTGTCAGTTGTTTTTCTGCCTACTTGTCCTTCTTTTTAAGGAAGGAAGAAAATGCCGCCGCCGTCGTAGAGAAGGCTGTTGCAAAGTGAGACAACCTCCAGTCCGTTCATTTCGATGAAGTGGCACAATTTATCTCCGTCTTGATGTAATAGGGGATTGCCCAAGAATAGAATTTTGTCGTCTGAGCGCCCGCACGTTCCTCCTAAAAATCCATGTTTGTGGACGGCTATCTGTATTTCGTTGGGCGAGAATAGAACCGTTTCAAATCCGTTTGCCCGTAGTTGTTTGTCGATGCCTGCGTCGGACGTGATAAAGCACTTTTCGTTCAAGGCCAGCATGGAGCAGCGAGTGTAGGATTGAGGCAGAGGAATAAACGTCTTGCTTTGTGCATATTTTTGAATGCTTTCGTCGGTATAGCCTTTGCGATGAAAGAGGTGGTCCGTCGTGGCAATGCAGTTGTAGAAGCAGGAGTCGGATAGTTGGGAGCCGATGTTGGAAATGCCAGTCTCAAATCGGATGTTCAATCGGGTCAACGTCTCAATCAATGAGGCGGGAGCGTTGGGAGCAACGATGAGATGATTGCTCTCTTGGAAAATGAAGATGTCGGGGTGGCACGAGACGGATTCGTATGTAATGCCTTCAGTGCGGAATAGGAAAACCTCTTCTGCATATTCGTGAAGTCGGTTGATGATCTGTTTTTCGCAGCGTGCATCAACGATGGCTAACCTTGATTTCATATTTCTCGAGAGATTTGTTGCCAATGATTTTCATGTCTAAATTTCTTTCGGTGAACAGCTCTTTGTTTTTTCCTGCATAGCCCCAGACGAAGTTGATTTGCGAAGGGTGGACTTCTAACGTAAGGCAATCCCCCTTTTTGTTAGCGAGTTGTCGGATGAGTATCTCTCTCCATATTTCGGTCATCATCAACTCTTTGAACGATTTGTGGTAAGGGCCGTCTATCAATGATTTTTCGGGAGTCAACTCTTCCGAAGCGTGCAGTCCGACACGCAAGATTGTTACGCCTGCCGATTCAAATCTCAAGTAGAAATCTTTAGCCCATCGAACGGCTTCTTCTAAGCAAAGTGGTTTGTATTTGCCTGTCTCGTGGAGTTTTGCGAGTTGGGTGCCTTTGATCACGAGCGTAGGGTAGATGCGAGTGTTGTCTGCCCCTAAAGCAATGATATCCTCTACGGTTTGACGCGAACGCTCGTAGGTGTCGTGTGGAAGGCCTATCATCATCTGTAGTCCCAAATGGAAGCCATTCTCCAAAATCATTTCGCTGGCATGCCTGATGGCCTCGCTTTTATGGCCTCGTCCCGAAGCCAGAAGGACATCGTCGTTGGTTGATTGGGCGCCCAATTCAATTGTCGTAACACCATATCGTTTCAGCAGTTCGATTACCTTCTCGTTGATGTAGTCTGGACGGGTGGATAGACGAATGCCTCCGATAACTCCCTTTTGCAAGTAGGTGTTGGCCTTTTGCAAATAGCGTTCTTGCAAATCGAGTGGAATGCCGGTGAAGGAACCTCCGAAGAAAGCCACCTCTATTTCGCGCCCGTCGTTCATCGTGGCAAGATGTGTGTCGATGATGTTGGGAATGTCGTCGGGCTGAGGAATGTCTTGCTGTCCGCTGATTTTAGCTTGGTTGCAAAATATACATTGGTGAGGGCAAGCCAATTCGGGGATGAATATGGGAATGTTGGAGTGTTTCATCGTTACGAAAATGTTTGTTGCAAAGATAGCGATAAAGTTTGAAAGGGAGAGTGGGAGGTATTGTCGTGAAAAAATTTAGAAACCGTCGATTGATTGAGGCTGGTTCTTGTATATTTGTATAGTTTTAAATTATGGTGTCATGAAAAAACAAATTCTATGTTTAGTCTCTGCTTGCTGCCTATTGCAAGCAAGTGCGCAAGAGGCTTTGTGGTGGAAAACACCCACCACTTCTCCAGAAGTGAATGAGGATAAGACGGTTACGTTTAGGATGAAAGCTCCCAAGGCGTCGAGAGTGGAGGTGACAGGTGATTTCTTGCCTAAAGAGATTGTGTTTAAAGGAAAACAAAAAAACGAGGTGCCAGGTAAAGCTGAACTTGTGGAGGGGGAGAACGGCATTTGGGAGTATACTACGTCCAACCCTTTGTCTCCAGAATTGTATAGTTATTCGTTTATTGTTGATGGATTGAAAATGACGGACCCGTCAAACGTCTATACAACGCGCGATGTGGTGACGATGAGCAATATCTTCTTGGTGGATGGAGAAGCGAGCTCGTGTTATAAAGTGAACGATGTGCCTCATGGTTCGGTCTCACGAGTGTGGTATCATTGCAATGTTTTGGGCAAGGATCGTCGCTTGACGGTCTATACGCCGGCGGGTTATGAATTGGGCAAAGGTCGTTATCCTGTACTTTATCTTTTGCATGGCATGGGCGGTGATGAGGAGGCTTGGATAACACTTGGTCGTGTTGCTCAGATTCTTGACAATCTTATTGCCCAGGGCAAGGCGAAGCCGATGATTGTGGTGATGCCTAACGGAAATATGGATCAGCAGGCTGCGGCAGGCTTCTCTCCGGAAGGTTTTGTGACGCCAACGATAGAGTTGCCTCGTACCACTGACGGTTCATACGAACAATCCTTCCCAGGCATTGTTGAGTTTATTGACAAAGCGTATCGAACAGAAAAGAAAAAAGGTGGTCGTGCCATTGCTGGTCTTTCGATGGGAGGCTTCCATTCCATGCAGATTTCGAAGGAGTATCCTGACATGTTTAATTATGTGGGGTTGTTCTCTGCTTCGGCACGCTTCAAAGGGCGTAAGGATTCTCCTGTTTATGAACGTTGTGAGGATAAGATTAGAACACAGTTTTCAAAGAAACCGGCCCTTTATTGGATAGCCATAGGCAAGGATGATTTTTTGTATAAGGAGAATATGGAGTTTCGTTCGTTCTTGGACAAAAACAAATGTCCGTACAGATATTTTGAGACGGAGGATGGACACATATGGAAAAATTGGCGAACCTATTTGGTGAATTTTGTTCCGCAGTTGTTTAAGTGATAAAGTAAAAGCCCATTTGAAGGATGTTCAAATGGGCTTTTTGTATGAAAAAATTGTTTTCTTTAGATGCAGTTTGCAGCTTCAATCACAGCAGTTGAAGTGATTCCGTCCACTACCACGGCCTCGAGGTTGAGGTCGGCAATGTATTTCTTGATCTCTTCGCATCCAGCCAATTCCTTATATTCGCAGTTGCCTTGAATGTATTTGAATCGGTCGGTGTAGAGAACGCACATGCTCTTGTTGTGGATGATAGGTTGTTTGGTCTGAAGGTCAACAAGCGTATAAAGTTTCGTCTCGGCTTTGAGTTTCAACCAGATGACCATGGATAGGATGCGACGAATCTCGGCAAAGTATTTCAAGTCATCCTCCTTGTTTTGCTTCTCAGCTTGAGGCATATAGTTGAAGTATAGAACAGTTAACATAAAACAGTTTTCTGTCAATGTTTGGTGTTCCATGTAAGTCTTGAGGCAATCTTCCTTCTTTTGGCCTTCCTTGACGAAGAGGGAGTCGAGTAGGACTTTTCTTCTCTCCTCTGGAATAATAAACTTGTTGACGAAATCGACGATTTGTAAAGGGTTGAATCGTCTTGGCACTTGCGGAGGGTTTTGGCCGTTGTTTGCCTTTGCTTGTTCTGCTTCTTGGTTGGTGAGGTGAATCTTCACTTGATACTCTTTCACGTCGTTCATCTCAAGGAACTCGGCGATGTCGTAGCTTGCCTTTCCGTCGATGTCGAAATGGCTGACGTTCATGATTTTCTTAGAGATGATGAGTGTATTGATGAGTGTGCTGAACTGGTCTTTTTTATCCAATTTGCCGATAGGGTAGATGCCATCCAAGACCTCATAATCGCTACCTAAGACAAATTGCTTTGCAAGTTCGTAAGTCGAGAATAAGTACAGGGTTAGCTTGCCCTCTCCCATATTTCCTACGTAAGGGAAGCTGAATCCTTCCAGCATGTTGGCTTTTGAAACAGAAAGGAGGATGAACAGTTCTTCTGCGTCAACTAACTTCTTTGCCTTTGTCAATGCGTCCTCTTCTTCGATTGCAGGTGCATTTTCTTTGTCCGTAGGATTTTCTTCGATGGATTCGGTCTTAGGAGCGTTGTCTGATTCTGAATTAGAGGAGTTGTTTTCCTCTTCTATTTTGTTCTCTTGAATCTCCTCTTCTTTCTTTGTCTCTTCTTGAGGTTCGTTGATTTTCTCCTCTTCTTTCTTTTTGAATAGTTTGCTAAAAATACCCATTGCTTTTTTCTCTTTTGTTGCCTGACGGTGAATCCGATAGGCAAAGTTTTTGAAATGCTTTTTGGAGAAGTGCTTATGTTTCCTTGAATAGGCTAATCCCCTAAATTAAGCTTTATACAAAGATAAAGCAATTTTTTGGTGTTTTTCCAAAAGTTAATGAAATAAATGAAGAATACCTATTGCAAACAGGGAGTCGGTGGTCGAATGGAGAGGTTGCTTACAAATTTCATTTTGGAAGCCAATAAAACTTATAAACTGTCATATTGTTAATTTAAATGACTTATAGAATGAAATTTTGTAAATAAAAATCGTAGTGTAATTTACAAAGTGATTTGTATTAACGTTATTTGCTATACATTTGCAATGTGATGAGATTAGAATTTAGTAAAGCAATTTAAAATTGTACTGTTATGAATGAACTGTTAGCCTCAAGAGATTCTGTGAACAAGTGGATGGAACGTTATGGTGTTCGTTTCGGCGTTTATAAAAATGGTGTTTTCAACGAGCAGTTGTTTCCCTTTGATGCAATTCCCAGGAAAATATCTGCAAGTGAGTGGTCTATGTTGGAGAAGGGGCTTATCCAACGCGTAAAGGCATTGAACATGTTCCTTTACGATATTTATCACGATAAAAAGATTGTTGCAGATGGTGTTGTACCAAAGGAGTTTACATACGAGAGCAAGGGGTATATGCCAGAGTGTGAGGGAATTACTCCTTCGAAAGGCGTTTATGCCCACATTGCGGGAATCGATTTGGTTCAGGCTAAGGATGGCCGTTGGTTGATTTTGGAAGACAACCTCCGTATCCCGAGTGGAGCTTCTTATCCGATGATTGCCAGAAAGGTGACAAGAAAGGCTTGTCCTCAGACTTTTCGCGACAATCTGATTTCTGACAACCGAAACTACGGTGCAATGTTGAAGGAGATGATGGACTATATCAACGATGGCAGGGGCATCAACTGCATTCTCACCCCTGGCCGATATAATTCAGCCTTTTTCGAGCATTCGTATTTGGCTGAAAAGACGGGAGCGATTTTAGCCTTCCCTGGCGATTTGATTGTCGAAAACAACAATGTCTATTACATAGGTCTATATAAACAGAAGGTTCGTGTAGGAGCTATTTACAGACGTGTCTCTGACGAATATTTGGATCCGTTGGCCTTCGAGCCAAGTTCTTTGTTGGGCGTGCCCAATTTGATGGAGGCTTACAAGGCTGGCAAAGTCGGCCTTATTAATGCCTTGGGCAATGGTGTGGCCGACGACAAAGGTATCTATTACTTCGTGCCAAGAATGGTGAAGTATTACTTGGGCGAGGAACCTATCTTGGAGAATGCTCCGACCTACTTGCCTTTCTTTAAGGAGGATTTTGAATATATTATCCGAAACATCCACAAGTTGGTGATTAAGGATGTGGCCGAAGCTGGTGGGTATGGTGTAATGTTCGGCCGAGATATGACTCCGGAACGTTTGGCGGAGGTCAAACAGCTGATTATTAAAGACCCTCGCCGATGGATTGCACAAGAGGTGGTTGATTTCATTGATTTGGATATTATCGACGAGAGTGGCAATCCTTCTCCACGCAAGTGCGACCTTCGTGCATTTGTCGTCACAGGTAAGGAGACGAAGGTTTGGAAGTCAGGCTTGACAAGATTCAGCCGTAATCCGAATTCGTTTGTCGTGAACAGTAGCCAGGGCGGAGGTTTTAAGGACACTTGGGTGATGGAGAAATAAATGTTAGAGCATTGATAAACAAAGACAAAGAGGAACTAAGGTTCCCATTTATGAATTATTAAAAGAGTACAGACAATGAACGCTATATTAAGTGCCAATAAGGCAAACAGATTATTTTGGTTGGGCAGATATGCCGAGAGAGGCTATCTGATGCTTCACTTGATGCGCAGAGCATACGATGAAGTGATTGACGTGCCAGTCGGAGAGGTCCCGTACAGCGATTTTTTGAAAAAGATGGATGTCTATGTCTCTAACGAGATGACTACCAGTTATCAAATGATGGAGCAACTCTATGATCCTGATAAGATTACTTCTTTGAGAAGTATTATAGAAATGATGATGGACAATGCCATTGTGCTTCGTGCCGATATTTTTTCGGAGTCGTTCTCATACATCGAATTGTGCCGCGATTTGATTCGTGCCAAGGCTGAGGTGAGAGAGACGAACATCTCTGAGTTGCAACCTATCACCGACTGGTTGCTTGCCTTCTGGGGATGCATCAGAGAGCGTGTTCATGGCGAAACATACTCATTGTTGGAAATCGGTCGTCTTTTGGAGCATTTGGACATGTGCGTCCGCTTTGATTATAAATACTATCGCATAGAAGAGACTTGGGAGACGCTTAAGAGATGTAAGGAAACTTTCCCTGATGTTTTTGACGCGGTGGAATTCAAAAGATTGGAAGGGTTGATTTCCGACAAAACGCAATACACGGAAGATTTTGCAGGCTATAAGGCGAATGTCCTAAGTGCAATCTGTAGTTTGGTTTTGGTTTAAGGCTTATGCCTTTTGAGAGAATAAATGAGTGAGGTCCTGGTTTGGATTTCCCTCCCACGAAACAGATCGGGACCCACTTTGAAAATCGACAATAAGTTAATGGTTAAATGAGTACAGAGAAGAGACGATACTACTACCGCTATGTAACAGAGGCGAAGTTCACCCCTGCGGTAGAGTATCATTTCTTTAAATTGAGAGCTGTTCCTTGTGTAAATGAGTTTCAGCGATTGGAGGAGCAGAGTTTGTTGGTGCTTCCTTCCGACTGCATATTGAATTTCTCGACAGATGCTTTTGGAAACAGCATACAATATGGTAGTTACAATTTGTGGCATGACTATTTCAGAGTGGAGAGTAAAGGTATTGTGGAGTGTGAAAAATATGCGATTCCTGATCCTTGTCCTAATGATATTTATTCGTCCCCTTCCTACCTTATTCAGTATGATCAAGAACTGATGGATTGGGCGAAGCAAATTGCAGAATATAAACAAGAAGGCTGGTCGTTGCCCGAAATATTGACTCATGCCGTCCATCACAAAATCCGCTATCAAAAGTATGAAACGGACAATACGACAACCGCAGTGGAGGTGTTTCACAAGGAGAAGGGCGTTTGTCAGGATTATGCTCATCTATTGATAGCCGTTTGCCGTTGCTTGGGTCTTCACGCCCGCTATGTGAATGGTTTTGTTTTGGGCGAGGGCGAAACGCACGCTTGGGTGGAGATACACGACGGGAAGCAGTGGTTGGGCTACGATGCAACATACAACAAGAAAATAGATTGGGGGTATGTGAAGATTGCCCATGGTCGGGATGTGAGCGACTGCCCGTCCAATCGTGGACAGATTTTTACATTTACCAAAGAGAAGTTAACGATAAATTGTGAAATGAGAGAAATATGATTCAGAATGTTACAAGTCTTGAAATGCCTGTGGACGAGGAGTTCCGCATTGTCAAGAACCATTTTACGAATGGGAAAGGAAAGCGTATTTGTATTGTTACAGGTACGCATGGTGATGAATTGGAGGGACAGTATGTCTGTTACTTAATTGCCAAGATGGTGAAAGAGAATATGAATTTGCTTCAAGGCACGATTGACTTATATCCTGCGCTGAATCCGTTGGGCATTGATTCCATGCAAAGGGGCGTGCCTGCCTTCGATTTGGATATGAACCGAATCTTCCCGGGAAATTCCCGCGGATCAATGATAGAGAAGGTCGCTCATGATATTTATACGGATTTGTCGGGAGCCGATATGGTGATCGATATTCATGCTTCAAATATTTTTCTGAGAGAGATCCCCCAAGTTCGTATCTCGGAGCAGACCGCACCGTTGTTGGTCCCTTATGCTAAAATGTTGGGCATTGATTTTATCTGGATTCATCAAGCAGCCACGGTTTTGGAATCAACTTTGGCTCATTCTCTTAATTCAACAGGTACGCCTTGTCTTGTGGCTGAAATGGGTGTGGGAGGAAGAATCAGCCATGCCATGTGCGACCAATTGGTGACGGGCATCCAGAACCTGATGTTCCACATGGGAATATGGACGGAAGCTGCCGATACTTCAAGTTTGAAAGAGAGCATCGTTAGTCAAGGCCCCGATGCGGTGGCTTTCTTGAATGCGACGGTGAGCGGAGTTTTCATTACGGAATTGCACAATGACGTTGTCGTGACGAAAGGAGAGACCATCGGTCAGATTATTTCGCCATTGACGGGCGACGTCTTGAGTAATGTTGTCGCTCCATGCAACGGATTGCTCTTTACAATCCGTGCTTACCCAATGGTTTATGAGGGTTCCCTCTTGGGCAGAATTCATCGTTTATGATTTATTGAAAAGTTATGAAAGTACAAACTATATTTCGTATGTCGTCACCTTATCGTGATGACTTCCGTATCAAGGCTTATACATTTGGAGAAGGGGAGAAATCTTTGTGTATCGTGGGCTCCATGCGCGGAGATGAAATCCAACAACAATATATTGCCAGCCGATTGGTGGCTTTGCTAAAATATGCGGAGGAAACCAATCGCATTCAGCAGGGTGTTTCTATCTCTGTAATTCCTTCCGTCAATCCATTCTCCATCAATATAGAAAAAAGGTTCTGGGCATTGGACAATACGGATATTAACCGTATGTTTCCAGGTTATAATCAGGGCGAAACCACTCAGCGAATTGCGGCTGGATTGTTTGAATTTATCAAGGATTTCAAGTTCGGAATACAGTTGGCATCCTACTATTTGCCGGGTAATTTCTTGCCTCATGTCCGCATGATTCATACGGGTTTTGAAGACGTGGATGATGCCAAGTATTTTGGCTTTCCGTATATTGCCATTCGTGATCCGGAGCCTTTCGACACGGTATTGTTGAACTACAACTGGCAGATTTGGGAGACGCAAGCCTTCTCTTTGTATGCGGGAACGACGGATGTTATCGACCATGAAATGGCTCGTATTTCCATCGATGCTATTTGTCGATTTATGACCTATAAAGGTATGGCTTCATTAAGTGTTAGCGGAAGTGGCTGTCAATCGCCAATGATTATAGAGGGAAAGCAGTTGATCTCTATTCAGGCCCCCCATGCAGGAATATTGATAGTGGAACGAGAGGCTGGGCAAGAGGTAGAAGAGGGTGAGGTAATCGCTCGAATCATGCATCCGTATGAAGGTTATCAAGTTTGTGAGTTGAAGAGCCCTGTGTCGGGAACCATCTTTTTTGCAAGAAATAAATCCATCACATTTCAAAATACGTTATTATTTAGAATCATTGAGTCTAACGAAGAGTAATTATTGACAAAAATCCCTTGCAATAGCTCCGTTGAGGAGAGGTTGCAAGGGTGTTTTTTGTTTGCCGATATAGGCCTTGTCCTTTATTTCAAAGAGATGGCCTTTTGTCCATTTACGAGATAGAATCCTGACGCCATTGGTATAGTGGTGCGTAGGCCTGCCTGCATATAGAATCGTTTGAGAAGTCTTCCTCGAAGATCGTGGATGTATATCCATTCGCCTTTATGGGTTGTTTCGATGATAAGGCTCTCTTGTGCATTGCTGACGAGAATGGATGATGTCGCATAGGATTCCTCTTGTAATCCAGTATTGTCGCCAGTTATCTCTCGAATGTCGTTTTCGGAAAGAATAATCCAGCGTTGAGGCACTGCGCTATTCCTATGATCAAAGGTCTCTGCCACGATGTTGTTGTATTTTTGAGCCATGGTGAGAGGTCGGTTGGTTCCGTTGGCGAAAGTCATCCAATAGGATTTGCAGAGACGGTACTCTATTTCGCTCCATTCGCGTGCGCCCAAAAGTTGTAGGCCGAAATTGTCGGTTGCAGAGAGTTTCACATCCGAACTGTAGTTAGCGATGGCTTGCTTGTTTTGAACGTTTTTGAATTCGTAGAGTTGCGTTTTGGGGTTGAACGTGATTTTCCAAGCCAGCGAGGCATCTTTTCGCACATCTTCCCATTTCGTTTCTGTTAAACCGAGAGTTCCATCGTTTCGGGCTTGGAGCATAGTTGGTCGTTTCGTGTCTGCCGGCAAGATGTAGTAGTTCTGCTCGTCGTCCTGCTGAAAAGTGTAGGCAGGCGAAGCGAATGCTCCCGCAACAGGCGGAAGAAAATCTTCGCCCAATCCTTGGATGATGAGTGCGTTGGCATAATAGAGCATTTTATTGCCGGTATCTTCGTGAGCTCCATTCACGCCATAAGGCCAGAAGTGCGTTTTGTCACCTTTCAGGTGGGCTTCTTCTGCTTCGAGGAAGGTCAATACTCGGTCTGTTCTGTCGCCCAACCAAATGCCTGTGCTGACATTTTCACGATAGGTGCCGTCGTTATACCAGCGATCGGTAGTGCCGACGCCTGCCGCATGGCACATCTCGTGTTGAATTGTTCCCGTCCGTTGGTAACTTGCGTTGGGACCTACACGCATGGAGCCTCCGTAACTGCAATCGGCAGTAGGTGTGCTGGCTCCGTAGGATACAGAGATGTGTAGGCCTTGGATGCTTGTTATATTGTTCCAAATGTCCACGGCTTCGGCAATGGCATTGTTGATTCGGTCGTTCTCTTCATCCGACCCTCCGTTGTTGTAACTCCATGTGACGTTGCCCTTGGGCAATGTGCAGACCTTGATTGGATCACCATAGGATAGGGCGTATTTGTCGGTGATGGCATACGGACGGATGTAGTAGAATGTTGCAGGTTGTAACCCCTCTATCACAAAGATTTCACCATTGTTTTCGTAGGATAGCGTGGAGATGTTGTCGAGTATGGTTGGCTTCTTTTCTGTACTCCAACAAAATCCTTTCTCTATGATTTTGTCATACTCGCTGCTCTCAAATCTTGAACGAGCAAAAATCTTTGTAGCTCCGCTCAAATAATCGCTTGCGTAGGCGTATAAAGGACGGTCGTCAGAATTTTCCGTTTTGTAGAAAAGTATGTAGTTCTGCAATTTTTGAGTGCTGGCATTGATTTCGGCAATGCTCAACGATTCGTTTCCTAAATCGGTTTGTGCTTTTTGAATGGCGCTTTCCAAGACCTCGTTGCTATTGCCCCCTATTTTTATCTCCTTTGTTGCCTTTTGTATTTGATTTGCTAAACGGGTGAATGCCTCAACGGACGATTGTGCTGTGAGTGTTGCCTTCCTAAGTGCAGTGGCAATGCTTGTCATGCTATTTTCATCATTGGTATTTAACCATTCTTCAGCTTGCTTTATAGCCATTTGAAGATTTTTGCGATGGTTTTCACACATTCTATTTTTCAACAACTCGTCACCTGTTTCCATACGACGAGACATCTCCTTCTTATAATCTTCTGTTGAGGCTGCGCTGTAGTAAAGTTTGAAATTGTCAAGAGCCACCCAGTTGCCCGAAGCGTTGTGAGTTATGAATCCAAAAGAGAATTCATTTTCGATGTGGGTGAATTGCAGTGTATATTCCTTTGCCTCGGAGATCTCTATGCTGTCGTTTTCTGCCATAATCCAAGCACCGCTTTGATGGGTCGCACCCTCTTGGAGGTTTTGTGCTGATGCCTTGAGTGTATAGATGCCTTGAGGTAATTCGCTTCCTATTGTTTGTAGAACGCTGACATCTCCAACGGAGTTGGCTGCAGAGACCCATTTTTCAACGTAAGTTTGGCCCGATTTCAAAGGAAATGATGAGTTGGTTTGAATCTTTAATTCGCTTTGTTTCCATCCATTGAAGCCCTCTTCGAAATTGGGGTTGACGATGAATTTTGTGAAATCGGAAGGGTGGTCGATGGTTGCATTTGCCCACTCGAATAGAACCAACGCTTTTTTCAAGGCTTCGTTGGCTTTGAAGAGTTCTGCGTAGGAGGCCGAGGTGTTTTCGGCGTTCACTTGAGATTGGTCTATGACTTTTTTTAGTTCCTCTGCTTTCTTTCCATCTCCGTTGCCGTATGTCTTTAGGGCTGAAGCAATTGTAGTATTTAGCGTAGAACGAATGTTGCTGATGAGTGAATTATTGTCTCCAACCAGATAGAGTTTGACGAAATCTACTACCACTTTGGCGGAGTTGGCCGATCCTCCAGCCACGCCTTGGAAACCGATTTGCAAGTGCCCTTCCGTTTCTTTGGAGAGGTTGAGCGATATTTCGTCGAGAGTCCATTGGTTCAATGGGAATGATGAAGTGGTTGATAATACGGCGTCTCTGTTGTTTGTTACGAACCCCATGAGACTTTTTCCGCTCTCGGCGTTGCTGCCGTTATAGAAAGCCGATTGAAGTTTATAGCTTCCCTCCGGAAGCGTGATGGTTTGGAAGAATTTTAAAGTCTCCTCCCAACCTGTGCTGAGGGCAAGGCAGCCGCCGTTAGAGCCATTATAGCCAGAGGTGGGTACTTTCCCGTAAGTGTTGAAAGTTTTGGCAGTTCCCAATTCGTAGATTCCCGTGATGGTGTAATCTACCCCAATGTCTTTGTTCCAACCATAAATGGGTAGGATTTCTTGAGCCACATTGCCATTCTCATTTTTTTTATAATCGAAATGAGCTTCGTCGTCAAATCCTGCATTTTGCAAGTATAGGTCCGTGATGTCGATGTCTGCTCTTGAAAGAGGAGCAAAGGATAAAAGGAATGCTATTAAAGGGAAAAAGTGTCTTTTCATGTATGTGTAGTTCTATATGGTTTTCACAAAGATAGAGAATGTTTTACAAAGTTGTTATATTACCTCTATTTACTTTGCTAAAGTTTATGCGTTTTATAATTTCTCTCTTTATGTTTGTCGACGTGTCATTTTTATTTCTATCTTAGATTCGAAAAATAGAAAATGTTAGTTCAAAATCTATATGAAATGAAAAATGTGATAGTGACGCTGTTTGTTGCTCTTTTGAGTTGCATATGCGTTTCGGCAAGAAGTTATAATGGAACACTTTATACATTTACCCAGCCTGACGGCGATTCTGTGACGGTCAGATTGTTTGGCAATGATTTTTATCTCCAAGCCGAAAGTTTGGATGGTTATACATTGACAGTCGATCCAGATGATGGCTATATCTGCTATGCGTTGGTTTCGGCGGATAGTTCGGACTATGCCTCTTCGGGCATTCGTTATCGAGGCGGCGAGGTCGCTAAGGCTGTGACGATGATTGTTGCTCCCCATCAGCGTATATCTTCGGATGCTCTTGCCCGGAAAATCGCCAAGGGGAAAGAGACGTTGGGAATTCGTGATGAGTTGGCGAAACCAGAGTTGCGTTCGGCCACCGTGTTGCCCGATACTATTTACGGTGTGACGGTGCTTATTGATTTCCCCGATTGCAAGTTCCCTTTTTCTATGGCAGAACTTAATAAGTTTTTGAATGGAGAGGGTAGTATCAATGGCAATACAATGTCTATAAGGGAGTATTTTAGTTGGATATCCAATGGTAAACTTACGTATATCAATTATTTACCCAAGGCTCCCCATACTATGCCTAATGAGAAGTCTTACTATGCCCCGTCTGATGCCAGTACATACACGTTTGACCGTCTGCAGCCTGCGGTGTTGGATGCGCTCAACGGCTTTTCAAAGTCAGTGGATGGCTTTGACTTGAACGATCTTTCTCGCAATGGGTCGAGCTACTATGCTGTGAATATCCTATACGCTGGCGAGTGTCCCAACAAATGGGCTACGGGCTTGTGGCCTCACAAAGGGACTATGAGGATGCAGGAGAAAAATGCAGAAACAAACACCTACAGATCCTTTTATCAGTTGTATCAGTTGGCCTATTGTTCGGAAAAACTGGGAATGGGAACTTTTGTTCACGAGTCCTTCCATTTGCTTCTCGGTGCTCCCGATTTCTATCCGTTTGACAATCATACAGGCAATACGGCAGAGAATTTCAATGTGGCGGATGAGTTCTTTATTGGTAGCCCCAAAAATCCACCGATTCCCAATCCTTGGATTTTGGATAATGTGGGCTGGCTCGACAATAAAATAGTGTTGAATGATTTGGAGAAGGGAACACGGGTTGAGCTTGAGTATGGTCCAGGAAACGTAGCGGTCTATTATGGAAATGTTGACGGAGATCCACAGAAGGAACGTTATTATATTGAGGTGCGAAATTCTTTCTATTTGAACCAAAGAATTGTAAATACTTCTGGCATTTACATTTGGCATGTTTACGAACCAGGGGATAATAGATATAAGGATAATCCGGACAAGTTAGATTGCCGTCCTGCTTCAAATAATAATCCATTTTGGAGTAGTATCTCTTCGGCAAAGGTGTTTTCTGATGATAGCACACCAAATGCGAAGTGGAACAACGGTGAAAATTCAGGCATTTATCTCTGTAATTTCAGTAAGCCTGACCCAAAGATGTCGTTCTGTTATGGCGAGTGCGAGATGGATGACGATGATGATGGTGCAGGTGATGATGACGACGGAGAAGGAGATGAGATAGGCGGCGATTCCATCCAATATGGAAAACTTGATTTGACGAACCGTGATTCTCTTCCGAATGGAAAAGTTGGGCAGTCGTATTATGCTAAATTGAATCCTGTTGGAGGCGATGGTCATTACACAATAAAGTGGAAAGACGGACTGCCTGCAGGGTTGTCGCTCAATAGCGATTTTGAAATCGTAGGCATACCTACAGCTACGGTTAAGAAGTATTTGAAATTGCTTGTTTGCGATGGGACGGGTGCCCAAACGGAAGTTTGGTTGAAGTTGACAATTCTTGAAGGCGATGTCCCTGTCTCTATAAATGATGAGATGGCTGGAAAATCCGGCATCTCTGTTGTGTATGAAAATGGAGCGTTTTCTATTGCGTCGAAGCAAGAAGATCTCTTTTGTTCCGTCTATTCAACGAACGGATTGAAGTTGGAAGAAATACGTCTTGCGTGTGGTTCGGTTCGGATTTTTGGTGCTGACTATCCTAAAGGTGTTTATCTATTGGATTTGAACGGCAAGCACTTTAAGATTGTGAAATATTGAGTTGGCAATACAAAGCGTATCTATCCCATAGGAATTTCACGTTGGTGGAAAAATGAAGAGGTCTCATGAGACTTTCCCCTTAGGGGATAATATTCCATTTTTTATGTCTGTTCAAAAATGTAAAGCGGGCGCCAATGTTTTATTAAAAGGTGATACTATAATCAGCCTTGGAAAACAAATCGGGAGATGTGTGCAGACAACAAAAACGCCGCTGTGGAGTTATCCAACAGCGGCGTTTCTTATGCCTTTAAAAGGCTTTTTAGGACTATTTACTCTTTTACCATTTTTATGGTCTTTGATCCATTTGAAACAAGGTAGAGTCCAGATGCGTAATCTGCAACTTCAACCTCGACGGCCTCAGACTCGGCAACAAATGCCTTCTTGACAACACCTGTCATTGTTCTGATGGTGATGATGTCGCCCTTGTTCAATCCACTTACGGTAATCACATCCTTTGCAGGGTTTGGCTCAACCATGAGATTTGATGCAGAAGCATCTATTGTCTCGTTGTTGGTTGGGTCAACGTAGAACATTTGCCAAGAGTCGAATTGCAACTCACCGCTGAATGTGAAGAACAAGTCGGTAGCAGCAGGAATATCGGAAAGCAACTTACACTCGAACTCGTCGAATGATGTGTTGGCCTCTACATTCAAATATCCGATTACCGTTCCGTTAGCTGAACCTGTTGTGATTCTGATGGCACCGCCGCATGGCGCAGAAACACGAGCCTTGAACTTGTTAACGCCCTCAGCCTTGACACCGCATAGACCAATCCATGAACCATCTTTGCCGCTAACAGCCATGTTGGTTGATTTGCCTACATAGTTGACTTCGATGCCGTTTTGCCATGCGAAACACTCTGCTTGGATAAATTTGGTAGCATCAACAGGAGTAACTTGAGAAACGCCTTTGGTCGTGCCGGCATCTACGCCTAAGATTTGTCCTTTCTCTTCGTCAACATTAGCGTAGTCAACGTGCGAGCTACGATAACCACCCTTTACACCGATTTGATTTTGAATCCATTGGCTGTGATAGCAGATGTACCACTTGCCTTTGAATTTGAAGAATCCGTGGTGGTTGTTACCATTGTCACCCAACCATCTTGATGGGTTGTCGAACACCTTGCGGTCGAATTTGAAGCCTGACATTGGGCTGGAAGATGTCATTGTAGCAATCACAGCGTTAGAGATGCCAAATTGGTTGCCGACTGGTACGTTCCAGTTCGTACAGTATGAGTAAACATACTTGTTGCCGATCTTATTGATACCAGCATCCTCAAATAGATAAGGAGGATTCAATGATGCAGGCGTGCCATCAATGCTGATGAAGTCCTTACCTAACTTGGCAATACGTGCTGTTCCTGGGTTCTCTTGTCTGCCGTCAGGCACGCCACCACCGAAGTAGAGGTAACCTGTACCATCCTCATCAACAAGTACGGCTGGGTCAAACAACCAAGTTACATCTTGGCAGTTAGGAGTGGCGCGGGTGATTAGTCCGGCTCCATTTCTCACATCCTCCCATGGTCCGTAAGGAGTGTTTGCTGCTACCACATAGATACCATTGGCATTATTGGCAAAATATAGGAAGAAACGATCCTTTCCGTTTATTTTTGCGTGGCAAGCAGTTGGGGCCCAAGAGTTGGAAGCCTTGGAGATTCCGCCTGAGCCAGCAACTTTCATTGGTCCGTGGTCAGTCCAGTTGACAAGGTCGGCAGAAGAAAGACAGACGATCTCCGTGATTTTGCCATATCCGTTGCTCTTGATACTGCCGTTTTCATACTCGTAGATATCGTGCGTCATGTAGATATATACGGAGTCGCCGTAAACCATTGCACAAGGGTCGGCACCATAACGTTGCGTCATGATAGGGTTGTGGTTGGTCGTAGGCTTAACCTTTGGATTGACGTTGCTTAAGCTGATTGTAGAGAATATAGATGCCAACTCGTCGTTGTCACGCATTCCAACAACGCAACCATTGTCGTCGTAAGGTTCATTGCCGTTAGACTCGTATATCTCAAACTTCATGTTGTCGATGTCGAACCAGTCGTTGACAACCAATAGTTGAAGTGTGTGCTCGCCAGCAGGAATCTCCTTGGTGCGAACTTTGATAGTAGAGAACTTGGAGAAGTCGCCTGTGTTAGGAGCGCTTACTTCGCCTGTCACAGCATTACCGTCGATTAGGAGTTGGAAAGATGCTGTAGCGTTGTCAGTAGCAGCTGAAATAGTAACTGTATATTTAGAAGTCTCCTTCACATCTACAGTATAGTTCAACCATTCACCATTTTGGTTGTAACCTACTACAATAGCACCGTTGTCTTTCTTGTAGATGTCCACACCGTCGTTACGGAAGGCCTCTCCATGATTTTGAGAATCTTTATCGTTGTAAGAAACGCCTTGTCCACCGAAATCGTACTCCTCAGCCTCGATTGTGCCAGGGATAGATGCAGGCGTTCCATTATAAGGAGCTACCTCTTCTGGTTCTTTTGGAGCTCCGCAAGACAAAGAGTATTGGCTGACGAATTTCCAGATTTCACGAGCTGAGTGGTAACCTTCATTGGAAGGAACGTGGCCTCTTCTATAAACTTTGTTCAACCATACCTCAACGCCGCATTCGCCGTTCTTCCACATATAACGTGTAGCCGTGTTGTCTATTTTCACTTCTACAGGAGTTGCGTCACAACCATTGGCTTTTGCCCAAGACTCTGCTTGTGCGTAGGCACCTTGTTGCTCTTGGTACATACCGTTGAAATAACCTTTCCAAGGCTCGTAGTGTACCACATCGTCTCCATCACCGTTGGTGTGGATGATTGGTATCGGACGTGAAGGCTTGGCTGTCTTGTCTCCGATAGGATAACCTGACAATGGTGCGCAAGCGGCAATTTGGTCCGCCATGTTGTTGGCAACAATGTAAGTAAGCATACCGCCCATGGAGAAGCCGGACATATAGACACGGTTCAAGTCGATTTTGTACTTAGAGCTCATCTCTTTGATGATGGCTTTCATAAAGGCGATGTCGGAGCCATTGCCATCCAAGTTCCAAGTTGAACCATCAGATGCTGGATAAACAACAAGGAATTTTGCAGTGTCGGCCACAAGGTCCCAACGTGACATAGACTTTTGATAACCGATATCTTGACCCATACCGTGGGCAGAAATCAACATCGGTCTATTTTCTCCCATTCCATTAGGAGCATAGACATCTATCGTACGGTTTTTTCCGTTGACGTTGATGCTCATTTTTGTGCCAGGAAGATTCTGTGCACTTACAGACGCACACAGCATCAAACCAGAGGCTGCTGCCATCATTGATTTGTAAAGTGTTCTCATGATATTTGTTTTATAGTTCATTAATATCTAATTGGAAAATCTCACATTGCAATTTTAGCAAATTTGTAGGAATAGGAATGGTAAAAATAGTGCAAACAGCGGTAATATCGTTTCATTTAGGAATGGAAATGAGTGCAATCGAATTTGATGCTGAAAAATATCGATGAATTCGGGTAAAATATCGTTAATCGTATCTGTGTATGTTGTTTTTCTTCACTATTAGTTTTATACCCCAAAGGGGAAATTGGAATAAGAAATCTTTGTGTCTTCTTTGACCGGGATAAATAAAGAGAGAGAGATTCTTTTGATGGGAATCTCTCTCTCTTGGAATGTTTGTATAAATAACCTTGTTATGCCTTCTTCACCTCAATGTTAACCTTGAAGTCGTCGAAATCCAATTCGGTTGGATTGGCTACTTTATCAACCAATGAGATTGTATTGGCGAGAACTTGAGAAGCGATGTACTCCTTGAATTCTTCTACCGCAGCATTGACATTGTCTGACTTTTCAATGTTGATCGTGATTTTATCCGTAATCTCAAATCCGCTTGACTTACGGATGTTTTGGATACGGTTGATGAATTCACGAGCGATACCTTCCTTCTGCAACTCTGGAGTGATTGTCACGTCCAAAGCGATGGTGATGGTGCCGTTGTTGGCAACCAACCAGCCTGGAATATCTTCTGAGAGGATCTCGACATCTGCTTTGTCAACAATGATAGCGTTGCCGTCGATATTGATTTCGTAACTGCCGTTCTTCTCCAATTTGCTGATCTCCTCTTGTGGCAATGCTTGCAATTGAGCGGCAACCGCCTTCATGCTCTTACCGCACTTAGGACCGAGTTTCTTGAAGTCTGGCTTGATCTTCTTCACCAAGATGCCTGCTGAATCGTCCACGAAGTTGATTTCCTTGACATTCACCTCGTTCATGATCAAATCCTTAACTGCCTCGATGTTCTCTTGCTCGTGCTCGGCCAAGATAGGCACCATGATTTGCTTGAGCGGTTGACGAACCTTGATGTTCTCCTTCTTGCGGAGTGACAAAGTCATTGACGAGATGTCTTGAGCCAACTGCATGCGCTCTTCCAACGTCTTGTTAATCAAGGCTTCGTTATATTTAGGGAAGTCTGCCAAGTGAACCGATTCGCTCTTGTCGCAACCTGTTGCATTGTTCAAATCCAAGAACAATTGGTCTGCATAGAATGGAGCGATAGGCGCCATCAAGCGAGCTACCGTATCCAAGCAAGTGTAGAGTGTTTGGTATGCTGCCAACTTGTCTTCTGTGAGGGTTCCTCCCCAGAAGCGTTTGCGGTTCAAACGTACGTACCAGTTACTCAAGTGGTCGTTGACGAAGTTGGAGATGGCACGACCAGCCTTAGTTGGCTCGTAGTCGTTGTAGCTCTCGTCAACCTCCTTGATCAAGGAGTTGAGCAAAGAGATGATCCAACGGTCAATCTCAGGACGCTTCTCCATAGGAACCTGAGGTTGGCTATTGGTGAAGTTGTCCACATTTGCATACAATGCGAAGAATGAGTAAGTATTGTAGAGTGTGCCGAAGAATTTGCGACGAACCTCCTCGATACCGTCTGTGTCAAATTTCAAGTTGTCCCAAGGCGATGCGTTGGTAATCATATACCAACGAAGTGGGTCTGAACCATACTTCTCGATAGCTCCGAATGGATCCACCGCATTGCCCAAACGCTTAGACATCTTGTTACCATTCTTATCAAGCACCAAACCATTGGAAATAACTGCCTTGAAGGCTACGCTATCCTTGATCATGGTAGAGATGGCGTGCAATGTGAAGAACCAACCACGAGTTTGGTCCACACCTTCTGCGATGAAGTCTGCAGGGTAGAACTCGCCGTTATCAACCACCTCTTTGTTCTCGAATGGATAGTGTTGTTGTGCGAAAGGCATCGCACCAGAGTCGAACCAAACGTCGATCAAGTCGCTCTCGCGTTTCATTGGCTTGCCGCTGTCAGAAACCAAGATGACATTGTCGATATAAGGACGGTGAAGGTCAATGTTCTTAGGATCGTAGTTCTCCTTAGAGTAGTCGCCCACCTTGAAGTTCTTCCAAGGGTTCTCCTTCATGAAACCGGCCTTGATAGACTTGTCGATCTCTTCGAACAACTCTGCGATAGAACCGATGCACTTCTCTTCGGTGCCCTCTTCCGTACGCCAGATTGGCAATGGAGTACCCCAGTAGCGAGAACGAGAAAGGTTCCAGTCGTTCAAGTTTTCCAGCCACTTTCCGAAACGGCCTGTGCCTGTTGATTCAGGCTTCCAAAGGATGGTCTTGTTCAATTCCATCATTCTCTCACGAGCTTTGGTGGAACGGATGAACCAGCTATCCAATGGATAGTAAAGGACTGGCTTGTCCGTACGCCAGCAGTGAGGGTAGTTGTGGACGTGCTTTTCAATCTTGAAGGCTTGGTTGTTCACCTTCATTTCCATACAGATGGAGATGTCGAGCGTCTCGTCCTTATCTGTCAAGTTGGCGTCGTAAGCGTTCTTTACGAAGCGTCCCTCGAATTTCTTGTAAGCCTCAACGTTGATGTGTGTCTTAACGTAATCTTGATCCAAGTCGCTCAACAAGTAGAATTTACCTGTCAAATCTACCGATGGACGAAGGTTTCCGTTCTTGTCAACCAATTGCAATGGAGGAATGCCGGCAGCCTTGGCAACTTTGGCATCGTCCGCACCGAAAGTTGGTGCGATGTGTACGATACCTGTACCATCCTCTGTTGTTACATAGTCTCCTGGGATGACACGGAATGCTTGGTCTGCATTCTCAGGAGTGATCCAGTTCATCAACTGCTCATATTTCATGCCGACAAGGTCAGTACCCTTGTATTCGGCGATTACTTTGAATGGAACTAGTTTGTCGCCTGGCTTGTAATCCTCGAAAGCCACCTCTGCAGCCTTAGGGTTGAAGTGTGCGTTCAACAAATCCTTAGCCAATACGTAAGTCGAAGGTTGGCCTGTGTAAGGATTGAAAGATTGAACGGCAACATATTGGATGTTTGGTCCAACGCAAAGAGCTGTGTTGGAAGACAATGTCCAAGGAGTAGTGGTCCAAGCCAAGAAGTAAGGAGTTCCGAATTGAGCCATTTCAGGCTTAGGGTCCAACATCTTGAATTGAGCCACAACAGTTGTGTCCTTCACATCACGGTAGCAACCGGGTTGGTTCAACTCGTGAGAGCTGAGTCCCGTTCCTGCTGCAGGTGAGTAAGGTTGGATAGTATAACCTTTGTAGAGATAATCCTTCTTGTAAAGTTCCTTCAAAAGGTACCAAAGGGTCTCGATGTATTTGTTGTCGTAAGTGATGTATGGGTTTTCCAAGTCAACCCAATAACCCATCTTTTGAGTTAGGTCGGTCCACTCTTTCGTGAACTTCATCACGTTGGTGCGGCAAGCGTTGTTGTAGTCGTCAACGGAGATTTTCTTTCCGATGTCCTCTTTTGTGATGCCAAGTTCCTTCTCGACACCCAATTCCACAGGAAGTCCGTGAGTATCCCAACCGGCCTTACGCTTTACGTGGAAACCTTTCATGGTCTTATATCTGCAGAAAATATCCTTAATGGAACGAGCCATCACGTGGTGAATACCAGGCATACCATTAGCCGATGGAGGTCCTTCGAAGAATACGAAAGTAGGAGCACCTTCGCGTGTTGATACACTTTTGTGGAACACATCGTTTTCGTTCCACTGTTTCAAAACCTCTTTGTTGATTTCTGAGAGGTTGAAGTTGCTGTGTTCTGCAAATTTTTTAGCCATTTATATAATGAATTTCTATTGTTTTTCTCTTCTGAGAGATAAGGACAATACGCACCTTACCAATAACTTTCGCAAAGTTACCGTTAAATCTGCAAAAAATACAATTCAAAGGTCAAAAAATGAAGATTTTGCCTCTTGTCTGGAGAAATGTAAAGGTTGGAACAATAAAAATAGGTAGGAATGGTGTGTCGTTCAAGTTGAATTCTACTCGAAGAAGCTTGTATAAAATTCAGTTTTGAATTTTAAAAGTTTGTCAGCCAAATCGGTTTTTACGTTGGGGAGAATGAGCATTGTTCTCTTGCCGGGAAGGTCGAACGCTGTTGTGTTGGATATTTCCATAGGTCTTTTGTGGACAATGGCAATGAGTTGCTCTTGAAGGAATAGCATGGATAGTCTGTCCGATCCTGGGTCTGAAAGCCAGCTGTCTTCCAAAATGTACTCTTCAATGTCGTTGAGGTCTTTGTATTCTTCGGTGTAGAAGTCAAGATTGTTTAATAGGGAGTCGAATTGGTAGTTGACAAAATCGTATTTGTTGACAATCTCCTCCATGCCGGAAAGTGTGCGATTTTTTTCCGATAAGCATCGGTTTTTTATGATGTTTTCTATGATGGAGTTGGGAGCGATATCTGAATTTTTGATGAAGCCACGGAGAATGCCGACAGGGGCGGAGCCGCTCTTGTCTTTTTCCCAAAAACTTTGGTTTTTTATGATGTAACCAATCTCCTCTTTCTCTTTGTTGGTCAATGTCTTGCCCTCTGATATTTCATTGTTGGCACCTTGTGGATCAATGGATACGGTCACGGCTAATTCGTTCCATTCGGGATTGTTGGTCGGAACGCTTTCTATATCTGTTCCTGCAAAAATAGCGAAGATGACATTCCCACCGATTGAGTCGTAAATGTAGGTTGTGTCGTTTAGTGTCTCTTCTGACAATTGGAATTGCCCACTCTTTGCCATTTGGTTTTTCTTGGAATCACAACTTCCAAGAAACAGGGTAAATGCTAAGGGCTGAATTGCCAATAAGAAAGAAAGTTTGTTCATCTTCTGACTGTTATTACAAGATTTTGTGCCAAATTACACATTTATTGTCAATGGTTATATTGATGAGGTTGAATATTTCTTTTTTATAAACATTATTTAACCGCAAGAGGCAGATTTATCCATTATTTTAGGGATTGTGTATATTTTAGGGATTGTGTAGAATTGGACGATTTGCTTGTCGATTGAATTTTGTAACCTTCTAATATTTTACAACAGAATTGTTTGCTCTCCTTTTTTTTATGTATTTTTGCAAAATAAGTTAGGTGATTTTTATATTAGCTTTAAAATGGTTCGTCTGAGATATTTCCTTCTTTCTATATTCACTCTGATGTCTGTGGTTTCTCTTCAGGCAGAAGATGTTTGTGAAGATTATTATAGATGGTGGGCCTATTTGGTGGATGAACCTTCACCTACGAATGGTTTGACAGAAAACGATACGACCTATTACACTCCTTCTGAATTTTTTGGTCCTGATGGTGGTATGGTGCCTGATTATACGGGTTCTGCCTATCAGACTACGGGGTACTATTTCCGCGATACGAGTTGTTATACGGACGACTTTGTGCTGGAGGCTCGTTTGCTGGATGTCACAGGTGGTGGCTATCACCTGGTTTTCGGTATGTCTGTGGATTTTGAACCCGAGTTTGAATTGGACTTTGGCGGGAATCAGCCCCGACCGGCACCCAGGAATGTTTCTAATAAGATAGAGTTCTCTGCGACAGATGCTGATAAGCCTAAATCGCCGTTGCGATTGGATGCTCATATCGTAGTGATGGGTTTTGAATATCATGACGGTATTCTTTATTTCTATCGAAATGGGGATTTGTACAAAAGGCAGGCAATGGATATTTGCACGGTGCAAAATTTTTATGTCTATTGGGTCTACGGAGGTGGCGGCGTTGAGTCTATTCGTTTCCAGGATAATACAAATGGCACGACCTATTTTGAGGATTTCAAAGACTGTAAAAACATGCAGTTGATTGAAGAGTGTCCTCCTGATCCGGTTGTGGAGTTGAGGGCGAGGTATGAGTTGCCTTCTTGTCAGGACCCTACGTTGCGTTTCTATTGCGAATCGAATGTCTTGGAAGAGTTCCATTGGGTTGGCCCTGATGGCAAGGAATTTAGTACGGAGCAGAATCCTGTCGTAGAGGATGGCTTGTCGGCCATGAGTGGCACTTATTATGTTTGGGGAAAGTTGCATCGTTGTGCTGAACCGACGGTGGTTCGCCTGGATTTGGATATTGTTCCGCCAGAGCCTGTAGTCGATACGATAAAAGTGACCACTTGTTCGAGTGATACTTTGGTCATAGGAGGCGTCCCTGCTATAGAAGATGGTTTTTATCGTGATACGGTGCGAACCGCTAATGGCTTGTGCGACAGTGTGACGGTCTATGATGTCTATGTGCTTCATCCCAAGACGAAGGTTGTCTATCTGAATGTCTGTGAGGGTGAATCTGTTGAATTCAACGGAAAGAGCTATAATACGGCCGGCAGTTATGTGGATGTGCTGAAGAGTGAAATCTTTGATTGTGATAGCGTCTATTTCGCGATAAGAGTGAAAGTGTTTGAGAAGTACTTTATAGAACGTTATGACACGATATGTTTCGGTGACTCGTTGGATGGGCATACGGAGACGGGTTCCTATGTGGATTCCCTGACGAGCGTGAATGGTTGCGATAGCGTGATGGTTCTCCATCTTTGGGTGTTGCCGAAGCCGAAGGTGGATACGATAAAAATATATTCTTGTTCGCAAGATGTGGAGCTTGACGGAGGAGTTGTAGTCACGGAGAGTGGCTTGTATCCAGTTGCCTTGACGACGGCTGCGGGCTGCGACAGCTTGGTGGTTTATGATGTGGTGATAGTGAGGACGCAGACGGTCTATGTCGATTTGAATTTGTGCGAAGGCGATATGGTATCGTATGAAGGCAAAGATTACACCAGTGGCGGAATCTACCATTCGTTCATAAAGAGTGAACGGTTCGAATGTGATAGTATCATTTATGTCGTCAATGTGGAACAATATCCTTCCTATTTCACCGCTCGGTACGACACGGTCTGCTGGGGAGGCTCGGTGGATGGATTTACGGAGACGGGCGTCTATACGGATTCCCTGACCACCGTGAATGGTTGTGATAGCGTCATGCAGTTGAATTTGTTTGTCTATTCTAAGAAGGAGGCTGTTTTGGCGGATGCTCGTATCTGCGAAGGCGATACTCTTTGGGTGGGCGATGAGCCGATTACAGAGTCGGGCGACTATGAGTTCAATATGGGAAGCGTTGGCAAGTGCGACTCGTTTGTGGTTGTCCGAGTGGATGTTGATCCAGCTTTCTCGTTGTCGGATATGGAGGACGTCTATGGTTGTCGTAGGTTGGAGGAACAGTTGGAGGTGGACTCGATAGAGGGTGCTCAGTATCAATGGACGCCTGTCGCATTTTTGAGTGGAGCTAACACCCGCAATCCGATAGTTAGGACGACGACGGATGTGAACTATAAGGTTATGGTCAGACGAGGCAAGTGTGTTGATTCGGCAACGGTGCAGGTGCGTGTCAGTCCAGGACCAGTGATTGAACGTGTGGATTTGTCGGCCGAAAGGGGAGAGGTGGACATTGTCGCTGTGGGTGGAATCCCGGAGTATCTGTATGCCTTGAATGACGGTATGTGGCAATCCTCTTCAACGTTTTGGGAGAATATTGAGGTGGGAGCGAGCATCGCTCATGTTAGAGATTCTCTTGGTTGCGAATCTTCTTTGCCGTTCTATTACTTGATACCGATCTATCCGGAAGATCACATGACGCCTAATGGTGACGGAATCAAAGATACTTGGGAAATTGAAAATTTAGGATTCTATAAGCATTATAAGGTTCGTATCTACGACCGCTATGGTAAGTTATTGATAGAGTATCGCGACTTCTACCCAGGTTGGGATGGCGTCTATAATGGAGTCGATATGCCAGCTACCGACTATTGGTATGTCATCAGCGTAGATGAATTGGATTATGAAATAAGCGGACACTTCACGTTGGCAAGATTTGATAATTAAGGTCGCCCCATTTTACAGAATAGGGAGTAAACCCTATCTGTAAAATTCCTTGACGTTTCACTCCTCTTTTTGTGAGCCTTTCTTCCACATATCTTGGCAGATTAGCCCGGCGAGGGTGAATCCAAAAATGGCTGTGATGTGAGCCATCGTTCCATTGATTTGGGCCTTCTTGCTGTTCCAATCGGCATTGTTTGTTTCTCGCTTGGCGCATACGCAAGCACTTGTTCCGCATGAACTGCCTTCTCCCTGATTCTCTAAAAGTTCTTCACTATAAACGCAAAGAAATTTGTGTTTAGGGAAGGTCTTCTCTTTTTTCATCTTCTTGCGTAGGGCAGCGCCGAGAGGGCAACCTCTTACGTTCCAAAATTCAGCCACCTTGATGGCGGTAGGATCCATCTTTAGTGCGGCTCCCATGCTGGAGAATAGTTTACCTTTCTGTTTGCTTGCTTCCAATAGCAGATGGGCCTTGTTGGATAGGCTGTCGATGGCATCGACAATATAGTCGTACTCTTCCAAGTGGAAATCTGCACAGGTCTCTGGCGAGTAGATTTTTTGCAGGGCGGTGATCTCTGCCGAAGGTGATATTTCTAGCAGACGTTCTTTCAAAACCTCCACCTTCGCCTTGCCGATGGTCTGTGTGGTGGCCATTAGTTGACGGTTGACGTTGGTTATGCAGACGCAGTCGGAATCGACAATGGTCAAATGTTTGACACCAGAGCGTACCAGACTCTCAGCGCACCAGCTGCCTACGCCTCCTACGCCAAAGATGATGACCTTTTGTTGGGTGATGTGTTCCATCGCATCGTTGCCCACCAAAAGTTTTGTTCGGTTGAATATGCCCTTTTCTATTTCCATATAATCTTATTTCTTAATTCTAAGTATCATGAATGTTTTGCTTGGAATTTTTCAAGGAGTTCTCTCCATTCAAATCTTCCGAGTGTAGAATGCTCCTACTTAATTATTCCCTCATCAAATTGACCTTATCCTTCTTGATCTTGAGTATCATGAATGTTCTGCTTGGAATGATGGTCTCTTCCTTTGCGTTAAATTTGCTTGTCATCGAGATAGGGATGATTGCCTTTGGATTTTTCAAGGAGTTCTCGCTGTCCAAGTCCTCCGAATGCAGTATTGTTATGTCCATATCCTTCACCTCCTCCATCATGCCGTAGGATGCTCCTTTGAATTTGAACTTGATGGATTGTTTTTGAACGGATGTGTTGACAATCTTGATAATCACTTCGTTTTTCTCTTTGTCGAAAACGGCAGAGGCGAACAATCCGTCTTGGTCGGCATTGCCAGCTACGGGTTTGCCCTTCATGGTTAAGGGCAAGACGTGCGTTCCTTTGTTGGTGGCATACATCTGTTGCACATAATAGGAGCAAGTGTTGAATTTCTGCGTGTTGTTGAACCAGATGGCATCTGGACGCCATTGCCAACCCTCCACATGTGCGAAAAGTGGTGCATAGGTGGCCATGCGGACAAGGTCTGCATTTCGTTCGAGGTTGGTCATGAAGGCTGCTTCGAGTAGGGCGGCATTGAAATGGTTCCACTTCTTGCCTGTGCCGTGACAAGCATATTCGCCCGCGAAAACCTTAGGGCCTTTGCGACTGTAGTTGTCGTAGCGGTTGCCAGCTTTTAAGAACCACTCTTCGTTGCGGTAGAAGTGCTCGTCCACCAAATCCACCTTCAACTTTCGCATTTCAGGCCAGAGGTAGTCGAACTTTTCGCCTTCCGAGTCGGGTCCTGCCGAACCGATGATTTGAATGTTGGGATATTTGGCACGAATCTGCTCTACGAATGGCTTTAGTCGGGCAGGGTACTCTTCGCCCCATTGCTCGTTGCCCACAGCCAGATATTTTAGGTTGAACGGTGCTGGGTGTCCCATCTCGGCACGAATCTTTGCCCATTTGTTTTTGGCAGGATCGCCGTTGGCAAATTCGATGAGGTCGAGGGCGTCGTCAATATAGCTTTGCAGTTGATCTACGGGTTGGTGCTTTTGGCTTTGGTATTGGCAGGCCAATCCCACACTGATGACGGGTAGCGGCTCTGCTCCAATCTCTTCTGCTAAACGGAAATATTCGTAGAAGCCTAAACCGTAGGATTGGAAATAGTCGGGGAACAAGCGGTGGTCGAAACTGTGCAACCAGCGGTTTTCGTTGAGTGGACGGTTTTCGACAGGGCCTACGGAATTTTTCCATTGGTAGCGGCTGCCTAGTTCAGCGCCTTCCACTACGCAACCACCAGGAAAACGAAAGACTCCCGGGTGGAGTTGTTCCAACGATTCGGCAAGGTCTTTCCTTAGACCGTTGTCGTCGCCCTTGTAGGTCTCCTTCGGAAAGAGGGAGATGTGTTCCAAATCGACAGGCGAACTGCTATGGTCTAACAGGATGCGGAAGGATCCTTTTTCGATGGTTTCGGCACATTTGATGATAGCCTCGTATTTTTTCCACTCCTTCGAATTGACCGTGATGGTCGTCTCTCCCAAATATTGCTGACGTTCGCCCATCGTGCTCATGTCGATCAACTGAGCACTAAATTTTGCACTTCCGCCATTGGGTACTCTTGCCCATACGGTGAAACGGTATTCAGCATCTTTCAAGTAGCCTATGCCGAAGTAGCCCTCGTTTTGCAAACCCGTCCATTTGCTGGGTTGTTCGCTGACCGATAGGCGAACATAATGAGGGCAACGCTCGAAAGGTCCGTCATTTTGCAAACTCACGTCACCGAAGGGCAACCATCCCATGAAGGGTTGTGGAAACTCGAACGATCGGTTTTTTATGAGTTCTCCGTACAAGCCTCCGTCGGCACCGTAGTTGATGTCTTCAAAGAAGATTCCGTACATGGTGTGAGGGATTTCCGCCCCCAACTTATTGGTGGCAATGTCGAAAACATGTGTCTCGGCATTGATGCCTAAACTTGAAGCGAATAATGCTATCAGTGCACTATATTGGGATAATTTCATAAAAGCGTGTGTTTGAAAAAGATTTTGAATAAACAAAGGTAACCCTAAAATCCGCAAATAGCAAATTGCCTATTACACTAATGGTAACTCTATAAATTTACCGTTTTTAAATTTTCAATAATAAGCGACACCTCATAAACTTTTCGGAGTTTCTTGATTTTGTTTTGGCATCTTGTTGTTTCTCGGTCACAGTGCTCGCATTGCTCCTTTCTTCCGTACACAAAAAAATCAAAAATTCCTCGAAATCAATTTATATAGGTCATCTAAAAGACAACATAAAACAAAAGAGACGTCCTCATCAGACGCCTCTAATTATTATCCTTTACAAACTCAACCTCTGTGGTCAATTGCCTGATTCCACCACAACGTAACTCAGGAGTGTTGATTCGTATATCACAATCCACAACAAAAATATTGCCCTGTGCTGAGCGTATCACATTCTCATCGTGCATATCACTCAAATAAATATCTGAGGTTGCAAACGTCCAATTTCGTGGATTAATCAATTTGAATCCCATTTTGTTCATGAAATCCGCAATTTCTTGGTCTGTCATTTGAGAACCTTCGATAAAAGGTTGCTCAATCAGAATCCTAAACTCTTCATTCTTATCTCTTCCAAATCCAATAACAACTAATTTTGTTTCTGGGAAATATGTGTTGTGTAAAGTCACTCTGTCAAGAGCTAAAATTGGTTCTATAAAATAATCAAGGCCAATGGATTTCACCAATGTAGTGCCGTGATCATAGACATGAGCTTCTCCTCCCTCTGCTATTTGCGCTCCCATCAAGCTTTCAAGGATTTCATCAACATCATCAATCCAACATCCAGCCTTACGAGCCCAATTTTCTATATATTTTGCTTGCGTCTCTGCTCGTTTGCACTGTCTTTGGAAATCGTTTTTTCCTTCAGTCTCTGAACCTGAGCGATTTTCTGCTCCCGCGAGTAGGGATGCAATGACATGTGCATAACCTCCCGTTGAGCAGCCATGCTGTTCTGACGGTGAAAATCGTTTATATAAAAGCTTTCCGCATGTGAATTTGTCTGCATATTCGTCCAATATAGACAGACCTTCGGGTGTGAATCCACCTGCTATAATTGCATTTATACTAGCCCAAAAATCTGTGTTGTTCATAATTTATTAGTTCTATGGCCACAAATGTAATGAAAAAGGCGATTATATACAATTTGTCCAAACACGCTTATTTTTGCTCGCTCTCCGAGCTCGCTTTGGTAGGGCGATTTTGCCCCCCTACATTACTCCCACTCAATTGTTCCTGGTGGCTTTTGTGTGACGTCGTACCACAATGATCTATGATTGCCAGATCTCATACAAAGCAACGGCTCCGAAATGCCAATACTTTGTTTCTTCCTTCTGAAGCATTTGGTAAACCTCTGACGCATAGAATTTTCGCATCGCATCCATCATAGAGCAATGATGTTCTTCTGCGTAGATTGCAGAAACCGCAACCACTTTGCCTGGCAATAGCAGATGTAGATTTTTATCTGTTATTTCTAAATTCATTGTATTGCAATTTTTACAGATTCTACATATTTAAGTTTAGACAATGCATCGGATGTATGAAACAATAGCTGATCTACTAATGTATATGTTTTAAGTTCTCGTATTAGTTCGATTTTATTTAATAATCCACTCTCAAACAACGCAAAAGCCGCATACACTTTGTCGTTCGCTACTGGTCCATAGACAAAATCATAGTTGTGGGAAAAGGTCTTATCGCTACGATTATTATTCACGAAATCCACCCACTCTTCAGTTGGTTCTTCAAACCACAACGTATGAGCATTACGAACATCATCAATGTCTATTTCATATACGTTGACGTAACCACAAGAAGGTTTTTCTTTATCTCTTTTATGTCGAAACACCCAATCCTTTGCCTGATCGAAATTGGTCGTGGTATAAAATCCTTTTCCATAATCAAGTGTTCTGTTCGGCTCTAATATCTGAGGAGTGTCCACAATTTCAAGACTTTCGTGGTATAGTTTTATCTTCATGATGCACGATTATTCTTTAGATAATTATCAATCTCCTCTATCAACCATTGTCGACTTTGCGTATGCAACACCTCAAAATTATCCATAAGATACTCCGCTACTCCTTTATCAAAAAAAAGAGTCGCAACTTTTGCCCCATCTATACCCTTCTGTGTTTTGTATTGTTCTATACAAAACGCCAAAAAGTAAGATTTATCAATTTCTTCTTTTGACATAATCGTTGAAGGTTTTATCGGTTACAAATGTAATAAAAAAAGACAACACATAACAAAAAGAGGCGTCCTTGTCAGACACCTCTAAATTTGTATTCAGCTTTGAATGAAATGTGCCAATAACCACATCATAGTTTTTTCTTAAGCAGCTTTCGTACAGGCTGATCGTAGTATCTGTAGAGTGCATAGGCTAATCCTACGCTCAAAATGAACACCAAGACAGCTTCGCCTATCATTATTGGTAATGAAGACTCCTTATTTAAGAACACCCATTTCTCGTGAATATAGATTAACGGAAAATGTGTGATATAAATTGGGAACGAAATCTCGCCCAGGAAATTACAGATTTGCGTTGAACGTGTGTCCGTCATTCTGCTTCCAGCTCCAATAGACACCACCAATGGAAATACAAGAAGTATGCACAATGTCTCATATAATCCGTTATGCCAGAATGTTGTTGGATCATAACCACCCAAATGAGGCCAACAAAGTACAAGCACAATAATCGAAGCGCACCACCAGAATCCTCCTTTAAGTGTTATGTACGCCTTCGTTCTTGACAGCAACAATCCTGCTATAAACGGATAGGACAAACGCACTAAAGCAACGTGAACATGCGGAATATTGGTCGACCATCCAAATTCAAATAAACCGACATAGAAGAATCCTGGTTTGTCTAATACATTCCAGCCTAAACCCCAATCTATAGTGAAAAAAGCAGCGAAGACTGCCAATGCCACAAGTATTTTTGTGGGCAGTCTTCTTAAAACCAACGCATATACTACGTTAGCCACATATTCATAGAACAAGGTCCACTGAGGCCCGTTGGTCGGAAACATCTCTTGCCTTATTCGTATATCATAAGAGTAAGGAAGTGGTATCATCAACAAACATAGAACAAAGGCGATAAGCAACATCCACCATTTTGTATCATGTATAAGCGGATATAATTCACAATCAGCAAAATAAAATAGGATTGCTCCGATTACGGATCCGGCAATAACCATTGGATGCAAACGGATGAGCCTGCGTTTCATAAAGTCAACAGTCGTCATCTTACCCCAACGGTCGTCGTAGGCATAACCTATTACAAAACCTGATAGTACAAAGAAAAAATCAACTGCTAAATAACCATGTCCAATGGGTAAACTAAAAAAATCTATCGCATAACTTTGCGTGATATGCGCCAATACCACCATAATGGCCGCCACACCACGTAAGCCATCCAAAATTTCATAATGTTGCTTTGTGTCAGTGTAATTCATAAGCTATAGTCAATAACTAAATGCAATATTAGTGAAAAAAAATTAACAATTGCAATCATAGTCCCATATTCTCTTTCTCACTCCATATAATATCCATAACAAAAAGAGGCGTCAAATTTATCATTTTGCTTATTCTCAGATGTGGGCAGGATTGAAACCCGCCACTACATTATTTCCACTCAATTGTTCCTGGTGGCTTGTGTGTAACATCGTACCACAACTTTATCTAGAATAGATCAGAATGGCTTCCTGTGCTGAGCATTAACAATGTCAACTCAGTATCCTTTGTTCCCAAATCAACAACCAATCAGGACCTATATGGCACTCCCATTCTCCTTCATGATTTCCAGATAATTTGTGCGGACGACAATTGGCAGGGACACATCCTGTATCAATCAATTCTTCCAAGACCTTTTGCAGACGTTGCATATTATATCCACGTCTTCTGCATTTTTCCACGTCTTTCTGGAAATTCTTAGTATAACTACGCTATATGCCATTAGAACCCCAATTTATTGAAAAAATCCTCCTTGTCTTTACATTTTACAACTCTTCCTGCTTTGACATCAGCACGCGAACGTTCATACGATTTCATTGCATCACTTTTATCCACACTAATCACTCCTTTTATCATCTTAATCGCCTGCTTTATCTCCTTCAACATGGAGATGTCTTCAATATTTACAGTGATTTGAACCGGCATTGTCTCTTTTGTTTCTGTACTATATTCTATATCTAAACTCTTTTTGTTTATAATATAATTAGAAAATCGTGAGGGCAGGTTTGCCACCTGCCTCCACGACCCTAAAATATTAAAATTAATGCATCAAATTTTGCATTTACATTTCTGTATTCAGCATTTTCTTATTCCCACTCAATTGTTCCTGGTGGCTTGTGTGTGACGTCGTACCACAATGAGCCTGCTCCTTCTGCTACGAATCTGCCCCATAGTCCTTCAAGAAGTTTCTGGTCGATCTCTGCGAAGTTGGCTGTCATTGCCTCTGATGAGTTGACTGGTCGCATCACAATACATGGTTTGTCCTCCACTGTAAGCGGAACCAACACTACAGGCATCTGCCAGATCGACTCATATAGGTTGTTCTCCTGCAAAAACTCTGTACAGATATTGTCGAACTTACGAAGCACATCGAAGTGGTTCTTTGTAGCGTACTGCTCAACCAACTTTGGATTCTCATCGCTTACACTGCCTACCTGCCAGATCACACGGTTGATCACCTTAAAACGGTTAACCAACTCAGTTGAAAATTTCTCACACTGCTTCCATGTCAAGTTCTGTGTTGTAAGCAAGAATGGCTGCGCGTATGTTCTACCGTCGCCCTGCACGCCTACACTCTTGATAGGAAGCACCTTACCGTCGATATTATTCTCTTTCAAATACTCTGCTAGACCTGGAACGTCTGCGTTTGTAGCAAACTCGCCCTTGCCGTCTGTGCAAAGCAAACGAACACCAAGACCTGGCCCAGGGAATGGGTGACGCCATACAAGGTTGTGAGGAATACCAAGTTCCTCGCCCAACATACGTACCTCATCCTTATATAGATCTGCCAACGGCTCAAGAAGCAAGCCCTGCGCCATCAAATCCATCACCTCTTTCACACGGTTGTGGTGAGTCTTGATAAGGTCGGCGTTCTTTGTTCCACCACTCTCGATTGTATCTGGGTAGATAGTTCCCTGAGCGATCATCCACTCTTTTGGATCAAGATTTAGCTTAGCCATCTCCTCGTCTTTCACAACCAAGAAAGTGGCGCCGATAATCTTACGCTTCTGCTCTGGAGCTGTGATTCCCTCAAGTCTGCTCAAGAATGAGTCTGTAGCGTCGACAACACGAAGGTTGTTCATGCCCTCAGCCTTCAAGAAATCAATGATCTTAGCCGACTCGTCCATACGCATCATACCGTTGTCGATGTGAAGTCCCATCACACGGTCTGTGCCCAACACACGGTTCAAAAGCACGAATGCGACTGTACTGTCCACACCTCCTGATACAAGCAAGAACACTTTTCTGTCGCCAACCTCTCTCTTGATCTTCTCTGAGATTAGAGGCATATAGCTCTTCATGTTCCAAGTACGTTCGCAACCACAGATGTCGATGAAGTTGTCCAAAATCTTCATGCCGAACTTACTGTGAGTCACCTCTGGGTGGAACTGGATACCGTAGATCTTGCGTGAGTCAAGGGCAACAGCCGCGATCTCACAATCCTTTGTCGACGCGATGATCTTATAACCCTCAGGCAATTTCTCAACTGCGTCGCCGTGGCTCATCCACATTGGTGAAGACGCAGGGATGTCTTTCAATAATGGGTGTTGAGGCTCCTTCAAAAGGAGGTCTGCAATACCATACTCTTTTACTTTCCCGGGACGTACGGATCCGCCCAATTGCGAAGCCATCAATTGGTGGCCATAGCAGATTCCCAACTTAGGGACAGGGATGTTTAGAATCTCCGGATTGTAGTCGGGTGCATCTTCGGCGTAAACACTTGAAGGTCCGCCACTATAGATGATTCCCTTTGCACCAGCCAATTCTTCAACGGAGGCTGTTGGAGAACATATCTCTGTGAAAACGCCCAAACGGCGCACTCTGTTTGCAATTAGGTGGGCATATTGACCACCGAAATCCAATACGATAATTTTCTCTTGCATGAGCAATTTTTATTTAATGAGGAATTGAATCCACTGTTTATTTTGTTATTTTAGTAATTGGTCGAACAATACGTCCGACATGTCCATGTAGTCCATGATGTGCTTAGCTTTCATGTAGAAAGGCTCTCTTTTTTCGAGACCCTCTTTGATGAATTGGAGCAGCTCTTCATCGTTCTTTCCTTGAAGGAGTGGTCTGTTTTGTGTGGCAGTCTTTAGATATTTGAATAAGTTTTCCGGACTAGCCTTTAGATATATCGTCTCTCCGCTTTTGTTCATGATGTCCATGTTGTCGAAAAAGCAAGCAGCACCACCGCCGGTGGAAATGACAGCATTTTCAAACTCAGAGACTTCGATGAGCATGTTGTGTTCAATTTGACGGAAACCATCTTCGCCCTTCTCTTCGAAAAGTTGAGGAATGGTTTTGAAATAACGATTTTCGATATAATGGTCGAGGTCGATGAAATCCAACCCATACTTTTTTGCAATTCTCTTTCCTGTTGTGGTCTTTCCACAACCCATATAGCCTATTAGAAAAATTCTATTCATGTTTTAGCAATTAGATAATCACCAATCAATGTCGTCGTAGTTCATCTCCTGAGGTTCCGGTTTCAGTCTGTTTCTCGTGAAATAGACAGGAACGATTAAAGCCACCTTGATTCGTTCACCGTTGGCTGCACCAGCTCGGAATACGGGTAGGCTTTGCATGATTCGTAGAGCCTCGTTGTCGTAGGCCTCGTTGACGGATTGAACCACCTCTTGTCGTGTCGAACGTCCACATCTGTCTATGACGATTTGCACGTAAACAATTCCCTTGGCACGATAGACGATGTCTTCTTCTCCAGGAGTCCGAGAAGGAACAACAGAGTCCACCACGTCGGGGTATTCAATGTTGGCGTGCACATAGCGGGTGAACTGCACGTCGCCACCGCCTGGAAATTCAGGAAGACGGACGTCTTTCGGCCATTTCTGGGGATAAGTTCCACCATAGATGGTTGACTCCTCGTCGTCTATGCAGTCACCATAAAGTTCTTCAAATTCGTTCAAATATTCATATTGAGCGAACGAAGACAATGTATTCATGCACAATAGCATGAAACAGAATATGCTTTTTAAAAGAAGACCACTCGTTTTCATCTTTGTTACAATTTGTTTAGAAGAGAGTAAGTTGACCGTTTTCATCATCGTTTTCGGGTTCCTCTTCTCCCTCTATTTCATTTTTAGGTTCTTCGGGAAATCTTATTGGTTCAATTTCCTCAATATCTGCGATGTTCCAAGTGTGGATACGTTTTCCTTTCGCTTTCAATCCCTTGACACTGATGAATTCGTCAACGTCGATGATTAAAGGTTCGCGGTGTTGGTCTGCTCCGCCGAAGGTGACTTTGATTCGAGGATAGACGGTGTCCGTAATCAAGATCAACGTCGATTTAGGGTTTTCTCCTAAGAAATTGACGTTCTTCTTTGTCGGTTCGAATTGGAATCTCTTGAGATATTTATATCCTGCGTCGGCGTCGAATAGGGCAACGGACCAAACCTTCTCTACTGAGAATTTCTCGACGAATCTAACATCGTCGGAGAAGTGGTTGGTGTCGTCGAACGTAGTTGTGTAGTATTCGCCCTTTTGAGTGACGACAAGCAGTTGGTCGTCGGGTTGGAATTCGCCGAGGAGCGTTCCTCTTCCGTCGTAGTTCAAGCGTAACACATCCTTGTCGAACCATACCATTCGGCCGCCCAAAGTAGAAGTTCCTTTCTGCTTCAAGGCGATTTTTAGAACCTCGTTTTTGGTCAATATGTTACCGATGGATTGGCGACCTTTGATGCCGATGTCGCTAAAGTCACGCTCGAAGGATGTCACTTTCAATCTCAGTTTTGGTTTGAGCGACACGCGGATCACCTCCGCTTCGGCGTTGGCGTTGGCCGAGAAGTAGAGAATCTTCGAACCCTCTTTCTCTTGCGTGATGTCGTAGTCCTTGTCGCGTGTGACGCCCGTCACGGCAAAACGTTTGATATAAGATGGACCACCAGGTTTTCCGTCGCGATAAACGACGTTATAGATGGTTCGCTTGTCATTCTTTTTGAATACATTGACATGGATGATGTTCTTGCCCACATATAATTTTTCGGCAACCTTCACCACTTTGTATTTTCCGTCTTTGAAGAAGACGATGATGTCGTCGATGTCGGAGCAGTTGCAGACGAATTCGTCCTTTTTCAAGCCTGTGCCGATGAAACCCTCGTCTCGGTTGACGTATAGTTTTTCGTTGGCTTCCACCACCTTCGCAGCGTTGATGGTCTCAAAGTTACGTATCTCGGTGAGGCGTGGATGGTCTTTGCCGTATTTGTCTTTCAAACCTTGGAACCAAGCGATGGCATAGTCGACGAGGTGTTCCAATTTGTTGTCGATATCGGCAATTTGTTGTTTGAGAAGAGCAATTTGTTCTTCAGCCTTGTCGGTCTCGAATTTCAAGATACGTTTCATCTTGATTTCCAAAAGACGGAGCAGATCCTCGCGCGTTACGTCACGCACAAAAAGATGGCGGAACGGTTCGAGGCGAGTGGCGATGTGATTCAACACGTCGTCAACGTTTTTGCTGTTTTCAAATTGTTTGTCTTTATAGATACGCTCTTCGATGAATATCTTCTCAAGAGAGCAGAAGTTTAATTGCTCAAGCAATTCTCCTTTTTGAATCTGAAGCTCTTTTTGGAGCAATCCCTTCGTCCTTTCAACAGAGATGCGTAGCACCTCTTTCACGTTGGTGAAGTGAGGCTTGTCTTCCGTGATGACGCAACAGTTAGGGGAGATGCTCACCTCGCAGTCGGTGAATGCGTAGAGGGCATCGATTGTTTTGTCGGAAGACGTCTTGTCGGATAGATGGATGACAATCTCAACTTGAGAGGCCGTGTTGTCGTCAACTTTTTTGATGTTGATCTTGCCTTTCTCGTTGGCTTTCAATATGGATTCGATGACTTTTCCCGTTGTCTTTCCAAAAGGAATGTCGTTGATGACCAATGTCTTGTTGTCGAGTTTCGTGATGCGGGAACGGATTCTTACGCTACCGCCACGCTCTCCGTCATTATATTTCGATACATCGATGAGACCTCCAGTGAGGAAGTCGGGGTAGAGCACGAAATCTTCGCCGCGTAAATGGGCGATGGCTCCATCGATGATTTCATTGAAGTTGTGGGAAAGAATTTTTGAAGAGAGGCCCACGGCAATACCTTCCACGCCTTGGGCGAGTAGGAGAGGGTACTTGACAGGGAGCGTGATTGGCTCCTTGTTTCTTCCGTCGTAAGAGGCCTTCCATTCTGTGACTTTGGGGTTGAAAACGACGTCGAGAGCGAACTTGGATAATCTTGCCTCAATGTAACGAGGAGCGGCGGCGCTATCGCCTGTTAGAATATTACCCCAGTTTCCTTGACAATCGACCAGTAGGTCTTTTTGACCAAGCTGAACCAATGCGTCGCCGATGGAGGCATCTCCATGGGGGTGAAACTGCATGGTGTGTCCGACGATGTTGGCCACTTTATTGTAGCGTCCGTCGTCCAATCGTTTCATGGAGTGAAGGATTCTTCGTTGTACTGGTTTCAGACCATCGTCAAGATGAGGCACAGCACGTTCGAGGATAACGTAGGATGCGTAATCGAGAAACCAATTTTGGTACATGCCCGAGAGTTGGTATTTCGCACCTTCGTCATCTTTTGATGGTACTTTATAGGAAGAGTGTTCGGTGACTTCCCCTTCGTCCATCTCTTTGTCTAATTCGTCGTTGTTGTCCTCTTTTGCCATTCTCGTTAAATTGAAGTGAAGGAGGATCTCCTCCCATATTGTTCCTTTGGAAGTGGTCTAAGCCACGTTTACGAAAAGTTTTGTAAAAATAGGAAAAAAGATTGAGAATTGAGAATTATGTGGAATTAAGAGTTAAGAATTATGAATTGATTTCGACCCCCACCTTTCCCAGGGCTGAAAGCCCGACACTCGATAGCCTTGTCCGTGAGGGCAAGGCTATTGAGTGTGCGTGGGGTATGAATGAACAAATCGTTATAAACGAAAAAAGCCTGAACCGAAGTTCAGGCTTGGTGCGGATGACGGGACTCGAACCCACACGTCTCACGACACTAGATCCTAAGTCTAGCGCGGCTACCAATTACGCCACATCCGCATTTCTTTTGGTTTGCGATGCAAAGGTATTGCTTTTTCTCGAATCTGCAAATGATTTGCCCGCTTTTTTTTGAAGTGTTGACTAAAAAATCGGGTAGGGCCTTTGTTCTATAAAATCTCGAATTCCTATCGTTGATCAATCAGAAGAGGGACACCCCAAGGGAAAAAAAGAGGAGTGACGAAATCGCCACTCCTCAAAAGTTTATAGTAGTAAGATGAATTACTTACCAGCCATACCGAACCAGTCGTTCTTAGCCGCTGGGTTACCATCTCTTGTACCTTGACCATACAAGCCCAATACCAAACCGCTACCGTTCTCTTCTACGATACGGAAGTTATCGAATGCGATGAAGTAATCTTTAGTAACCTCTGCACGATCGTTTGGATCTGGGAAGATCCACAAGTTGTAGAAGTCTTTAGCCTCCAAGTGACCGTCTGACTTTCTATCAGCCAACTTAGCAAATACACCAGAAGCTTGACAAGCTACGTGGAAATAAGTTGAAGTCAAAGGAACTGCAACTGTCATCCATTGGCCACCAGTGTGGAAACCTTTAGCACCACCCTCGCTACAAGAAGGTTGATCGTCTGCGTCAACAGTAACTGTGTTGCGGTCGAACAATACAACTGCTGCAGGAAGAGCATCAGGATCGCCCTTAACCAAGTAGTTCCAGCAGTAGAAGTCACCACCAACATACTCTTCACCAGACTCAGCACCCCACATAGAGAATGCGAAGATGAAACCGTGGTTGATTGGCTTGTCCTCAGGAACGAATACCTCGAACTTCAACACGTAGTTGTTGTTTGCGTAGTCGTATGCAGGCAATGTACCAGGATTTGTGCTGAAATCCAACAAGTTTCTTTGTCCCCAATCAGCATTCTCCTCCTTTCTCTCAGTACCCTCGGTAGAAAGAGTGTTATAGTCTTCCCAAACCCAGTTCTTGTGGTCTGTCAAAGCACCGTAGTTTCCTGTACCAGCAGGAACCTTGCTTAGATCGTATGTTTGAGCAGCGTTAGGAGTGTAAGCACCATCCTTAACGGCTCCGTAACGACCGCCGCCCGCTGTGCAGTTGTCGTCGAAACTCAAGAATACCTTGCTATAGTCGTTGAGAAGAACTTGAGCTTGAACCTCGCTGATCGGAGTTTTAACCCAAACAGGAGAACCATTTCTAACTTCCCAAGGAACATTTACGTCAATAGTATTCTTAGTATTGCTAACAATTACACCCTTGACTCTTTCGCCATTAGCATCCTCGAAAGATACTTCCAAAGGTTGCTCGTCTGTTCCGTAGAAGTAGTCTCCGGCGATTCTCAAAGTACCACCCAATGGAACGAACTCTGAAAGGAATCCCTTGATTGAAGGATCACCAGAACAGTTCATCTCCAATGCCAATGGCTCTTTGCAAGTCTTAGAGTAAATTCTAAGCTCTTTTGCTGCGATAGCAGTTTGGCTACCCTTGATCTTAACGATGATGGCGTTGTTTGTTACCAAAGTAGGCTTCAAATACAAAGTTGTATCAACTGAACCATCAGGGTTGATCATTTCAATATAAGAAGCACTTCCCAAACCTTCACCACGGATGATAACCGTTCTGTCGTAACGGAGGTCAGGCAAAGCGTTTTCTGTGTCGTATGCGTCAACGATATCGTTTACCTGCATGTTGCATTTGCAATCTACGCAATCATCCTCACAAGAAGTCAAGAAACCTCCAGCTACAGCCAATGATGCGAGTGCAGTTGAAAATAATCTATTTTTCAATTTCATTTTGCTCTGTTTTAAAAAAATTTGAATTTTGAAGTAGGTCTCTCCCTCCCGGGGGAAGGAGAGGCTACTATAAATTTATCAATATTGGTAAGAACCGTCTTGTACAGCTTTTACGAAATCTTGAGCTGCGCCGATTTCAAGACCCAAACGAACGTCAACGTCAGCAGGGAAAGGCAAGAACCAAGTATCGTTGCTGTGGAATCCATCAACATCGATAGTCTCCTCTGAACCAGAAGGGTTCTTGATGCCGTCTTCGCCAGCCTCAACACGTTGCCAAGTGATATCGTTAACCAATGCTTGACGAGCGTAATCTGACTCTTGTGCAGGCTCTTCTACGTTAGGAGCTTGAACCATGTAACAAGATCTATCTTGCTCTTTCAAGAAGTGGTATGCACCATCTTGAGTCATGTAGTAAAGACGCTTCAAATCGAACCATCCTTGACCCTCCATAGCGAACTCCTTACGAAGCTCTTGGATGAAGTCATTTCTGTGTTGAGTGTGGTACATCTCGATACCAGTGTTACCAACGATCTTATCCTTTGTAGGGATGAAGCCTTCGCTACCGTTTCTTGAAGAGTAAGTCTCTGAACCAACTTTTACGCTCTCGATATTAACAAACTTACCATCCAATTTAGTATAGAATGCCATTGATGACTTCTCGTACTTAGCGTTGTGAGCAGCAAGCACAGTGTTCAAGTCTGACATGTCGCTGCAAACAGTTGCATAGTCGCCACCCTTCAACATCTTAGCCTCTTGTCTCATCATGTAAACTTGAGAAAGACGAACGATATCGAAACGAGCAGTATGAGACATGAAGTGGTTTACACCAGTAGCACCCCAAACGAACTTCTTAACGTTGTTTAGAACACCGATGGCGTTCAACATATCTTTACCATAAACCTTCTCAGTTCCGTCCTGAGTGTAGTACTTTTGGTTAGCGATGATTGACAACTCGATCAAACGAGCATCTTGCTTGTTGAAGTCGTTGTAAAGGGTGTAACAGATACCCTTACCAGCACCCCAACCAGCACCTGGTGACCAGTCGCTTTCCATAGCCATTTGACATTGGTATTGAGAACCTTCTCCCCAACCACCACCAACGTGGTGCCATGCGAGGATAGTCTCAGCAGAGTTGTCGTATTGTTGAGTACCGAACATCTCCTTGTGAGTAGCCAAAGAGAACTTGCCACTGTTGATGATCTCAGTAGTCAATTCGATAACTCTTGCGTACAAGTCGTCTGAATTGTAGCCCAAGTCAGCGCATTTGAAGTTGTTGTTAGCATTGCCCTTGTTCAATGAAGGGTTTTCCTTACAAGCAGCCATTGTCAAATACAACTTAGCCAAAAGAGCCTTAGCAGCATACTTTGTAGGTTGGATAGTACCTATAGCAGGAGTCTCTGGCAAACCTGCCTCAGCATCCAACAAGTCCTTCTCTACAGCAGCGTAGATAGTAGCACGAGTAACCAATGGCTTAGAAGACTTAGCACTCTTATCTGTATCGAGAATCAAAGGCACTGCACCCCAATACTCAGTAGCCATGAAGTGAGCGTAAGCACGCATCAACTTAGCCTCGGCGATGATCTCAGTCTTGTCAGCATCACCGAACTCAGCTGCGCTCATATCCATGTGGATAATACGGTTAGCAGAAGCGATGATACCACCATAGATAGCACGGTAACCCTCAGCCAAGATAGAGTTGCTCTCCTTGATTTGCAACTTGAAGGCAGTACCCTCATCTTGATAAACGTTGTAAAGGTTACCTGCAGCACCTTCGTTGAATACCCAGTTGAACTTTGCATCATACTCAACTACCTTCTTACCTCCGTAAAGAGAGTTCAACATTGCGCGATAGTGCTCGAGTTGAGTCATGTTTGCTGCTGATACTTGATCAGGAATATCTCCATCCAAGAAATCAGAGCAAGAAGTAGTGGAAAGGAGCGCTGTTGCACCTAATCCCAAGACAAAAGCCTTATATTTAAAATTATTTACTTTCATATTCAATTTACTAAATCATTATTAATTAGAAGTCTAGGCTCAAACCAAATACGAACATTCTTGGAGAAGGGTATGATGCGAAATCAACACCTTGTTGAATTGGGCTTGTACAAGCAACCTCTGGGTTGTAGCCTGTGTAGCTTGTGAATGTGTAAACGTTTTGAACGTTAGCAGAGAGCTTCAAGTTGCTCAAGTGCATCTTGTCAGTCCACTTGCTTGGGAATGTATAGCTCAAAGCGATGTTTTGAAGACGGATGAATGATCCATCCTCAACATATCTGTCTGATACTACAGTACAGTTTTGTCCTGCCTCAGTAGTTGGACGTGGCATGTCAGTACCAGCGTTCTCTACGTATTGAGAACCATCTTCCTTAGTTCTAACAACTGCATAGTCCAAAACGTCCTTGCTGTAGTTAAGACCAGCCTCGTCCATACCATCCAAGCTCATGCGCAACAAGTTGAACACGTCGTTACCATATGAACCGCTGAAGAAGATTGAAAGGTTCCAGATACCGCTGTTCTTAGCGTCACCCAAAGAGAGTGAGTTTCCGAAACCGAATGTGAAGTCAGGGTTAGGATCACCGATGATTGTCATATCGTTCTCGTCGATAGCGTTGTCACCGTTAACGTCAACGAAGTTCAAGTCACCAACTTGAGTACCAGTTGCACGAGTCTTTGAGTTCAATTGCTCAGTATTTTGGATTACACCGTCTGTCTTGTATCCGTAGAACAAACCAGGAGCGTCACCCTCTCTAGAAAGACAGATGTATCTTTGAGCTGACTTAGCATAGAACTTACCAGCGATCTCACCACCATTGTTCAACTCGATTACCTTGTTGCGTACCAATGAGAAGTTGATGTCTGTTGACCAGTCGAATGGCATACCAGCGATCTTAGATACAACGTTTTGAGTGTTCAAAGAGATATCGAAACCAGTGTTCTCGATAGAACCAGTGTTCTCTACACTTGGCTTAGTATAGTAATCGCTACCGTTAGGAGCAACTGTAGAACCTGGAGTACCGTCCAAGATCAAGTCGTTGTTACGCTTCAAATATACATCGAAAGATCCACTGATGCGGTTGTTGATGAAACCGAAGTCCAAACCACCATTAACCTGCCAGTTAGTCTCCCATACCAAGTCTGGGTTACCCATTCTTGATTGATACAACTCACCTGTGTTGTCTTGAGTGTAAGTGGCGATGTAGTTGATAGTGTTACCAGCGTTACCTGTTTGACCGTAACCAACACGAAGCTTCAAGTTAGACAACCAGTCGTTAGCCTTAGAATCTTGGATGAAAGACTCTTGGTTGATACGCCATGCCAAAGAGAATGATGGGAAGAAGCCCCAACGATTGTCTTCGCTCAATACTGAAGTACCATCATAACGACCTGTAGCAGTCAACATATAACGCTCATCGTAGTTGTAGTTGAAACGTCCCAAGTAAGAGATAGTTGAAACGAAACCTTTGTAACCACCGATTTGCTTAGTCTCACCCAATGCAGTGTTGATCTTGTCTGCATCTGTCATGTTGTTGTCAAGGAAGTTGTCCTTCTTTGTGTAAGTACCGTTCCAAGAAGCCTTAGAAACCTCAGAAGCCAACATCAAGCTACCAGAGTTCTTAGGGTTGATCTTGAAGCTGTAAGTCAAAGATGACATACCACGCCAGTACATGTTTTGACGAGCGTAGCTCTCCAAAGTTCTGCTCTTGTCAGTGTTTACATATTCAGGCTTGTATTGGTGATCCTCGCCACTTGTGTAGTCGATACCCAACTCGTTACGCCAAATCAAATCTTTGCAGAATTGGATTTGAGCGAAAGCGTTACCGTTAATGTTGTGAGAGTTAACGTGGATAGCACCGTCCTTAGCCAAAGCAACTGGGTTAACCTTGATGGCAGAAGCTTGTCCTGTTGGAACGAGGTCGCTGATATCAGAGTAAGAACCATCTGCTCTGTAAGGTGATGTTGTTGGCTTTTGCTTCAAAGCTTGCAACAATGGGTTGTTCTCATCGATAGAACCACCAGTACCAAGGGCAGCTGCAGCGTTGCTGTTGTCCAAGTCGAAACCTGGTTGCTTAGTTTGCTCAGATTGAGCGTAAGCCAAGCTGATACCAGTACGCAACCAGCTCTTAGTTTGGTTCTCCAAGTTAACACGACCGTTGAAACGCTCGTAGTTAGTGTTCATCAAAACACCATCTTGGTTCAAATAACCGAAAGAGTAAGCGTATGTAGTCTTCTCGTCACCACCAGAGATAGACAATTGGTGTTGGTGACCGATAGCTGTGCTAAGCATTTCGTCTTGCCAGTCAGTACCCTTACCCAAGTATTGAGTGTTTCTCAAGTATTCAGCCTCTGAATCCTCCTTGAACGCCAAGATAGCACCGTCGCTAGATACGAAATCAGCATACTCTTGCAAGTTCATAACGTCCAACTTCTTAGAAGGCTCTGAAATCATCAATTGGCCGCTATAGTTGATCTTAGCGTCACCGTTCTTACCCTTACGAGTTGTTACCATGATGACACCGTTTGCAGCACGAGAACCGTAGATAGCAGTTGCAGATGCATCCTTCAATACCTCCATTGATACGATATCGGCAGGGTTGATGGCAGCCAACGGGTTAGCACCGTTTGATTGCAAACCGTTACCGATAGGCATACCGTCGATGACGTAAAGAGGGTCGTTGTTACCTGTCAATGAAGAAGTACCACGCACACGTACAGTTGAAGCAGCACCTGGTTGACCAGATGAAGCGTTAACTTGCACACCTGATACACGACCTTGCAAAGCTTGGTCGATAGAGGCTGATACAGTCTCCTTCAATTTCTCCTCACGAACTGCAGATACGGAACCTGTCAAGTCGCTCTTCTTTTGAACACCGTAACCAACTACGACAACCTCTTCCATTACGTTGTCGTCTGTTGTCAATTTGATGTTGGTTACCTCCTTAGTAGCAGCAGTGATTTTGATCACCTTGCTTGTATAACCCACATACGAAATCTCGATTGTCTGTCCATTCTCGACATCAAGTTCGTACTTTCCATCCATGTCCGTAGTCGTACCTTGAGTAGTACCTTTAATGACTACGTTCGCACCCGGAAGAACATCGTCCGCGTCCGAAACTGTTCCCTTTATCGTACGGGCTGAAGCCACCCCGACACCGGTAAGGAGAATCATTGAAGACAATAAAACTTTTCTCATTACTAACAGATTATAATTAAAATATTAAATAATTAATAAAAAATTTCACCTAATAATTCAAAATCGTAGCAAATATAACCCTTTAAAAGTAATTATACACTATTTATCACTTCAAAAAATATCTTATTTTGAGTTTTAACTTGTTAACTCGATATGCCTATCTGTTGAGTTTTATCATAAGATTCTTTCATTCAGTTATATAACGATACGAATGCCCTTTTTTTTCAAAGGTAGTTTTCTTAATTTGACCACATTTGCTCGTCTCTAAATGTTAAAAAAGGAAGGGAGAAAGGAGTTTTTTTGTACATTTTTTAATGAAAATGGGCAATAGTTAGCCTATGGGTTTGTAAAGTTGAGTAGGTATGAATCCATCTGTTTCTGAGAGAATAGGGAATGTGTGTCTCTGTATAGGAAAAATCAAAAAATATTGACGTGACACTATTTAAAAAACACATATTTTTTTGGAGATTTATGTTTTTTATTGCAATTTTGCATTGCAAACAAAAACAGGTAGATTTTTCATAGTTAAGGTTTAGGTTAATTGAAATAATAGGAAGCTGTGAAGCCTCCTATTGTTTTTTTTTATGAAGGTTGCATTGGCCAGATGCGTTTGTTTTCTTTTTCCTTACATCTTTTTAGTAATTGTTTTTTGAAAATCACTATTTTTGCAATTCCTTAATATATATATGTATGGCAAATAGAACGGAGATAGCATCGCTTGGCGAGTTTGGCTTGATAAAGCATCTAACGGAGAGTTTTGAATTGAAGAATCCTTCTACGGTTAAGGGTGTGGGCGATGATGCTGCCATCCTCGACTATAAAGATAAGCAAGTATTGGTTACAACCGATTTGTTGTTGGAAGGTGTGCATTTTGATTTAACGTATGTTCCGTTGAAACATTTGGGATACAAGTCGGCCATCGTCAACTTTTCTGATATTTGTGCTATGAATGGATTCCCTAAGCAAATCACGGTTTCGTTGGGTGTTTCTAAACGATTTTCGGTGGAAGACATGGAGGAATTGTATGCTGGCATTCAGTTGGCCTGCGATGCCTATGGCGTCGATTTGGTGGGTGGTGACACCTCTGCTTCTATGACTGGACTAACCATAAGCATTACATGTATAGGCGAGGGCGAAAAAGGAAAGGTCGTTCAACGTAGCACTGCGAAGGATACGGATTTGATTTGTGTCTCGGGAGATTTGGGAGCTGCCTATATGGGCTTGTTGCTGTTGGAAAGAGAGAAACGTGTTTTCAACGGCAAGGATGGTGTCCAACCTGATTTCGCAGGTAAGGAGTACATTATTGAACGTCAGCTCAGGCCTCAGGCTCGTATGGATATTATAGAGAAATTGGCTCGCATCAATGTCGTTCCAACCTCTATGATGGACATTTCAGATGGCTTGTCTTCTGAACTTCTTCACATTTGTGATCAGAGCGGTGTTGGATGTCGCGTATATGAGGAGCGTATCCCTATTGATTATGTGACAGCCACGATGGCGGAGGAGTTCAACATGAACTTGACAACCGTGGCTCTTAACGGAGGCGAGGATTACGAGTTGCTCTTTACGGTTCCTTTGTCTATGAACGATATTTTCCAAAACCTTCCAGGCATTAAGGTGATCGGACATATCACTGACGCTTCGTTGGGTGCTCGAATCATCACTCGTGATGGTCAGGAGATGACGTTGAAGGCGCAAGGATGGAACTCTTTGAGCGAGTAAAAGATAGTTGCCGATGATCGGTTTATATTTTAAATCGTGAATGGCTAAATTGTAAATATACAGATATGTTTTTGATGCGTGTTTCGAAATATGTTCTTTTGATTTCTGCCCTTCTGTTGGCATCTTGTTCTGTCAACCAACAGATTAAGAAGGCAGATAAAAAGTATGAGATCGGAGAATATTATAAGGCTTCTTCCATTTATAAGAGGGCTTACTCTCGTGTGAATGTCACAAAGGAACGAGAAAAGAAGGCCTATGTGGCTTATCGCTTGGGTGATTGTTATCGTTTGATAAACGATAATGAAAAGGCTGAGCGTGCATTTCAGAATGCGGTTCGTTATAATTGTAAGGATAGTATGGCGGTGTTGTACTATGCCGATGTGCTTCGTAAAAACAAGAAACCGAAATCGGCCGTTGAGCAGTATGATGCTTTCTTGAAACTTCATCCCCAAAACAAACAGGCTTCGATGGGACGCTCTTCAGCTTTGGATGCGATTGAATGGGAGAAGAATCCAACGAAGTATAAGGTGGAGAGATTGACTGTTTTGGAGTCGAAGCGTTCTGATCGTTCTCCTGCTTTCCCTGGTGGAGAGGAGGATGTTATCTATTTCACCTCTTCTCGAGAAAATAAGACTGTGGGAGGAAAGAACAGTAATATCACAGGTATTCGTAATAATGATATTTTCTTTGCCCGTCGCAATGCCTTGGGTGAATGGGACAATATTGAACCGGTTGAGGGTGATATAAATACGATGGAAGATGAGGGTTCTCCTTCATTCTCTCCGGATGGAAAGGTGATGTACTTTACTCGATGCCCGTATGTGAAAGGCGAAAGTCATGGCGCTCAGATTTATAAGTCTGTTCGTTCTGGAGGAAAGTGGGGCAAGGCTCAGGAGGTGAAATTGTCGAAGGATAGTTCTGTCACCTTCGCTCATCCTACGGTCTCTCCTGATGGTAAGTACCTCTATTTCGTATCAGACCTTGCGGGCGGATACGGCGGGAAGGATATCTGGCGAAGTTCTATCGATGGCGACAAGTATGGAGCTCCTGTCAATTTGGGTCCTTCCATCAACACCGAGGGAGACGAGATGTTCCCTTATATGCGTGAGGACTCTGTCTTGTACTTTTCGTCTAATGGCCTGCCTGGTTTTGGTGGTCTTGACATCTTCTATGCCAAAGAGGTGGCAGATGGTAAATGGGTGGTTAAGAGCATGATGTATCCGATCAACTCTAATGCGGACGATTTTGGAATCTCTTTCGTGAAGGGAGCAAACAAAGGTGCGTTCTCTTCTAATAGAAATGAGAAGAAGGGATACGATAAGATTTGGTCGTTTGATTTGCCTGACGTCTTGTTTGACATTACGGGCAAGGTGCTTTCGACGACGGGCGAGCCTTTGGGTGATGCAATTGTGCGTATAGTAGGAACGGACGGAACGAACACGAAGGTGAAGACGAAGAGCGACGGATCTTACAAGATTCCTTTGAAGCGTAATGTGGAATACGTTATGTTGGGTAATTGCCGAGGTTATTTGAATCAAAAGGAGGCAGTTGCCACGTTGAATTTGGAGGATTCCAAAAGTTTCCCGATTAATTTCGCATTGGCTTCTATCAGCAAGCCTGTGGGGTTGGACAACATCTTCTTTGAGTTTGGTAAGGCCACACTTACGCCAGAGTCTTCTACGTCTTTGGATAAATTGGTGAAGTTGTTGAATGACAATCCGAACATTACGATCGAGATTGGAGCCCATACGGATAAAGTGGGTTCTGCTGAAGGAAACTTGACATTGTCAGGAAAACGTGCCGAGTCTGTTGTCGATTATTTGATCAAGGCAGGAATTGATGCCGATCGTTTGACCGCCAAGGGATATGGTAAGACTCAGCCAATTACGGTGGATAAGGCTCTTGCCGCTAAATATTCATTCTTGCACGAGGGAGATGTTCTCGACGAGGAGTTCATCGATAAATTGTCGAATGATCAGCAAGAGATTGCCAACCAATCTAATCGTAGGACTGAATTCCGCGTTTTGAAAACAACGTATAAAATGTATTGATAGATATGCAACAATATAAGGATTTGCTACAACGTATTTTGGACGAAGGTGTCGAAAAGGGAGACCGTACGGGAACCGGCACGATTAGCATCTTTGGCCATCAAATGCGTTTCAACTTGGAGGAAGGTTTTCCTCTCCTCACAACAAAAAAACTCCATCTCAAATCTATTATTTATGAGTTGTTGTGGTTTTTGAAGGGCGATACGAACGTGAAGTATCTTCAAGATAATGGTGTCCGTATTTGGAATGAGTGGGCCGACGAGAATGGTGACTTGGGTCATGTCTATGGCTATCAATGGCGCTCTTGGCCGGATTATAAAGGTGGATTCATCGACCAGATATCAGAGGCGGTCAAGGATATTAAGACCAATCCTAATTCACGCCGTATTATTGTCAGTTCATGGAACGTGGCTGATTTGGACAATATGAACTTGCCTCCTTGCCATGCTTTCTTCCAATTTTATGTGGCCAATGGTCGTTTGAGCTTGCAACTCTATCAACGTAGTGCGGATTCATTTTTGGGAGTGCCGTTTAACATTGCCTCGTATGCTTTGTTGTTGATGATGATGGCACAGGTGACTGGCTTGAAGGCTGGGGATTTTATTCATACGCTGGGTGATACTCATATCTATTTGAATCATTTGGAGCAGGTGAAATTGCAGTTGAGCCGCGATCCTCGCCCGTTGCCAAAGATGAAGATAAATCCAGATGTGAAGGATATCTTTAGTTTCCGTTACGAAGATTTTGAGTTGGTTGATTATGATCCGCATCCTCATATTAAAGGTGTAGTGGCAGTTTAATTTTATATTGATATGTATTCGATGATAGTGGCTGTGGCGGATAATGGTGCCATTGGCAAGGACAACCAATTGATGTGGCGTTTGTCTGCTGATTTGAAACGATTTAAAAACATTACTACGGGACATACGATTGTGATGGGCCGTAATACTTATTTGTCGATAGGTAAGCCGTTGCCTAACCGTAGGAATGTCATTCTTTCCCGAACAATGGAGGCTGAGGCTGCTCCTGGTTGTGAGGTCATTCGTTCTCTGTCCGAATTAGCGGTGGATGAGGGCGAGGAGGTTTTCATCATTGGAGGCGGTCAAGTCTATCGTGACCTTTTTGAGATGGCCGATCGTTTGTATGTGACTCATGTCCACATGAATGAATCTGGCGACGTCTATTTTCCTTTTATGGCGCCATATCAATGGAAAGTCACTTCCATTGAACATACGGAGGTAGATGAGAAAAATGAGTATGAAACGGATTTCGTGATTTACGATAGGGTTCGATAAACTTCATAGGTGAGTTTTAATATAAGGTTCTCAATTTGAGGACCTTTTTTATTGGTAATGATCCATAGGGGGGTAATTGTATATAATTCCCTTTTTATTTGTCCAGGTAGAAATCTTCGGTCAGTTTCTTGAATTCAGGGGTGTAAACATGTCGATCTATTTCTATTGTCAATTGGTCGATAATAGGGGCGTTAGTCAAATCCTTTTTGAATTCTAATAGAACTCTCTTGGGCTGTGCATCTGCTTTTGGCAATACTTCTGTTTTCCGGGAACAATATAGATTGGATTTTTTTGCGGCGGTTATAACTTCCTCTTCAGCTTGAGAGGGTAAGATGATGGCGAAAATCCCCTCTTGGGTTAGAAGCGAGCCAGCTTGCATTAGTTCTTCGAAACTGAGCGTGTCGGTATGCCTTGCTTGTGAACGTTGTCTGTCTGGGTTTTTCAACGAGTTGTTGAAGTAGGGAGGATTGCTGACGATTAAATCGAATAAAGTTTGTTCGTCTTTTATAAAATCTTGTAGAGAGACATTGAGGCAAGAGAAACGACGGCCCCAAGGCGAGGCTTGAAAGTTTTCGGTGGCTTGTTCGGAAGCCGCTTTGTCTATCTCTATGGCTGTGATTTGGGCGTTGGGTTGGCGTTGGGCAAGCATGAGGGCGATGAGCCCTGTTCCCGTGCCGATGTCCAAAATGTGGGAAGCGGAGGCCACGTTAGCCCACGCTCCCAACAAAACACCATCAGTGCCAACTTTCATGGCACACTTTTCCTGTTCTACTCTAAATTGTTTAAATTGGAAGTAGGTGTTGGACATGTCTTTCTCGAATCTTATCTTTTTACCTTGAATTTGTGGAGGTAAATGTCAGTCAATACCTTCTTTGTGTCGAGAGCGAAATTGCTTTGCATCACCCAACCATAATAACCTGTGTCTTCTCTGAATACGTCAACCACTTTCTTCCCTTTATGTTTTCCGAAATTGATGACCTCTTCGCCGTTGGCGTCATAAATGATGCGGCCAGCAAAGTCTGCGTTGTTGTTAAACGAAGAGTAGTTGGAGAGAAAAGAGATGTCGTTGGTCAAATCTGGGTATTTGTCGAGTTGAGCCTTCAACACCTCGTATGTGGCTTTTGTATCGGCTGCAGCTCCGTGTGCACCAACAAGTTCTGCGTTGCAATAAAACCTATATGCAGCAGAGAGGGTGCGTTGTTCCTTCTTGTGGAAGATTGTTTGAACATCGACAAACTTACGTTTCTTCATGTTGATTTCAACCTCGGCACGAAGGAACTCTTCGGCGAGCAAAGGGATGTCGAAGCGGTTGGAGTTGTAGCCTGCCAAATCGCATCCTTCAATATCTTTGGCAATATTCTTTGCCACCTCTTTGAACGTAGGGCAATCTTTTACATCCTCGTCAAAAATGCCATGTACGGCCGAAGCACCTTCGGGAATGTGCATTCCTGGGTTTATTCTCAAGGTCTTGCTCTCTTCGTTGCCGTTGGGATAAACTTTCAAATAGGATATCTCTACGATTCTATCGTTTACTATATCTGTACCCGTTGTCTCCAAGTCGAAGAAGACCAACGGATTTTTTAGATTCAATTGCATGTTTCTTATTCTAAAAGAGAACGGAGCGTTGCAGCCCCGTTCTGAATTCTACATTTATGATTGACAGATTAGTCGTTCAAGCTCATAGGCATGAGAAGCATCAAAGTATCTTCTTCGGCCTCCTGGTCAAATGGGATGATAAGTCCGGCTCTTGTCGGATCAGACAATTCGATGTTGATGTCTGTTGAATTTAAGTTAGCCAAAATCTCAATCAAGAATGAAGATTGGAAACCGATGCTCATGTCTTCTCCTTCGTATTGACAAGAGAGAGACTCTTTTGCCGACACTGAGAAGTCGATGTCTTGTGCAGAAGCGGTAACACTATCTCTCGTGAAATCCAAACGGATGAGGTTGGTTGCTTGGTTGGAGAAGACGGATACGCGGCGAAGCATGTTCATGAAAGCCGCGCGGTCAATCAATGCCTTGTATGGATTTCCTGTTGGAATAACTGAGTTGTAGTTAGGGAATCTTCCTTCGATGAGGCGGCAGAACATTGTGTAGTTAGACAATGTGAAGCAAGCGTTCTTTGAGTCGAATTTCAGAGCCACGTCGCCCTCTTCCTTTGGAAGGATGTTCTTCAACAAGTTGGTTGGCTTTTTAGGAAGGATGAAAGAGCAAGCTTCGTCACCCTTGGCGGCAGTTGTCTTGATACGAACCAATTTGTGAGCGTCTGAGGCCACGAAAACGATATTGTCTGCACTGATGTCGAAGAAGATACCGTTCATTACTTGGCGTAATACGTCATCAGCAGTTGCGAACAATGTTTTGGTGATGCCCGAAAGCAATGTTTGAGTTGGTAAGGTTACGCCCTTTGCGTCGTCGGCCAACGATGGAGTTTTAGGATACTCCTCTCCGCTTTGGCCGATAAGGTTGAAGTCTCCACTTCCTGATCTCATCTTGATGGCTAATGTGGAATCGTTGATGTCGAATTCAAGAGGTTGGTCAGAGAACTCTTTAAGGGTATCCAATAATATTTTTGCAGAGATGGCAATGAGGCCTTCTCCGTCTGATTGCATAACCTCCATGTTGGTGATGAGGGTTGTGTCCAAATCAGATGCTGTAAGAGTTAAAACGCCGGCTTCGAGCTTGAACAAGAAATTGTCCAAGATAGGAAGGGAACTCTTTGCGTTAATTACGCGGCTGATAGCTTGCAAGTGGCTTAGTAAGCCTGTGCTTGAAACGGTAAACTTCATGTGTATGAAATTTTATATTTGTTATTTAATTTATTTGAATTCTATCTTGTTATTTTGTGTATTTCCTTTTTCGGATGAAGAAGAAAATACCGCCGAAGAGGCCAAGAAGCAGTAGTGGCAAGAGCATATTGGCTGTTTGCCAGAAAGTTCTTAGTCCAATAACGGAACGTTTGTGTAGCAAGCGAAGTTTGATCTCCCTATTGCGCAATTCCATCCATCCGTCGTCGTCGGTCAAATAGTTGATGGCGTTGAGGATGAAGTCCTTGTTGCCGAATTGTTGGTTCATATATCGGTCGAATCCTAATGGAAGGATGTTCATGTTTTCTCCGCTTCCTTGTACGTCATTGCGTATGATGTCGGCATCAGCCACGAAAATCATCTTCGTCGGTTTACTTTCCGTGAGGGGCTTCTCCTTTGTTTGAATGCCTTCGGGAACGAGCCTGTTTCTAAAGACCGAAGGGAATACTCCCTCTTCTGCCACACCTACGAAAACACGATTGCTGATGTTGAAATATTGGGCGTTGCGTTCTACGTTGATGACATCCATACTGACAATGGAAGGTACATTTTGAATGTGGGAGCCAGGCGAGGTGGCCAATAGGACATCTCGTTTCACCTTTAATTCAGAACCCACAAAATCAATGGAACTTGCAAATTCACTTTTGATGGGGGTGAGGTTCCTTGTGGCTGGATGATCGGGCGAGGTTACCAACAATGGCGAGTAATACCACGATGTAGGTTCGTATTTGGGCTGGTCGCCTTCCCTTGCCATATTTACGGGCACGAGAGCACATTGGACATTTTGGACCAATACGGGGTTGATGCGAATACCATAGGTGAATAGTTGGTCTTCCAAATTGATTTCGTTGGCAATGCCGATGGTTTGTGAACTGGTGGACAAACTGTCCAATGAGATGCGAGAACCATCTAACAACCACAATACCTTTCCGCCTTTCATGACGTATTGGTCAATCACGTATTTTTCTTGCTCGGTGAATTTCTTCTCAGATCCGGCAATGATGATTGCTTTGTAAACGTCGAGAATATTGGCATCGTTGGTGATGGAGCCTCTGTCCACTTGATAGTAGTGGCTCAAAGCCTGGGACGCATCGTAAACGAGCGGCTCCGGAAATTCGCCATGACCTTCAATGAAGGCGATTTTTTGTATCTCGCGGTTGCATAGCATACGGATGACATCCGTCAATCCGAATTCCAAATTTTCTATGGAGATATTCAAATTCTCTTCACCTGAATTACCTGCCACATTTTTAAGCAAGCATACGGGGAGTGATTTGCCATCGTAACTAATCTCTGCCCAAGGATATACGATTTTCTGGATAGATTTGCCCTCGTTGTCACGATCGTGGACCATTGTTCCTCGCATGCCTCTTTTCTCCAATTCCGCATAACTCTTTTCTCGTTCGGCATTGGTCGCCCCGCTTGAAGGGTTGATGAATTCGTAATCCATGTCGGAAGAGCAATAGACGCTGAATTCGTCGAGCATCTCTTTTGTAGCTCGTTTTAGACGAAGGAACCCAGGGTTTAGGTCTCCGTCCAAATATATTTTTATGTTGAGAGGCTTTTCTATGCCATCTAGCAAACGTTTCGTATTGTTGGAGATGCTGTAACGTTTCTCCGATGTCAAATCAAGACGGAAGAAACACTTCTCCGATATGAAATATAGGGCGAGTATTGCTAAAATAAAGATACCTATGTGTGCAATCTTTTTCGTCATGATGCTATTTCCTTATCAAGTTTATTTGTTGTTCTTCCATTCCAATGTCTCAATCAGATGGATGACATCCTTTCGGATGAAACTGAGCACGGGTTGGATGGAATCTTTATTTGGCGAAGCCGTAAAATAGAGGGAACCACGGAAAAAGTGGTCGGTGCTATCTGTCAAGATGAATTGAATGTTGGAGGCCGTGTTGCCTTTTATTTCGTAAAGCAATCCATATGTTTTATGATCGGGATTCTCGTAACGTTGTTCGGGGATGTCGTCAGCTTTCACAATATGCTTGTAAACGAACGTGCGGGAATCCTCCGACAAGCTTTGAAAGTTGTTTTTGATGGGCTTGTAGCTGCAATAAATTTTAGCGTTCAATTTAGGATAGAGAATATCCACCCAAAAAGAGTCGTTCTTGGGCACAGGTTTTACAACACTGTAGTCTGAGTATTCGAATTTGAAGGGGAACTCCTTCTCGTTGAATTCCACATAATTAACCTTTTGAGGAAGGTCGATTCTGAAATAGCCTCTTGGTTTAGGCGTATATTCGCTGCAACATGAGAGTGCTAAAGTGAGTATGAAAATGAATGGAATAGCTAATTGTTTCATTCTATTTGCTTTTACGTTATAATTAAAGCACACGTCAGGGAATCTGGAGTTGGACCTTTTTGATTCGCCTGTCGTCAGCAGAAATGATGATGAACTTATAATCTTCGTATTCGATGACATCGCCTGCACTTGGAATGTCACCATTGATTTCCAATATCAATCCAGCTAAAGTGTCGGCGTCCCAATCTCTTTTCTTGAAAACCTCCGTGTCGATTTTCTTTATCTTAAAGAAATCATTTAGAGAAAGTTTTCCTTCCAAAATATAGTTTTTGTCATCGATTGCCGAATATGTCTTGTGTTCATCGTCGTCGTGTTCGTCACAGATGTCGCCAACAATCACTTCCAGAATGTCCTCCAAAGTGGCGATGCCCGATGTTCCGCCAAACTCATCGACCACGATGGCCATGTGTATGCGCTTTTCTTGGAACTCGCTGAGCAGGTCGTCTATCTTTTTCGTTTCAGGAACGAAGTAGGCCTCTCTGATTAGCTCTTGCCATTTGAAATCGGGCCCTTTGTCAATATGTTGAAGAAGATCTTTAATGTAGAGCAAGCCCTTTACATTGTCGATGGAATCTTCATATACGGGCAGTCTTGAATATTCTGACTCCCTTATGATGTTGATGACATCGTCGAAATTTTTTTTGATGTCGATGTCGACGATGTCAACTCTCGGGCGCATGATCTCATCAACGCTGATTTTGCCGAAATTGACGATGCCCTGAAGAATATCTTTCTCATCCTTCTTCTTAACGGAGGTGAGTTTTAACGTTTCCGACAATTCGTCGATTGAGATATTGTGTTGAGTCTTCATCTCCAATCTTCGTTTGATGATGGGAGTCCCTTTCAGCAAGAAGGAGGCGGGCGTCAAAATCTTGTCGAAAAAGGATAAGAAAGGGTAGGCGTTGAGAAGCCGCTCGTGACCCACTTTGGATTTTATCCTGGAAGGGATGAATTCGCCGAAGATAATAGTTAGAACGATTCCCGAAAGAGCCAATCCTGCGGCAATTCCGATGAATTCCCAGGAAGAGGGTTCGGCCTTCACCCAAACGAGGAGGCTTGTCAATGTGGCTATTAGAAAAGCGATGCCTGTGTATTTTGTGATGACAATCGATGCTAATGTGCGGTGGGGAGTCTCTAAGAGAGAGAGGATGCCATTTGCCTTTTTGCTCCCTTTCACCTTGAGTTCTGCTATCTCTTTTGCGGTCAAGGAGAAAAAGGTTGATTCGAAATAAAAGGTCATAGAAATTATGGCCAAAGTTAGGACTATGGCAAAAATGTAAGCACAAAGTAGCCACCAAGGCCCCACGAGGGGGATGGCACTGTCGGTTGTCTCTGTAATTATCGAGGACGGATCCAATTATAAATGAGTTAGTTAAACAAACAAGGACGGAATCTTTCCGTCCTTGCAAATATAGAAAAATAAATAATCAATTCCTAATTCTACTATTCAACTAATGCCGTAGGCTGAGCTTAGAATGGGAGGTCGTTCTCCTCATTGTTGGCTGTGGCCAAGTTGGTTTGGGCTGTAGGTGTAGGCGTAGGTGCAGGTTGCTGAGTCGCATTGTTGGTGCTTGGCTGAAGCGGTGCTACGCCACCCTCGGGTCTTTTGCCTAAAAGTTGGATGTCGTCGGCCACTACTTCAGTAGTGTAGCGAGTGTTACCGTTTTGGTCTTGCCAACTGCGAGTTCGAAGTTTTCCTTCGACGTAGAGTTGCGTGCCTTTGCGAATATAGCTTTCTGTTATCTTTGCCAACCCTCTCCAGGCTACGATGTTATGCCAATCGGTACGTTCTGGAACCTGTGTTCCGTTCTGCATGGTATAACCTCTTTCTGTTGTGGCAAGCGTGAATGTTGCAACAGGTGTGTCTTGACTTACATAGCGTACTTCTGGGTCTTTGCCCACATTTCCTACTAAAATGACTTTGTTTACTGACATGTCTTAATTTTTTTAATTGCTAAAACAAAACTAATTTTTTAATCACGTCTGCAAATGTAGGAAAAAAAAGATAGAGGCAAACTATTTAAACTATTAAATTCTTCGATTACATTATTTGTTGAGGGAGTGATTGCTTTTGATACAGAAACAGATAAACCAAAAAAAACAGGCAATACTTTTTTATTAATAATTAAATGTCTATATTTGCAGTCCGAAAAAAGAGTGAATAATTATAACATTAATTTAAAGCGAGATGACAAAAGCGGATATCGTTAATGAAATTTCAAAGACGACGGGTATTGATAAGCTTGATGTCTTGAAGGCGGTGGAATCTTTTATGGAAGAGGTTAAGAAGTCTTTGGGAAAAGGTGAGAATGTTTATTTGAGAGGGTTCGGTTCTTTCATCGTAAAGAAGAGAGCAGAGAAGACTGCTCGTAATATTTCGAAGAACACGACAATCATCATCCCTGAACATAATATTCCGGCATTCAAGCCAGCTAAGACGTTTATGTCAGATGTTAAGTAAGAGATAAAGTAAACAACTAATTAATAACATTTTTAAATATTACAGCTATGCCAAGCGGAAAAAAGAGAAAGAGACATAAAATGTCTACACATAAGCGTAAGAAAAGACTTAAGAAGAATCGTCATAAGAAGCATTAATTTCGCTGTGTGATTTATTAAAGGTAAAAAGAACAAACCTATGGATCTTCCGCAGGTTTGTTCTTTGTTTATGGAGAATAACGTGATTTATTTCTCATAAAAATAAAAACTGATGAATAACGAATTAGTAATTGATGTTCAAGCATCTAAAATTGCAATTGCACTTTTGGAAGAGAAACGCTTGGTCGAGTTGAACAGGGAGACTCGTGCGGATTCTTTTTCAGTGGGCGACATATACCTCGCTCGTGTGCGCAAATTGATGCCCGGGCTAAATGCTGCATTCGTTGATGTGGGTTATGAAAAGGGTGCCTTTTTGCACTATCAGGACTTGGGTCCGCAGTTCTCTTCTGTGCAGGCCTATACGAAAGAGTTGCTGAATAACAGAAAGCGTATCCCTGATTTGTCCAAATTCCAATTGAAAAAGGATCTGGAGAAAAATGGTTCCATCTCTGATGTTTTGGCCCAGGGACAGGAGATTTTTGTTCAGATTGCGAAGGAGCCGATTTCGACAAAGGGACCAAGATTGACGTCCGAGATTTCTATCGCGGGTCGTTACATCGTATTGATGCCTTTCGCCGATAAGGTTTATGTCTCACAGAAGATTAAGTCGCAAGAGGAGCGTAATCGCATCAAGCAACTCATGCGCAGCATCAAGCCGAAGAATTTCGGCGTGATTGTTCGTACGGTGGCCGAGGGTGTCGATGTCAGCGAATTGGATGCCGAACTTCATACTTTGGTGAAGCGTTGGCAAGACGGTGTGGAGAAGGCCAGCAAATCGACCAAGACTCCGGTCTTGCTTTGCGAGGAGAGCAGCCGCGCTGTCAGCATTCTTCGAGACATATTCAATCCTACATTCGAGAGCATTCATGTCAACGACCGTGCGGTCTATGAGGAGGTTTGCGACTATGTGAAGCAGATTGCTCCCGATCGTGTGGGCATCGTGAAGTATTACGATGGTGAGCTCCCGATTTTTGATCACTTCGGTATCACAAAACAGGTGAAATCCGGATTCGGCAGAACGGTTTCATTTAAGAATGGAGCCTATCTGATCATCGAACATACGGAGGCTATGCATGTGATTGATGTGAACAGCGGCAACAAGTCGCGCGCAGGTAACGACCAAGAGGCGAATGCCATAGAGGTCAACCTTGCTGCCGGCGATGAGATTGCCCGTCAACTTCGCCTCCGTGATATGGGAGGTATCATTGTGGTGGACTTCATCGATATGCTGAAGGCCGAAAACAGACAGAAATTGTACGACCGCATGCGTGAAAACATGGCTCATGATCGTGCCCGCCACAACATTTTGCAGCTTAGCAAATTTGGACTAATGCAGATAACTCGTCAACGCGTGCGTCCGGAAATGCATGTGGAAACCGAAGAGGTTTGTCCGACATGCTACGGGAAAGGTGTTTCCCAACCATCCATCTTGTTTGTTGACTCTTTGGAAAACAAGATCGATTATCTGACGAATACCCTCAACATAAGGAAGTTTAGGCTGTTGGTCCACCCTTATGTAGCGGCATTCATCAATCAAGGCTTTCCTTTCTTTACCCTGAAATGGAAATGGAAACGTAAGTTCAAGGCTTCATTCTCGCTTGTGCCTTCACAAAATCTATCCTTCTTGGAATACCAGTTCCTTGACGAGCATGGTAACGAGATAGATTTGAAAGAGGAGGTGGAAACAATCTCCACTAAAGGTGAGTGATGTCTGTTGTGAAAGTTAGAGGAGGGGCAATCGGTCGGTTGCTCCTCTTTTTTTTATCGTTCGTAAGGTTAAATCTCAATTTTTATTGTTTGCGAATAATAAACAATTCCAATGGTTCTTCGGGAATTGTTGTCGTGCGGAATGTTTTTTATTTGGCATTTATTTCTGTATTGTCACATATTTGTTGTTTGTTTTTTGTATTTTTGCGCGTTCTTTTCTGTCTTTGTGCAGAAAGACGTATTTTTTATTCATAAATTGATAACTTTTAAAATTAAACAAACATGAAATTCAACTATTTGCGCAATATTGCGCTTGGTGCTGTTGCTTTGGGCTCATTGTTTTCTTGTGAGAAAGATGATGACAACGATTCAGATCCATTCAACTTTGGTGACTCAAAAATCGTAGTGATTGGGCATAAGGTGCCTGATACAGACGCTGTGACTTCGGCTATGGCTTATGCTGAATTTTTGCGTAGTTTGGGTTACGATTGCGAAGCTCGCGTGGCAGGACCGCTTAACAAGGAAACTACCTTTGCGTTGGATACATTCGGAATCAAGGCTCCTGAGGTTTTGACTTCGGCTGACGGATTGAACGTTGTGCTTGTGGATCATAGTGAATATGCTCAATCTGTAGATGGAATGAAGAATGCTAAGATTCTTCGTGTTGTGGATAACCATGTTTTGGGAACGGTGACCAATGCAGCTTCTTATGACACTACTCGTTCCGCTGGCTCTACTTGTACAATAGTTTACAACAATTTCAAGGAGAAAAACATTGCAATCAACAAGCAAACTGCACAATTGCTATTGGTTGGAATCTTGTCTGACACGGGTCGTTTGAAGGTGACTAAGTCTGGCGAGAAGGATTCAGTTGCAGTTTATGACTTGCTCTCTATTGCAGGTGTTAATGACTTGGATGCTTTCTATTTGCGTATGCATGAGTTCGCTGATAGTTACGAAGGTTTGACCGATGCTCAAATCTTGGTTTCTGATATCAAGGAATATGAGCGTGCTGGTTATAAGTATGGTGTGGCAAACGTAGATGTTGATTATGACGTTTACTTGGAGGATATGCGCAACCGTATGAATGCCGTTATGCCAGAATATATGAAGGCGAACAATTTGGATTTGATGTTCTGTAAGATTGATGCAGATACACTTGATTGCAGCAATGTCATCTATATGGGTGAGAATGCCGAGAAAATTGCAGATCAAGCATTCTTGAATATGGGCGTTGAGGGTGTCTCTTCTGAAAAGAAGGATGGTTACATCTACATCACTCCTCACGTGTCTCGTAAGACTGTAATCGTGCCAAGAATCAACGAGGCTCTTGATGCGAATGCAAAGGAGTAAGGGAAAGTTAAGAATTAAGAGTTAAGAATTAATATATTCTTCTTATTGATTGAAGGGACGTCACGTTGTGGCGTCTCTTTTTTTGTTGATTATAAATCGATAATATCTCTAATGAGAATGTTTTTATGGATGCAAAAAGATTGTATATTTGGCAAAACTTGTCGAATATGAAAAAGATAAAACATATAGTAGGAGTGCTTCCCTTTAAATATTCTTTGATTTTTGTTTTCCTCCTTTCTATGATGTCCCTGTGCACGGTTGAATCTTCTGCAAAATGGCACGAATACGATTATTTGTTGGTGCACCCTTGTAGGGTGAAGGTCAATGATACGCTTTGCTATTTGATCCGAAAAGAGCGTCTGTATGCGAAGGGAGCGAAGAAGTGGGACCTTTTTCGTGGAGAATTCTCAAATTATTATTTCGAAGAGGGGTATATGGGGGCGTTGCTTGTTGATAAGTACGATCCTTATGCCGATACTATTCATGTACAATTCCAATCGTCCTATATTTGCAATAATCAGTACCAATATGAGAAAAGGAGTGATTGTGACTGTGATGAATTCCGAAAACACTTTGAGCAAGGGGATATGCTTTACAAGTCTGATCTCCCTATTCGTAACCGTTTGGGAAGCGATCTCTATGAGTATGCTCAAAGGCACCCCGATTGGAAGGGTTTGGAGCACATTGATAAAAGTAGGGAGCCCCGAGGTCTAAAAAAGGAGTTGTTAGCGATTTTCGCAGGGACGACGGTATCGGGTCAGAAGGATGGCTTCGATTATGTGGATCTTGGTTTGCCGAGTGGCAGACTTTGGGCAACGTATAACGTGGGTGCTGCTCAACCGACCGAAGATGGAGATCTCTTTCAATGGGGGGTAACGCAGCCAAAGGAGAAACAATTAATGTGGCAAGATGATTGGGATAGCTATGAGTGGGGTAAGTCTCCTAATTTGACTAAATATTGTGTGAACAGTGAAGGTGGGCAAGTAGATAATAAGACAATATTGGACTCGGAAGATGATGCGGCCACAGATTGCTGGGGACCAATGTGGAGAATGCCAACGAGAGACGATGCCATAGAATTAAGAAGAGGGTGCACATGGGAGTTGTGCGATGATTTCAACGGCACGGGAGTCTCCGGCATTGTCGGCACTTCAATCTATAACGGCAATAAAATCTTTCTGCCTCAACGGTCTGCTTACTATTGGACTTCTACTCTCGTGCATTACAATTCGAAGAATGCGTATGTTTTCAAGGTGTTCGAAGGGTTGGGTATAGCAGCCAATGTGGGTAGAGGAAAGTGTCGAACCTACGGCTATTATGTGCGCGCTGTTGTAAAATAAGTTACTTCTATTCCCTCCTCAAAATTCAAGATACATAATTCCAAATTCGCAATAAATGCCTAATTTTGCAGTCGGTATTGGAATCCTTAAAAATTAATAGAGAGTTATGGCTCATTTGATTGCTCCCTCTTTGCTGTCGGCCGATTTCGCCAATTTGCGCAAGGATGTGGAGATGATAAACAACAGCGAGGCTGATTGGCTTCACCTCGATATCATGGACGGCGTTTTCGTGCCTAACATTTCCTTTGGTATGCCCGTGATTGCAAGCGTGGGCAAATATTGCACAAAGCCGTTGGATGTGCATCTGATGATTGTGGAACCCGATAAGTTTATCGATGAATTTCATAAGTTGGGTGCTCACGTCTTGAATGTTCATTATGAGGCTTGTACTCACTTGCATCGTTCTATTCAACGCATCAAGGCGTTGGGCATGAAGGCCGGTGTGACTTTGAACCCTCATACGCCAGTCTCTGTTTTGGAGGAGATTGTCGTGGATGTTGACTTGGTGATGCTGATGTCAGTGAACCCTGGTTTTGGCGGGCAAAAATTCATTGAGAATACGATAGATAAGACTCGTCGTTTGAAAGAGTTGATTTTGAGACGCAATTCAAAAGCTATTGTCGAGATAGACGGAGGTGTGAACTACGAGACAGGCAAACGCTTGTTGGAGGCAGGTGCCGATGCCTTGGTGGCTGGTAGTTTTGTCTTCGGGGCTGAGAATCCTACGGAGACGATTTCAAAATTGAAAGCTCTTTGATAAATATAGGGTTTATGCGAATGTTGAGGCATTTGCATAAACCTTTCAATTTTTGTTGAGGCCGGTCTTCGGTCTTTATCCTGTTTTGATATGAAGTCTGTTTTGATTTTTCGGCGGATGCCTTTCCTCCGATTACTATTCCCTTTGGTGGGTGGTGTTAGTTTGGGAATGTATATTCCTCTTTGGGAGGGATTCGTTTATTGTTCGCTTTTCTTTTTTGTGGCAATGCTTCTTGTCGCATTTTCATCTTCATTGTCTAAAAGTTACCGATATAGATGGTTGTTCGGTGTTTTCCTGTTGGGCCAATTGTTTGCTTTGGGGGCGTGCCGTGTTCAGACGGAAAGGCGGTCGTTGAAAGAGCTGGTTGCTGGTGATGGTTCGTTTCTTTTGGCGGAATTGTCTGAACAGCCGAAGGAAAAAACAAACTCGTATGCTGTCGAGGCCGTTGTGAAAGATGATTCGATGCTCAACGGAGCGTTTAATCTCTTGTTGTATGTGGAGAAAGATTCACTTTCTCGTGCATTGTCACAAGGAGACGTGGTTGCCTTCCCGAACAATCTTTTTAGAAGACGAATTTTGAATCCGGGTGAGTTTGATTTTGAATCCTTCCTGCGATTGAAGGGTATATCTGGCACTTGCTATTTGTCGAATGGCAAATGGTGTAAAGTTGGTCGTCAAGAGCGGTTTTCGTTGTCCGCACAGGCTATGAAGGTGCAACAGTCGTTGCTTGAAAAACTGAGTCGTTATGGTTTGGCGAACGAAGAGTTAGCACTTGTTTCGGCAATGGTCTTGGGCAATCGTGATTATATGGGGGATGAATTGCGGAATAGTTATTCAAAGACGGGAGCCAGTCACATTTTGGCGGTTAGTGGATTGCATGTCGGAGTGGTTTTCTTGGTGCTTGATTTTGTGTTGAAGATGCTCTTCCGTTCGCGTTTGCGAGTCTTTCGTATTGAGCTGTTGCTTGCATCTTTGTGGGCCTATGCTTTTGTGACGGGCTTGCCGGCATCGGTGGTTCGAGCGTCATTCATGTTGACATTTCTGTGCGTAGGGAAAATGTTGAATCGCTCTTCTTCTGTTTATAACACAGTCTGTGCCTCGGCGTTTTTCATGTTGCTTTATAATCCGTTTTATCTTTTCGACGTTGGTTTTCAATTGAGTTATGCGGCAGTCTTTTCTATTTTATTTTTTCAGCCGAAGATTAAATCATTAATAACGCCTAAGCACAAAGTGGTCGAATATGGATGGTCGTTGCTTTCCGTTTCTTTTGCGGCGCAGTTGGGCACGTTGCCCATCGTTTTATATTATTTCCATCAGTTTGCCAACTATTTTTGGCTTTCGGGGATGTGGGTGGTGCCATTGTCGGCGGTGGTTATCTATTTGACTTTGTTCTTTTTTGTTCTTCCCGATATTGACATTATATGTGCAGTAGTGGCAAAGTTGCTCTCTTGGGTGGCATGGCTGATGAATGCTGGAGTGCAATGGATGGAGCGGTTGCCTGGTGCGTTAGAGGATGGAATTCGATTTGGAGGGGTGGAGGTGATTTGTGCCTATTGCGTGGTGTTTTCGTTGGCCATGTTTCTATATCGTAATAATCGTTTGTGGGCACGAACCTTTCTTGTGACGGTGATTGTTGCGTTTTGGGCGTGGGGCGTAAATGGATACTATTTAGCTTCTCGAGAGGGTGTGGCGGTCTATAACATACGGGGTGTGTCGGTCGTCAATCGTTATGGTTTGGGTCGGAATGAACTCTTTTGCGAGGGGGATGGTGCGAGGGTGTGCGATGTTGTCTCTCCCTTTTGGGTGGCGCACAATTATCCATCTTCTGCGACCGTTGTCGAAGTGCCTCTTTTCTCTTTGGGCGAGAAACGCCTCTATTGTTTGCGTGATACGTCGTTGCGGGGAAGGGTGGCGCGGCAGCCGTTGCAGGTGGATGTTGTGGTTTTGGGCAAAGATGCCATCTCTTCTCTGTCGGAGTTGCAGGCTCTTTTCTCGTTTCGTCAGTTGGTGCTTGACAGTTCGAATTCTTGGCGCGTCAGGAGGCGTTTTCGCCGAGAGTGCGAGGCCGTAGGTCTGGCTTGTCACGATGTGGTGGAGGAGGGGGTATGGGTGATGTCGTGGTGAACTACTTAAGTTCAAATAAGAAGTGCAAAAATAGCAATAAAAAAAACGAGGGTAAATCATTTCACCCTCGCACTGTTTCAGTAGTAAAAGTAGCTCCGTCCACCGTGTATCGAATTGAAGAGGAATGGTGGCAAGAGAACCTACAATTGGGAGAAAGCCCAACAATGCTGTGACAGACGCAAGCAGCGTATGCACAAGCGCCGTGCCTACACGCGGCTAAGCTGCCCAACGGGAAGAATGCGGAAGAGACCGCATTGACCGCATGCAGGCTTCTTCTTCCCTTCAAGGCTTCTATTAAGGCCATAACCACCGACAACGGGCCTGAGTTCGCCAGACACGACCTCATCTCCAAGAGGTTGGGCGTCGTTGTCTATTTCGTTAAGCCTTACCATTCTTGGGAGAAGGGTGCCATCGAAAACTACAATAAGCTGCTGAGTCAGTACATCCCCAAATGTGCCAACTTAAACGATTTCTCTGATGAGCAGATCAGATCCTTCCAATACAAAATCAACTCCAGACCCAGAGAAAAACTTGCGTTCGACTCCCCTAAAAACGTATTCTTCAAATTCTTTTAATACTTTTGCTCTTGCTACTTGACTATAGGCCCTTAATAGGGGAAACGAAACATATAAAATAATTATGGCTGAGATTGAGATATCAGGCCGTATGGCCGTAAAAACATTAAAGAAACAAATGAAAGTGGCTTATGGCGTAACCCTTCGAGTATATAACGGGAATCGATTTGCAGATGAGGATGCAACTTTAGCGTCAATCCGAAAGGGTGATGCTAAAGGTGGTGTGGTTACTGTTAATGGACACATGCTGGTAGGTAATTTTGAAAAGGCTATTATGGAAAATTACGGCATTAAGATTCAAATAGCCAACGGAGATGACAGCAAGTTGTCTGACGACAATATTTCTTTGTCTGCCGCAGGCGAATCAATACGAAATGCAGAAAAGAGGGAAAAGAAGAATGTTGTCTCAACCGATGAAAAAACTGATTCTGTATCTTTGTTGAACGCAGGAAAAAAAGTCTTTGGAAAGAATAATCGTCGAAAGTTCATTGAGGGCGAGTTTGTGATTCCAGATGGGTTTACTGAAATCGGAGAGCGTGCATTTTACGGTTGCTCGTCCCTAACGAGCGTGAGCATCCCAGACTCGGTGACGGAAATCAAAAGAGAAGCATTTAGGGGTTGCTCGTCCCTAACGAGCGTGAGCATCCCAGACTCGGTGACAGAAATCGGAAGCGGTGCATTTTACGGTTGCTCGTCCCTAACGAGCGTGAGCATACCAGACTCGGTGACGGAAATCGGAAGTGATGCATTTTACGATTGCTCGTCCCTAACGAGCGTGAGCATACCAGACTCGGTGACGGAAATCGGAGGGGGTGCATTTGACGATTGTCCATTGCCCCCAGGTTTATTATTATATGCCAACGGCACCAAATGCTATG
>JAKSKZ010000069.1 GCA_024401475.1 Paludibacteraceae bacterium | reverse complement strand
TATAAACAAGAGAAAAAAGAGAATATAAAATGTAAGTAAATGAAAGAGCCGTGTTGGTACAATTTTTGAAAATACTCATTTGGATTTGAGGCTTTGGCTCTATGCTATAAATTTAGTAGTTTTGTCAAAGAAAGGCATTAGTGCTTTACAACTTCAAAGAGAAACTGGCATTGGTTCTTACCGTTCTGCCTGGAGAATGTTGCATCAAATAAGAGACTGTATGGGGAAAGAATCGTACAAAGACACATTTGATGCATTGGTTGAAATTGACGAAACTTATGTTGGCGGCAAGCCAAGAAAAGACAATCATCATACTCCTTCTAGTTCCAAAAGAGGTAGAGGAACAGATAAAATTCCTGTTGTTGGAGTAAAAGAGAGAAGTACAGGAAAAATCTATGCAGAAGTTGCTTTGCCAGATGAAAGTGGAAAGCAATTGACTGGAGAGCAGTTAATGAAAGTCTTAGATTCTGTATGTAAAGAAGGCATTACGGTAATGACGGACCAATTTAGTGGTTACAATATTCTTGACGATGCTACTAAAAATGTACGAAAGTATGCAAGAGTTAAAGTAGACCACTCTACTGTGTTCTCTCTTGGAAGTGGCAAGCACACCAATGGCATAGAAGGTTGCTGGTCTATTTTGAAGCGTGCTGTTTTGGGAATTTATCATCACATTTCCATTAAACACATGCAGAAATACGTAGATGAATTCTGTTTCAGGCTCAACCATCGGGACTGTAATGAGGCGTTTAATAAGATTGTTAAATTAAGTGTAGTATAATATGGAAATAGAAAACAAATTGAACAAAATTGATTCGATAATGTTTGGCAATTATATTATCAAACATTATGGACCAATGTCACATTTGAAACTTCAGAAATTGTTGTTTTATTGTGATGCGTATCACATTGCGTATTTTGATGTCGAATTAATAGAAGATAAATTTGAAGCGTGGGTGCACGGTCCTGTTAGTCGTAAGGTATATGAGAGTTTTAAAGACCAATCTGTACTATTTGCTGATTTGAGATTTTCAGATATCCACACAGAAAATCCAGATCCTATCTTTGAACAGTTGACAAAATCTCAAAAGGATTTCTTAAATGAGGTATTGAGCACTCTAACTCAATGGACTGATATCGATTTAGAATCGGCAACACATAAAGAAGAACCCTGGTTAGAGGCAAGAAAGGGCTATTCTTTTGGAGACAAATGTAGTGTAGAAATTTCTAAAGAGACGACAAAAACATTTTATAAAAAAGAGTTGAATGACTAAAAAAGGATTTCAAAAACACAAGGAGAAGTCGTTTATCAAAAAAGTACTTGAGGACAAAAAGAAAAAAAGTGTGAATGACCCAGATCGTTTATGCAATTTTCAGATTAGTCTTCAGTATTATAATGATGACCAACCTTCAAAAGGAACATTGTTAGATTGGCAGAATGATGGATTGCTTGCAAATGCATTGGATGTTTTGAAAGGGTTTTGTCAGAGACCTTTGCAAGAACAAATTGATGGGAATAAGTTCGCAATGTACAACGAATTTCCTCCAAAAGACAAAACGGATTTTTCATTTCCTGAGAATGTACCAGAAGATGCTCATTGGGCAAGAATACATGTGAATGGAAGTTCTGTAATTGTAGGTCATGTTGTAAACAATACCTTTTTTATTGTATTCCTTGACAAAAACCATCGTTTTTGGCTGACCAAGCGTGTTACGGATAATTAAAGAATGATAATATGATAATACTTAGACAAAATAATTTTAGTGCATCCATTCCCGGACAATTGAAAAAGATACAGAAGTTGGAAGGGATATATGCTATGAATATAAATCAAGGGAAAAATCCTTTGTCTAAAGAAATGTCTGACCTTGCTTATAAAATAGCAAGAGAAAATGACGTGTACAGACAAAAATTTAGAAAGAAAATTGGAACAAATAGGGATATAGAAAATTTTATTATTGATCAATGTAGACAAAAGAAGAAAGATTGGCTAGAAAATCCAATCATAAAAGAAACGTCTAAGCTCATTGACACAAAAGAACAAAAATTAAAACAAAAAGGACACGTTATATCCAAAAATATACTTTCAGAATCGGACAAAAATAGTTTAATAACTTCTCTAAATTCCAAAAGTTTTAGGTCTGATTCTAATTTCATGGCTAAAGCAGGAGAATTTGACCATTTTTATAAAAAGGATGCAAAGAAGATATCAAGTGAAAGCAAAAAACAGATGTTAGAAAATTCTTTTTACTTTAGAGGAACGCCTGAAGAACTTGTTAATCCTAATTATTATAGAAAACTAGGATTTAATAAAGAGGTTAGTAATCATTTTTCATCAAAAGTTCCCAATCCTTATTCCGATTCATTATATACAATACAAACGAATGGAAACACATTAGCATTTCATAATAAATTACATAAATTTGACCAAGCAATCTTGGATAGTCATGAAATAGGTCATTTTTTATCCCCTAATGGACATCATCCACAACACATGATAAAAGAGAAAGCTGCAAATGACAAAGCTCTTGCCATAGCAAGAGACGCTAGAATTTCTAAAGAATCAGAAAACAAAGTAAAAAAGTTGCATAAATTACAACTTCATACAAATAATATAACTAAGAACCAAGAAAATTATGCATACTTTAACTTTGGCGATCGTATTAACAAATGTAATTATATTCCTAAATATGAATAATATAAATAAGAATTTTAACGAAATAGTTGATGCAGTCAATAAGGGTTGGGATAAAGGGATGATAGAATTCACATCTGAAAATTCAACTTCTATCGTAATTAATAAAAATAACGAATTGTTAACACTTGAAGTTGTTGCATTTGATAACATTTCTGAATTTGACAATAATATAGAGTTAACGGAATCTCAAAAGAAGGATTTCACATGGTTTTTAGAGAATGAAAAAGATTTAATCCAACTTTATAAGAACAAATGGATAATAATAAAAGATGCAACAATAATCAATTCTTTAGATTATTTGAATATTGCAGACGATTATGCAAAAAACAATGGATTTTCTTCAGGTTCCTATTTAATTCAATACTGTTCTGAGAATCACTCGGAATTTATAGGAAGTATTTACAAATCAAAAAAATGAAAATATCATTATGTTAGTAGTTCCCTTTAACACTACCCAACAGGCATTTACTTGTGAAATAATAGTGTTTAATTCGCAAAATAACAAATTTGTTAAAATTAATGCTTTATGGGATACTGGAGCTTCAATTTCAACTATTCCAGGTTGTGTGGTTAAGTGCTTAGATATTAAGAGTGTAACAAATGTAGGTGTTAAAAATAGCACTGGATTTACTCAGAGTTTGCTATATCGTTGTTCTTTTTTCATAGACGGTAAAACAAATGATGTATTTGTCAGTAGCAATAATTTAGATTTTGCATTAATCGGGATGGATATAATTGGTAAAGGGAAAATGTATATTGAGAATATCAATGGAAATTTAACAATGTACTTTGAATTTGTATAGTACAAACAGCGAAAAGAAAAGAGTAAGGCAAACCCTTACTCTTATTTTTTACAAGTCTAAAGTGTATAATTCCGTACAATTATAATCAGCTTTTTCTCTTATTGTTTGTAATTGAGAGTAAAATCTCCCTTCTTCATTGCTGAAAATTCCCGTCCTGACATAGTTTTGACCAAACAATAGTACGGCACCTTTGTGAGTTCCTGCTTTGAGTTGGTCTTTGATTAGTAATGCTGAAACGGCATGAAAGGCAGAATAGTATAATCGGTTGGCTACAGCATCCCAAAATTTAAGTTCAGCATTCTTTTCCGCTTGGAAATATAGGGTCAGTGCCTTTTCATATTCACATTTTACAATTATTGTACGTTCTTCTTCTGTTAGCATAACATTCAAGCAATCATGATTTTTTCTTTTTCCACATTTTTGAAGAAAGGAGTGATGGAATTTTTTCCCCATTCTTCAGTTGTGTATAAGATGGGAATAATCATTTCTCCTAGTTCCCACCCTAAAGAAGTGATGGGGTAAGAGACATTGTCATAATCTGTTTGTTCAATTTGGGGTTTGTCCAATATGATAAGCACATCCCAATCAGAATTCTCTGACGCCGTCCCACGAGCTCTAGAACCATATAAATATATGTGGCTTGATCGGGGTAGAATGTCCTTGACAATTATCCTAATACGCTCTATTATCTCTTCTTGTGTGTGCATGTTTCTTCTTTCTTTACGCAAATATAATGTTTCAATTCTGAATTTTAATATGATTCATATTCCTTAACTCAAAAATAAACGTAGATATTTTATGTTTTTCTCTATCTTTGTCTAAAACGTATCCAATCAGCTTCAAAATGAAAAGATTATATAGATTACTACTTATCATGTTTCTCTTGTTGAGTTGCGAGAGCTATGCTCAACGTAGAGCCTTTGATCCTATTGATTATCAAGAGACAGCGGAGGAACAAAAAACATCAGAAAAGCAAATTTTTCACATTAAACTCAAAGGCAATCGTAGGAGTGGGGATTCGGTTCATACGGTTGTTCCATTTCCAATGAGAAAGATGTATTTTACTGGTAATTTCTTTAAACAGTTGAGTGATAATAAATTGAATCTTCCTACAAGAGATTATAAAGATCGTTATTTTGAATGTCAGAATTGTGGCATCCTGCACTATTCTGTAGCGTTGGAGTTGGGTCGGACTTGTGTGACGGATTTTGATTTTGAAGTTCCCGCTGGCATCAAAAAGGCCATTATGACCGTAACTTCTAAAACGGGCGATTCTTTGGGTGTAGTGGAAATTGATGTTCTTCCTAAAGTTGATTTTTATATAAAAGTAAATGATGGTGCTTTGATCAAGGTAGATTCTATTGCCAATCTTTCCTCTCTTTTTGAATTGGACGATGACGTGAGCATAGTTGCCCTTTCAGAAGGAAAGTCGCTGAATGTGGAAAGTCATTATTTTAATAGTTTTGACTCAATGGGGAATACTTTGATTCCAGCAATTCCAGGTTCATTGTTAACTGCCCGTGAGAAGCAAATAGTCATCAATGCTGTTCGAGGTAAGGAGGTGTATTGGTTTGTGAATTTAGAAAAAGATGGCCTATCGTGGCGAAGGATACTTATGCTAAAAGAAGGGAAACTGAGGTTGGTATATGATTAATAAAGCATAACGGATTGTTTTTTTTTGCCGCCTCAATCGAAAAGGTTAGGTTGGGAACCAATTGCTTAGCGGACAACACTATTTTTTAACGACAAAAAAAGAGACACCCCGAAGAGTGTCTCTCAAAATCAATAATTTCGTATTGATTATTCTGCAGGAGCAGCCTCAGTCTCAGCAGCAGGAGCCTCTGTTGCAGCGGCAGCAGCCTCAGCCTCAGCAGCAGCTTTTGCAGCAGCCTCTTCAGCCTTCTTCTTTGCAACGATCTCAGCTTTTGCCTTGTTAGCAGCTTGCTCAGCCTCCAAACGAGCCTTTGCAGAAGCTTGCTTGTCTGACTTAAGCTTGTTAACCTCAGCCTCAAGCTTGTTAGCCTTCTCAGTCAACCATGCGTTGAACTTTTGGTCTGCAACAGCCTCAGAGAAAGCGCCCTTCTTTACACCGCCCAACAAGTGCTTCTTCAAGTAAACACCCTTGTCGCTAAGAAGGTTTCTTGTTGTGTCTGTTGGTTGTGCACCAACCATAACCCAATACAATGCTCTGTCAAAGTCAATATCAACTGTAGCAGGATTAGTGTTAGGATTGTATGAACCAATCTTCTCAATAAACTTACCATCACGTGGTGCTCTGCTATCTGCTACGACGATGTGGTAATACGCGTACCCCTTGCGGCCGTGTCTTTGCAATCTAATTTTAGTTGCCATTTTGTTGTTTTTATTAAATTATTAAACTTCAGAGAGCATTTTGTCTCTATCCATCTTTTTTTGGACGTGCAAAATTAGTGATAATTTTTTGAATGACAAAACTTTTAAGTGCATTCCTTGCGAATTTTTGAGGCGGCACGATGACCTTACGGACTGGGCGGACACAAGGCCGCACATATACAATGGGCGGACACAAGGCCGCGCCCCTACTTGATTTTCATCGACAATTGTACGCGTTTGCGATCCATGTCGATGCTCATCACTCGCACCTCCACATGCTGGTGGAGGGAGACAACTTCCGATGGATTGGTGATATATCGGTCTGCCATCTCCGAAATGTGGACTAATCCGTTTTCCTTGATGCCTACATCGACGAAGGCTCCGAAGTTGGTGACGTTCGTCACGATGCCTGGCAGAATCATGCCTTCTTTCAAGTCTGCGATGGTTCGGATGGTTGGGTCGAATTCAAACACTTTGATGGATTCTCGGTGGTCTCTACCTGGTTTCTCCAACTCGTCCATGATGTCGCGAAGGGTGGGCAGTCCGACTTTGTCTGTCATGTAGTTTTCCAACTTGACTTCTTGGCGGAGAGTTTTGTTTTTGATGAGTTCATCGACCGAACTCTTCAAGTCTTTGGCCATCTTCTCAACGATATGGTAGCATTCTGGATGCACTGCCGTGTTGTCCAACGGGTTTTCGGCATTGGCAATGCGTAGAAATCCCGCACATTGCTCGTAGGCTTTTTCTCCAAGGCGGGGCACTGATTTGAGTTGTTTCCTCGATGTAAAGGCTCCGTTTTGAGCACGATAATCAACGATGTTTTGAGCCAACTGCGGACCGAGGCCTGAAATGTAGGTGAGCAGATGTTTGCTGGCTGTGTTGAGATTCACGCCTACGAGGTTCACGCTGTTTATGACGGTTTGATCGAGGGCTTTCTTCAATTTCGTTTGGTCAACATCGTGCTGATATTGGCCCACACCGATGGATTTCGGATCAATTTTCACCAATTCGGCCAATGGATCCATCAGTCTTCTGCCGATGGAAACGGCTCCTCTCACCGTTACGTCATAATCGGGAAACTCTTCTCTGGCGATAGGGGAGGCTGAATAGATGGAGGCTCCGCTTTCGCTGACCACGAACACTTGCACTTTCCTGTCGAATTGGATGCTTTGGATGAATTGCTCCGTTTCTCGGCCTGCCGTTCCGTTGCCTATGGAGATGGCCTCTATATTGTAGGCTTCCACCATCTTTGCCACTTTCTTCATTGCCATGGTACGCTCGTTTTGAGGCGGGTGTGGATATATGGTCTCGTTGTGTAGCAAATTGCCTTGGGCGTCGAGGCAGACCACTTTGCAACCGGTCCTAAAGCCTGGGTCGATGGCTAAAACTCTTTTTTGTCCTAATGGTGGAGAAAGAAGCAATTGTCGTAAGTTTTCGGCGAAGACACGAATGGCCTCTTCGTCGGCTTTTTCTTTGCTTGATGCGGCGAACTCTGTCTCGATGGAAGGCTTGAGCAATCGTTTGTATGAGTCGGCAACTGCCTCCGAAACCAAGTCGGACATGGCGTTGCGCCCCTTGACGAAAAGAGGGTAGAGCCTGTCGAGCGAGTGTTCGTCGTTAGGGGAGATGGAGACACGAAGAAATCCTTCCGATTCACCACGACGCATAGCTAAAAGGCGGTGCGAGGAACAGCGTTTCAGCGGTTCGTGCATGTCAAAGTAGTCTCGGTATTTTTCAGCCTCAGCCTCTTTGCCTTTTATAACTTTGGATATGATTTCTGATTCGTAAGAAAAGTTCTTGCGGACTTTATCACGGGCAATTTCGTTTTCGTTCACCCATTCGGCAATGATGTCCTTGGCTCCTTTCAAAGCGTCGTCGGTATTGGCCACATCGCCCTTCACGAAAGGAATAGCAGCACTTTCTACGTCGCTGTTTTGTTGACGCATCAATAGCTTGGCCAAAGGTTCCAACCCACGTTCTTTCGCTATTTCGGCTCTTGTGCGACGCTTGGGTTTGAAAGGTAAGTATAAATCCTCAATCTCGTTTAGGCTCCATGACTCAGAGATGCGTTTGCGCAAATCGTCTGTCAACTTTCCTTGCTCTTCGATTGATTTCAATATGCTCTCCTTACGTTTGCCCAGTTCGGTGAGTTTCTCGAATTGATCTTGAATTTCTTGAATCTGAACCTCGTTCAATTCTCCCGTCATCTCTTTCCTGTATCGGCTGATGAAAGGAATGGTGGCGCCCTCAGAAAGTAACTTGAGTGTGTTGGCAACTTGCCTTGTTTGTATGTTTAGCGATTTCGCTATGATTGAATCGTACATGGTATTTTTTTTGCGATGAACAGCTTTTTTGAAAGTTTTACGTTTTTGATTATCCGCACAAAGTATAGAGGTCGGCACGAGGGTTGATGACCATTACAGGCACTGTGGCTTGTTTGATCACCTTCAACTCTTTAGGGCCGAAGATGATGTCGTCCATTCCATATTCTCGGGAAGCGGAAATCATCAACATGTTCGCATTCAATTCCGTAGTGCGTTTTGCCGCCTCTTTTTCCACTTTTGAACTATCTTTCTCTGCTTTGATGAATTGGTATTTTAAATCGAATTTATCGAGCAAAGTCTTGATGGCTTCGGTGTTTTGTCGGGCACGGCTACCGTAGTCGTTGGCAGGCATCAAAAGGATTTCCGATTGGAAGAATCGGCCCAAGCTGCTGCTGAACGGCCCTTTCTCACGCTCTTCGACGAGCATGCCGACAGGTACCAGTACCTTTTCGAAACTGATGGTTTGTGAAGCCTTCACGAAGAAGTAGGGGATTCGGAGTTGGCGACAAAGTTCCAATTGGTTCATAGGTTTGTTGTATGGGGCTTTGTCTGTTATTTCAAATATAATCATTGAAGCTTCTGTATGTTCCATTTTATCGGTGAAATCGTCATCGACGTCAAGCACCCAACTGCAAACTTGAATCTCTGGGTTCTTTTCGGAACATTGTTTTTCCCACTCTTTGAATGTTGGTTCGTATAGGTTTATATCCTTATCTTTTCTATTGGGGATTCCTAAAAAGCAAACAGCCTTTTCATAGACTTTCGCCAATCGAGTGGCCAATTCAAATCCTTTTTCAGGGAAAAAGTTGGGGTGGGCAGCCACGAATATCTGTTGTTTTAAATCTGTCATCACATGATTATTTTTGAAAACAAGCAAAGATAAGGATTTTAGTTAAGAATTAAGAATTAAGAATTAAAGAATATCGCCCGATAACTCATGAATGGAGAATGCCTCTTGTTTGTGATTTTAGAAAGAATCGTTAATTTTACATTCAAGCATATAACAATGTAGTGTTTAGGAATAAAAATATTTAATTATGTATAAAGGAAAGAAAATAGGTGAGATTCATATAGAAAATCAGTTGGACCTTTGCCGCATTGCTGGAAAGATGGTGAAGTTTGTCTGTTTGGCGTCGGTCGTTTCGCTCTCTGCGTGTGTTAGTTCGGATGTCAATAAATCAGGCAATGTTCGAGAAGAGGGATGTGAAGTCGAACTTGCATCGAAGTCAACTTCAGAACTGGTTCCCGATTCGGATGTTTATGTTAAGGCTGAATTTCCTGGTGGAAATGTAGCCTTGGCGAAATTCCTCGCTGATAATCTTGTTTATCCACCTATTCTTATTGATGGGGATGTGGCGGGTGCTGTTATAGTTCAGTTCGTAATTGAAAAAGACGGGTCGGTTTGCGATGCGGAGGTGGTTCGTTCCGTTCATCCGGATCTTGATAAAGAAGCCTTGCGTGTGGTGAATTTGATGCCAAAATGGAAACCTGCAACTCTTCAAGAAAAAAATGTTCGGTCTAAGTTTGGTTTGCCGATAAAATTCACATTGAATTAAGAATTAAGAATTAAGAATTAAGAATTAAGAATTAAGAATTAAGAATTAA
>JAKSKZ010000068.1 GCA_024401475.1 Paludibacteraceae bacterium | reverse complement strand
AACGGCGTAATGTAACCGACCTTCCTTTTTAAATTATATATCAATGAAAATCAAACAAATATCTAATTTATTGTTATCCGGTAAAAGTTTTTTAGATAGAAATATTTAGGCTGAATTCGGATTCCGAATTCAGCCTTTTTCGTTTACTTTGTTTTCACCACAAAAATCCCATAAACGATGAGCAATAGTACACATTTCAACGGACTTTACCATCTCTTTTCGATTGAGGGGGTTGTTTTTCAAAAAAAACAGTCCGCTACGCGTATTTATAGGCCTAGCGGACTGGAGTTTTATGCTTTTTAATTTTTTAGCGGACAGCAAAATTTGTAAAGAGTGATAGTTCATGCCGTTGTCATACCATATTTTTCATCGTCCGTTGAAAATACATGCTGTAATCTTATTCTTTAGTTTATTCCAAGTCTTTCTTTTGAACAATGGTTGTGCCTTTGGTTATGGCACTTGTGAAGAAGTACCCAAGTGCTCTTTTCTCGGGTTTGATGTTGCTACGGACATTGGCGGGGCTTCCAAAGAATGGGTTGCTGCCGGAACTGCTTTTCACATCTTTGATATAGTCTAAGTAGTCCTCTGAGATGACGTGGAGGTAGAGCGTTATTTCATCTCCTGCTTTTATTTTCTCATCGTCTTTCTCCCCATTGATGTAATAGATCCCCGTAGGGAAATCTACGCCTTTGTAGAATGCCTCCAATTCCTTGCCGTTGAGGTATATGCCTGCTAATTGTCCCAACTGCATGGTGCGACACTCGTTGAGCGTGTCGGTGATTAGTTTGCCATTGATTTCCACTTTTGTCATGTATGAGGTGTGTGCCCCTTCTAAGGTTTGGAAATAAGGGCATACTTTATAGTAGTCGTCAGCCTTTTTGTTGTTGAAAGTGTAAAGCATTACTTTCATCGAATCTATGGATTCCACTTCGGCTTTCATGGTGTCTGCTGCGTAGTAATCTTCAGCCTTGCCATTTTCGTGAGTTGTAACATGAAGCGTGTAGATGTTGCCGCTTTTACCCTTCATGGGAGTTGTCATTTCGTATATCCCTGGCTCGATCTCTTTGTAGGTGTAAGTGGCTGAGTCATTTTCCGTGACAGTCACCTCTGCTCCGGAGACCATGGCGGGAGATCCGGTTCCGTAGAAATCACCACTTTTGCTGATTGTTATTTGGTGTTGTTTGAATTCGTTTGTTATGCATCCGTATATGCCGATCATTTGATTACCTTCTTCCACATCAATGATGATGTCTTCTCTACAGCCACATAAGAGGAGGAGAAGTAAATTGGAAAGATATAATATATTCTTGCTCATAATGTCTTAGAATTTGAAGTTATAAGAAACGGAAGGGACAAAAGTGAAGAGATACATTTTCTCTGTCTTTATCATGTTCTCTTCGTCAGGAGAGAACATAACCGCCCATGTGTTGTGTTGTCCATACGCATTGTAGATGGAGAAGTTCCATTCGCCTTGCCATCTTCTGTCCTTTCTCTCTCTTGATTTTATTGTGGCAGAGAGATCCAATCGATGGTAGGATGGGTAACGACTTTGGTTGCGTGATCCACTATAGATTGCATAAGGAACATTATCTACCGTGTATTTACCATAAGGGTAGGTGACGGGTTGTCCTGTGTTGTAAACCCAGTTGGCTGACAAGTTGAACTGTTTAGTGAAATCGTAGCTCAACACAGCCACAAAGTTGTGCGGGCGGTCGTAAGGAGATCTATATTCCTTGCCGAAATTGATGTCTTCTACAGTTCTGAAAGTTCGTGAGTAAGTGTAAGATAGCCATCCTGTTAATTTGCCTACGTTTTTCTTGGCTAATAATTCAATACCGTAGCTTCGACCTTTTCCTGTCCGAATTTCTCCGTCAACATATTCGTTTCCGTATGTTCGTGCGTTGTCTTTGAAATCAATGACATTTTGCATGTTTTTATAATAAAGTTCGACGGAAGTCTCCAATTGGTCGTCGAATAGATTGCGGAAATAGCCGATAGCGTATTGGTCGCACTTTTGTGGTTTTATGTTTGGATTGCTAGGCAACCAGATGTCGAATGGGAGTCCTCCTGTTGAGTTAGAGGCCATTTGAGCATATTGTACGGTACGAGAGTAGGAGGCTTTGACAGAAGAGACTTTGTCTATTTTATAGAGGGCTCCTAATCTAGGCTCTGGATTTATTTGCGTGTTGAAGATTTTACCGCTTCCATATCTTGTGGAATCGATTTTTTCGTGCTTCTCGTTGAACTCATAGATGGTCTCCTTTCCTAAATTATGGAAGAGTGACATACGAAGTCCATATTTTAAGGTGAGCCTCTTGGTGGCATTTTGCTCATGCGAAAGGAATAATCCGTATTCAAAAGATTTTCGCAAACCAAGATCCATGTCTTCAACATATTGCAAAGAACTCTCCTCGTCTTTCTTTGCGGTGAGTTCCCCTTGGTTAAAGCGGTGGAACGTTCCTGATAGACCAGCTCTTGTTTTATTGCTTGGGTTCCATATTTTGAAGAGGTTGAAATTAAGGCCCCAATCTTTCATTCCGGCACCGAGTTCGCAATTGGCCGGATTGATGCCGATATCCATTGTGTAGTCATAATCTGTCCCTGTGATGCTTAGGTCGGAAGTCAATGATTTGTTGTAAATGTGGTTCCAACGCAGGGAGCAACTCATATTTCCAAATCCAACTCCTGCCAATCCGTCCATGCCGAATTTATCCCTACCCATATAGCCAGAAAGGAAAATGCGGTTTTTGTCGTTGAACTTATGCGTGATTTTAGCGTTCAAGTCATAGAAATAGAGGTAAGTATCTTTGTACTCATCTCCAGCTAGTGGCAAGAATAGGTCTGCGTAGGTTCTTCGGCCGGCAACCATGACAGACGTGCGATTGTCGAAAAGAGGTGCTTCTAACATTAATCTACTAGAAATGAGACCGATACCACCAGTTCCAGAAAATCTTGTGGGCATTTCGTCTAAAGTTTGAACATCCAATACGGAAGAGAGTCGTCCTCCGTAGATGGCCGGAATGTCTCCTTTCATAAGTGTCGCCTCGCTTACGGCATCGTTGTTGAATACGGAGAAGAATCCCATCATGTGGGAAGCGTTGTAGACGGTTGCGTTGTCTAAGAGGATGAGGTTGTGGTCTGTACTACCGCCACGCACGCTGAAGTTAGAAGAACCTTCAGATGCTGCTTGTACACCAGGAAGGAGTTGGATGGCCTTTACCACGTCCACTTCGCCCATGAGGGCGGGAATCTTCTTGATGGTAACCATTTGCATCTTTTGGCTACTCATTAGGGCCTCGCTAATGTTGGCATCTTTCTTTCGACCCGTTACAACCACTTCTTCCATTTCTGTGTCATCACTTTCGAGGACGAGGTTGAGCGTTTGAGACTTTTCCCCAGAAAGAGAAACCTCTTTTTTGATGCTTTTATAGCCTATGTATGAAATGGCTAAGTGATAACTTCCTACAGGGAGTTTTAAAGTATATTTTCCATTTGCATCTGTCGTGCATCCACCTTTGGTTTCTTCTACATAAATGGAAACTCCGATTAGGGCTTCTCTGCTGGACGCGTCCTTGACACTTCCCGATAAGGTCGCTGTTTTGTTCTGTGCAGAAATGGAGAGAACAAATGCATTTGTTAAAAGAAGACAAATTGTCGTCATTAGTGCCTTCAAATAGGATGACGCGGTTGGGTGTTTGCGTATTATTCGCATTGATTATATAGTTTTTTAATTTATGTCTCTCAACCATTTATGGTTGGGTTTTTTATCGTTTGTTGCGAGAAAATTTTTGCAAAAGTAGGATAAAAAATAAGAAAGACGGGTTGTTTTTGTATATTTGTGATGTTTTTAATAGATTAAAGATTTCTTAACAATCAGGAAGAGCTTTCTTGATGTTTATGTAGTGTGAGATTTTCAATGGATTTAAATTTTATAGGTGATTTCTTTTCCGCATTTAGCACTTTTTTGTGGGGTTGGCCGATGATTGTTGCATTGATAGGCACCCACTTGTATTTGACTATTCGTCTTCGTTTTCCACAACGGCATATATTGAAAGCCATTCGATTGTCTTTTGCCAAAGAGAAGGGGTCGGATGGAGATATCAGTCCGATAGGAGCGTTGATGACCTCTTTGGCGGCTACGGTGGGCACGGGCAATATCATAGGAGTAGCTACGGCCGTTTCGTTGGGAGGTCCTGGAGCCGTTTTCTGGTGCTGGATGACCGGAGTGTTGGGTATGGCGACTAAATATGCAGAAGCTCTATTGGCGGTGAAATATCGTGTTAAGACTGCCAATGGAGAGATGGCGGGAGGCCCGATGTATGTGCTTCGTAATGGTATGAATTTACGTTGGCTGCCTATTTTATTTTGTATATTCACAGCCTTGGCTGCGTTCGGTATTGGTAGTATGGTGCAAGCAAATGCCTTGTCGCTTGTGGTGGACGAGTCTTTAGGAATTTCACCGCACATCACGGGTGTAGTTGTCGCTTTGTTGATTATGTTGGTTGTCTTTTTCGGGATCAAGGGTATTGCTCGAACTTGCACTATATTCGTTCCCTTTATGGCTATTCTTTATGTATTGGGCTGTTTGGCGATTTTGGTTATTAATCATGATTATTTGATAGATAGCATAGTATTGATTGTTCGTTCCGCATTCTCTTCTGATGCGGTTGGGGGCGGTTTCTTGGGCTCGTCGATGATGATGGCTGCTCGGTATGGTATTGCGCGCGGATTGTTTTCCAATGAGTCAGGAATGGGGTCGGCACCGATAGTGGCGGCTGCGGCTAAAAGTCACAATCCTGTCCGTCAGGCTTTGGTCTCTTCATCTGCTACTTTTTGGGATACGGTTGTTATCTGTGCCTTGACAGGTGTTGTGATTGTGAGTACGGTGCTTTCTGATTCTACGGTTGACGTCACAGCGAATGGAACATTGACGTATGCGGCATTTGGTAAATTGCCTTATGTCGGACATACAATTTTGGCAATTGGTATCTTTTCATTTGCATTCTCTACGATTTTAGGTTGGAGTTATTATGCAGAAAAGTCGGTAGAGTATTTGGCAGGTAACCGATGGATTGTGCCATATCGTGTTCTTTTCATATTGGCCATCTATGTGGGGGCTGTGGTCAAATTGCAATTGGTTTGGGATTTTGCAGATTGTGTAAATGCTTTGATGGCATTGCCCAATCTGGTGTCGCTTCTTTTCTTGTCGGGTGTGGCTGTTTTGGAAACAAAGAAATATCTGAAATAGGTGATGCTGTGATAAAAAAAAGAGGACCGTTTGGATTTTAAATCTGAACGGTCCTCTTTTTTATGGTGTGTCTTATATTCTTATCAGAGAGGTTTCACCTCGCAGATGGCGATGGCCATTCCCTTGATTTCTGATTTAGGGATTTCAAATGATTTGTATTTTGCGTTGGCATACTGGGCTTCGATGTGGTTTTCGTCGCATCCGGGGTATGGATTGCAGATAATGACGCCTTGGCTTGTAGATAGGGCGTGAGGACGTCCCCATTGAACGAATTTGCCCACCTCTATTTGTCTGCACAAAACGACAGCGTTAGCGGAGATGGTTGGATCCATCATGTCGTTTGTCATTCTTATTGCGAATTCAGCTTGCTTGAAGTCGGAAATGTAGAATTGTCCGTTTTCTTCGCAATGCTTTAGATTTTCTCCGTCAAAACCCTTCATCTCGTTTTGTCTGAGAATGGATAATTTTTTGACTTTAGAAGTGTCGCTGCCTTCTTTCTTTTCGATGTCGCCTTCTCCAAAAAGAATCCATTCAGGGCTGATGTTGAAATCTTGGCAAATTAGTGCGATGGAATCTATGCCCGCATTCATTCTCTCTTTTAGAATTTCAGAGAATTTCGAATTGGATATGCCCAGATGTTGCGCAATAACAGTTTTGTTCACATTTCGATTGTTTTTCAAAATGTGATCGATGGCTTCAATAAATCGCTTGTTGAAAGTTTCTTTTTTCATTTTACTCTGTTTTTGTGTGTTATATTTCAAATCGGTCCATATCCCAAAATAGTTTTATAGTTTGTTAGACCAATGTGCGTATCCAATTAAATGGATGAACCGCCTATTCTTTCGATAGTTCGACCTTGGGGTGGAAAATCAGTTCGTTACCTTTTAATTCTTCCACCTTCGATTTGTGTGATAATTTCTTTTTTTTGTAAAAATATGAAAATCAGTTTAAGATTGCTATTCTTTTGCCGTTTTTTGTTTTTGATTTTTGTCAAAAATTGTTTCTTTTTGCTGAAATTGGTAGAAAAAGCAAGAAATACAGTGGTTCGGTTTCCTAAAAATGGTATTGAAAAGCAATTCCTTATTCTAAAAAATAGATTTGCAGATATTCAATAAAGTTGTATTTTCGTTGAAAGTAGAAAAAAGAAAATTATGACGGAATTTGAAAAAATGCGAAGTAGGCAATTTTATTGTTTTGATAATGAAGCGGTGATGGAGAGTATTCGCCGAGCGAATCGTTTGTGTGCTCGTTTGCAGACGATGACATTGTCTGATTCGGAATATCGCTCTGTTATAGAAACTCTTATACCGGGCATTCCTTCGACATCTTGCATCAATCCGCCTTTCCATTGCGACCATGGACATGGAATAAAAATGGGCGAGAATGTCTTTGTGAATTACAATGCTACGATGCTTGATGGTGGGTTGATTACGATTGGCAAGAATACGAAGTTGGGTCCTAATTGTCAATTGTTGACGCCTAACCATCCGATGGATTATGAGGAACGTCGCAACCCTCAAGAGATTTGCTTGCCGATTACGATAGGCGAAGATTGTTGGTTGGGGGCGGGCGTGATCGTCTGTCCTGGCGTGACGATAGGAGACCGAAGCATTATAGGAGCTGGAAGCGTGGTGGTGCATGATATTCCTTCCGACTGTTTAGCGGTGGGCAATCCGGCAAGGGTGGTGAGAATGTTAAACAAATAACCAACAGAGGCACATCTTTCATGACGTGCTTCTGTTGGTTGTTAATATTCAATACTTTGCTAAATTTCTGATTTTGATGAACGGTTTGTCGCCATTGGTATCCCGTACTCAAATTGGCTTGTCCTTTCGGATAGTTTAGTGGTATTCCCTTATCTTTGTAACCATAAATCTTCTGATTGTCATGGCAGAACGATCCAATACGACAGTAAGTTGCAATTTGGTGCGTAACTATATGCTGAACATTGATGATAAACGGAAGAAGCTTTTTTTTGAATTAAAATCATATAATTATAGTGTGATAAATTTTTTAAGGGTATGAAAAAAATGAATTGTTGGCTAGTTCTTTTTGCTAGTTTGTTGATGGCGGCAGCATCTACAGTAATGTTCTCGTCTTGTTCAGATGACGACGATGAAGATGATCCGAAGAAGGCACAGAACGGAGATTCCTCGAAAGATGACGAAAACAATGGAGAAGATGACACCACAAGTCAATTGGGCAACTACCCCTATGTGGATCTCGGCTTGCCAAGCGGTTTGAAGTGGGCGATTTACAACGTAGGAGCGACTAAGCCTGAAGAATACGGCGACTATTTTGCTTGGGGTGAGACTCAACCGAAAGAAGGGTACAGCTGGAGTACCTACAAGTGGTGCAATGATAGTCGTAATAGTATGACCAAATATTGTACCGACACCGCCTGTGGCATAGTTGACAACAAAAGTTTGTTGGCGATGGAGGATGATGCAGCAAGAGCCAATTGGGGTGGTTCGTGGCGTATGCCTACAAAAGTAGAAATAAATGAATTGATAGATGGCTGTACGTGGGAATGGACAGACAACTACAATGGTACTGGTATAAAAGGGCAAGAGGGCATTTCGAAAAAGAATGGCAACGTGATTTTCCTTCCTGCTGCAGGTTTTTCAGATCTTTATCATGTGGGCGAGAAAGGCCACTATTGGACATCTATACTCTCCGATGGCGATCCTAACCGATCGTATCACCTCACCTTGTCCGACGAAAGTGTCGATTGGGTTCCTAGTCTCCGTAGTCACGGTTATTCGGTGCGTGCCGTTTCAAAATAAGTTTATGCGGTAATGCCAATAGTGCGAGGAGGGTGTACGCAAATGTGAAATTTGAATTTCCTAATTTCCTGTGTCGAAAGCCAGATATTAATAGCCTTGTCCGTCAGGGCAAGGCTATTAGTATATCGCTTAATATAGCATTCAAAATCTAATGAATTTTTTACCTCGTTCATTCAAAAGTGGCTTCAACTCTTCCAAGTCTATAACAGCTTCTGGCAAGCCTGCGGCATAGGCTGCAATTTCGTATTGCTGGTAGGTGATGTGGACGAAGTCGCCATCCGCCATGCCCTCAATGTAGGGGAGTTTTTCTGGCGTTCCCAACTTTTCTGGGTGGAAAAGATATTGGTTTACCTCTTCGTCGGTTTTCACGTCAAAGTAGGTTCTCAGCCCTTTTCTAATTAAAGACACCAACTGATCCTTTTTTGTGTTGTCGAACATATCCCACGTTAGTCGTTCGCCGGCTCTGTTGTATGTTACACCGTAGATGAAGTTAGATCCGTGTGCACCGTAGGCGTATTCATTAATCTCATATTGCATTGTAAGAAGGTTTCCACTTCCACCGTAAATAATCTTGGCAGTACATTCGTATGTTCTGTTTGACTCCTTATCCTCGAAAACATCCTTTATTTTATCTTCGAAAGCCGCAATGATATTTCCTGTTGCGGCTAAACTTTTGTCTTTCGTAAGCATGGAACAAACATCTTCGTAAATAGGGGCTATTGCCTCTGGCTCGGAGAAGTATATTGGTTTTTTCAGATTTAAACTTACATGTCTTTCTACAAGATGGTCGGCCGACTCTTCTTTAAATCCGCCTGCCAATGAATCGCAAATAAGTACTATGTCTGTGTTCTCCTTGATGAAGGTTTTAGGAGCCTCAACGTCTGTTACTTCGGGCGCTTCTTCAACATTATTTTGAGTGTTGGTACCGTTGCTTGAATTGTTTGTACATGCACATACTCCTGCGGCCAAAGCAAAAGTATAGGCAAGAATGTAATTTGTTTTCATTTTAGGAATCCGTCTAATTAATAGTTTGTTTCTTTTTTAATTTTCGATTTTATCTAACCATTGGAATATGGATTGGTATGCATTGTCTCTTGCCTCTTTAGGAGATAGTATGAGGTTGTGAATGCCTCCTTTTATAATGCATGGGGTGACATTTTTGCCTAATTTAGCACCGAAAGATTGTATCTCATCGACGTCGAGCACAATGTCCGTATGTAAGAAGATGTCGTTCCAATCGTCTGTCTCTTCCGCAGATGCGTCACTACTCATCAATAGGATTGGACATTGAATGTTAAGCCCTTTCTGAGTTTTTTTGTGTCCGCGGTGAATGGCGCGCACCCAGCCGGAACGTTTAGGATGTCCTTCGGAGGTCTTCCATGCGGTGTTGTATTCCCACTCTCCGTGGAAATCTTTGAGCAGACTTTGGGCATAACCGCTTGGACAATCGGATGCACCTTGGACTTTTATCCTTTTAAATATAGCACCCAAGCAGCTGACGCAAGGAGTGATGATGTTCTCCATTGTTTTGCTTAGGTTCCAGTCGAGAAATGGACTGTTGAGGATCAAGGCGTCGACTTTCCTTTGGGCTTGGTTGTCTTCCAAATAGAGGGCAAGGCTGAGGCCTCCTGTCGAGTGCCCCAACAAAATGATGTTTTCGTTTCCCTCTTCTCGTGCAATGGCTATGGTTGTGTCTATGTCGGCATAGTATTCATCCATTTTTTTGCAGAAATAGAGATCTTGGTGAGGGAGAAGCGACCTTCCGTATTTGCGGAGATCAACGGAGTAGAAGTTGTATCCGTGAGCATTGATGCTGTCGCCGAGTGCTACTTGGAAAAAGTAGTCGTTGTAGCCATGAACATAGATGATTGCCTTTTTTGATTTTGCTTGAGCCTCTTTTTTGACAATCGTACAGACAACCTTCCCGTCGTAATCGTCGGGTTGGTCAATGGTGCGGCTCAGATAACCATTGCCTAAAATGTCATTGTGATATTCTGCTCTTAGATTGAAGCAAAGCGAATAGGAAAGGAGCATGGCGACCCCTATTAATCTTAGTATGAAATTTCTCATTATCGTTTAAAGATGAAAATCTATCGTAATTATTATGTAATACAATATTACTTGCGTTACTTCCTACAAAATTAACAAAAATGACATTTATGTGCTGAAAAATGAAAGAAAAATGATCTGTTTTTGAAGAAAGCATGCGTGAGTTGTAGGAAAATTAAAAAATAGTGTTACCTTTGCACACGATTTCGGAAGGGGGTTCCTAAAGAAATTGATACGGGAGTAGCTCAGTTGGTAGAGCACTGGTCTCCAAAACCAGGTGTCGGGAGTTCGAGCCTCTCCTTCCGTGCAAGAAATCCAATAAGCAACGTTGCTTGTTGGATTTTTTTTGTATAAGGATTTTATTCCTTTGAGAATTGAAAATAGAGAGCGACATTTCCATCCACAATGAAAATGTCGCTCTCCTATAATGGTGAATATTATCACTTATACCAGCTGACGGAACTATAAGGGCTGTCGTTGCATTTTACAGGATATACTTCCCAAGAGTTGTCTGGATGAACGATTACTGCCACGCCCGTGAGAAAATTGATCCAGTTAGGTCTTTTGAAATTTATTGCACCATAGCTTGCCCAAGAACAAAGAGGTACGGCAACGAAATCGTGCGTCGTAAACCATGCAAATGTTTTGCCTTCGCTGAGTTGGCAAAGACGATTGATCATCTTGACCGATAGGTCGTTTGTCACCTCTGGAGATTGTTCGTACAACTTGGCAAAATAATCCCAGTCTGTACTAGAAGAGTAATAAGTTTGCAAAATTTCAGAGATTGGGTTTACCACCATAGACGAATCTTTCCAGTTGGAGTCGCCTCGGCTTTGTGCGATGTAAAAACTGGTTTGCATACATCTTGGATAGTTTGTAGACCCATAATATGCGTCATTAGCAGTTGCTTTCCCTCCTCTGAGTTTCGCACCTACCTCTTTCGCCAAATTGATGCCTTCTTTGGTTAGCTTACTGTCAAATGCAGATTCCTCACTTCTGATGGAGTGACGGATGATGAATATGATTCGATCACCATCTTGTAAAGCATTGTATGCATCGGGAGTGTTGTTCCAATTGTTGAATTTTAAAGGGTAGGAGGTTGTCTCTGCCCTTCTATAAGCCAAAGCACTTTGAGCAATCTTGTCTGTTAGGTTTCCTATTTTGTTTACTGTTTCGAATAGCTCGCTATAGTCTTCTTCTAACTTCTTTATTTTTGCAGAAAGTTGTTTGTTGTTTTCTTGGAGAGTGCTGATGGTACTACCAAGTCGATTGCTTATCGCTTTGATGGAATCGTTTAGTATTTGTTTCTTTACATATTCCGCATCATTATTAAAGGCACTGACATTTGCGGGTAGTTTAGATGCGTCTAACTTAGCGTTCCAATTGGCTACATCGTTTTGGGTGATTTTTGCTGCAGCACTATTCATATATGTCGTACTGTCAACTTTTGCGTTCCATTGTTGAATGTTCTGCTCTTTGATGCTTGCGGCTGGAGATTTTGTATAGATTGGATCCTTCTCCTCTGATAGTTTTGCATTCCAATTGTTTGTGTCTTCTTTTGTTATTTTGGCAGCGACAGAGTTGTTGAACAAAGGGTCTTGCTCGGTGAAGTTGTCCAACTTGGCGT
>JAKSKZ010000067.1 GCA_024401475.1 Paludibacteraceae bacterium | reverse complement strand
AGGTGGCCGCCATCTTACAGGGGAGCGTTCCTTACGGGACGCTCCCTTTTTTTGTTTGAGTATCTTGAATTTTCTCCTTCATGCTTTGTCAATTCAAAATATGATGTATTTTTGTGAATTGTATATATAGAACCAAACACCATAAAAACATAGAATGATGAGAAAGTTATTTTTACCACTTATTACACTATTTGCTTTATTGCAAATATGCTATGCTGACCTTTATGCAGCAGCTAAGCAATCGCGAGGTCTCTGGGCTTGCAGAAATGGTAATAGTGTCTATGTGAGTTGGCGTATGAGAAATACGGACGCTCATAAATCAACTACATACAAATTGTATGCAGATGGAAATCTAGTAAGTACCCTTACTGATAGGACTAATGTTTCTATTTCATCTAATTATGCTAATGCTACTTTATCCCTTGAGGTTTTAGACAAGGATGGAGTTCTTATCGATTCGCAGTCGGGAGTTAAGTGTGATGATGCTTACTATCGTAATCTATTATTAAAACATCCAGGTTCTTATAAATTGCCTACTGGAACTGAAGTGACCTATTCTCCATACGATTGTTCCGCATACGATATGGATGGCGATGGGGAACAAGAAATCATTATGTGTTGGGAAGGTGGAACGGGTGCAACTGCAGCTGCTACCGCTCCTCCTATTTTGGACTGTTTGAAGTTGGATGGTACTCTTTTGTGGCGTATTAATCTTGGTCCGAATGTCTTGGCTGGTTGCCGTTTCGTCTTCCTTTGTTATGATTTTGATGGAGATGGTTATGGTGAATTGATTGTGAAAACAGCTCAAGGATCTAAAGATGCCACTGGAAATTTCCTGTCTAAAGGAGCAGCAGCAGATGCAGATCATTATGCCTCTTCTATAAATGGTGCTGGCGTTATTACAGACAAAGGAAGGGAATGGATTACGTGTTTCAGTGGTAAGGATGGTAGAGAATTGGCAACGATTGATTATTGGCCATACTTCAATATTCAAAGCGACTGGGATGATCGCAACGATAAATCAGATGGTGCAACTTATGGCCATCGTGGAAATTGGATGAAGGGATGTGTGGCATTCTTGCCTGTTAATGGACAAGCAAAACCTTGTGCGGTGACAACTCGAGGAATATATACCTATTCTTATGCTGCCGCTTATTCTTGGGACGGAAGGACATTGTCTAATTTGTGGAAACATACCTCCGATCGTGCAGGACAAGGCATATACGGACAAGGCGCGCATAGTATAACCTGTGGTGATGTAGATGGTGATGGCTACGATGAGATTATCGTAGGTGCTGCTTGTTTGGATCATGATGGAAAACTCTTATGGCGCACAGGATTAGGACATGGTGATGCAACTCACTTGGGTGAGTTTGATCCTACTAACGATGGGTTGGAGTATTTTATGATTACCGAGGAGAATACGGCTATATACGATTGTGCGTTGTTGGATGCTAAGACTGGTCGAGTGTTGATGTCGAAAGCTCAAACAGGCGGTGATACCGGAAGAGGTCTGATTTTGGATTGTGATAGTACTTATGATGGTGCTGAATGTTTTGAGTGGAGCAATGCTAACATATTTACTTGTAAAGGAAAGGAAATCGCTCCATGGCATGTGGGATCTACTAATAGCAGTTCTATCAACTCTCGTATATTCTGGGATGGTGATTTATTGGAGGAATATACTGATCGTGCACATGTCGATAAGTGGGATAGTAAAGAAAAGACTTGGTCACGTGTTCACACTTATGGCTTGAACATTGTCGTAGAAGGCCAAAAATTGCAATGGGGTGCAAACCAAAATAATGCGACAAAATATAATCCTTGTTTGCAGGCCGACATATTAGGCGATTGGCGAGAGGAGTCTGTATTTTGGACTGTGGTCAATGGTCATTATTATTTGACTATTTATTCTACTACGATAGAGAGTCCGTATAAATTGCCTTGGCTGCGCGACGACCACGTTTATGATATGGCCGTTGCTTGGCAGAATTGTGGATATAATCAACCGCCACATTTGGGTTATAGCCCTCTTGAATATTATAGAAGTTTAAGAAATGCTGGACCTGCTGGTATTGGAAGATGGGGTTCTGGTGGTGCTCGTAATCAAACTGTTGCTGTTGGTAAGGCTATGGTTACGACTGTTTACAATTTTGTGAATGCTACAAGTGTAAAGGTGGTAGGAACATTGCCTCCTGGCGTAACGGCAACAGTGGCAAATGGACAAATTAAGATTGGAGGAACGCCTACAAAGGCAGGTGTTTATCAGTATTCGCTTGTGACGGTTGGCGCAATGGATGGCAACGAAGTGACAGACACAGGTGGTACGATTACTGTTCCTTTTGAAGGTGCTGCACAATTGATTAAAAATGGAGCTGGTAGCAGCAGCCAATCTGTTAAGAAGGGTGAGACTATCGTAGATTTTGCCTATACATGGGAAAATGCACAAGGTGTTGTTATTGAGGGTCTTCCAAAGGGAGTTGAGTACAAAATTTCAGAGGAAGAGAGTAAGGTCTATATAAGTGGTGTAGTTGATGCAGAGCCTGGTGATTATCCGTTTACGGTTACGACTATCGGAAATGCTGAGTCTGCTGTAAAGACGGGTACTATTAAAGTTTTGTATTCTGAAGATCCTCTTTTTGTTATAGCACCAGAAAATGTGATTGTCAATGTTAATAAAAATAGCAAAATAGAACCTATTATATTAACATGGCTTAATGCAGATATCGCTATCGTTGATGGACTACCAGAAGGACTTACTGCAGATATTATTAATGGCGAAAGAAAAATCACCATTTGGGGTACTGCTTTAGATGAGTTGGGTGAATATCCTGTTAAGATAACATTGTTGGGAGGTCTAATGGATGTCACTCTTGAATTGGCTATTGTTATTAGTGATTCGGAAGGCACCGAAATTATGGCTGTAGAGTCTTCTAAAGAGTTTTCTGTTGATGGCAATCCTATGATTGACCAATGCATCGTCAATATGCCAAATGAAGGAGGAAGTCAGATTGAGTGGACGCTTTCAAGCATAAGTGGAACTTTGATGAACAAGGGAGTAGAGTCTGTTAATGGTTCGTTTATCATTCAACGATCAAATCTACCATCAGGCGTTTATATTCTAACTGTAAAGGCTAATGGTAATATATATCAGGCTAAATTGATTGTAAAGTAATAAATGACGAAATAAAAAAAGGAAAGGAGCATTGCCGATGGTGATGCTCTTTTTTTGTAATATGGAAGTTGTAGATTGTTTTTGTATTTATCAAAAAAGGCTGCCCATTATCTGAGCAGCCTTTTCTCTTTCTATTTGAAAAGCCTCTTACTTAATAATCTTCTCCAATTTGCTGACGTTTTCAGCAATCTCTTGGTCAGGCAATTCGTAGTTGGTCAAATCGCCAGAGATGTATTGGTCGTAAGCGGTCATATCGATCAAACCGTGTCCTGACAAGTTGAATAGGATCACCTTTGACTTGCCCTCTTCTTTACACTTCTTAGCCTCACGGATAGCTGTTGCGATGGCGTGTGATGACTCTGGTGCAGGAATGATACCCTCAGCCTTAGCGAACAAGGTTGCAGCCTCGAATGTTTCGAGTTGTGGAATGTCAACACCTTGCATCATGCCGTCTTTGATCAATTGGCTAACAATTGTTCCTGCTCCGTGATAACGAAGACCACCAGCGTGGATGTGAGCAGGTGAGAAATTATGTCCCAAAGTGTACATTGGCAACATAGGAGTGTAACCAGCCTCGTCACCGAAATCGTATTGGAATACACCACGTGTCAACTTAGGACAAGAGGCTGGCTCTGCAGCCAAGAATTGAGTTTTCTTGCCGTCTAAGATGTTGTGACGCATGAATGGGAATGATACACCACCGAAGTTAGAACCACCACCAAAGCATCCGATAACGATGTCTGGATATTCGCCAGCCATTGCCATTTGCTTTTCAGCCTCCAAACCGATGATGGTTTGGTGAAGTGTTACGTGGTTCAATACGCTACCCAATACATATTTGCAGTTAGGGGTTTGCATAGCCAACTCTACAGCCTCTGAAATAGCTGTACCCAAGCTACCTTGGTAGTTAGGGTTCTTGGTCAAAATGTCCTTTCCAGCGCGTGTAGTCATACTTGGTGAAGGAACCACTTGTGCACCGTAGGTTTGCATGATGGAACGGCGATAAGGCTTTTGGTTGTAGCTAATCTTTACCATGTAAACAGCCAATTCCAAATCGAAAGCCTTTGCTGCGTAAGAAAGAGCAGCTCCCCATTGTCCGGCACCGGTCTCTGTGGTGATGTTGGTAACCCCCTCTTTTTTACAATAATATGCTTGTGCCAAAGCCGAGTTCAACTTATGAGAACCAACAGGGCTTACACTCTCGTTTTTGAAATAGATGTGAGCAGGAGTATCCAATGCTTTTTCCAAACCATAAGCTCTTACAAGTGGAGTGGAGCGGTAGTTCTTGTACATATCACGAACTTCCTCTGGAATCTCAATCCAAGCATCTGTAGTGTTCAACTCTTGCTCAGAACAAGCACGGTTGAAAAGAACGCTCATCTCATCAACTGTGATAGGTTGTTTGGTTTGAGGGTTGAGCATAGGAAGTGGCTTATTCTTCATGTCAGCCACGATGTTGTACCAAGCTGTTGGTATCTCTTTTTCTGTTAAGAAAAATCTCTTTTGTTTTTCCATCGTATTATTTTCTATGAAATTATGCAATAAAAATGGTAGAGGTGTTTTCACCTCTACCATTGTAAATTTATCCTATTTCAGCACCGTTAGCAACGGTTTTAGATGTGGTGATAACACTCAAATTGCCGTCTGAATTGACTGCGGATAGAATCATGCCCTGGCTCTCGATTCCCATCATCTTACGAACGGGGAAGTTTGCTATGAAGCAAATTTGCTTGCCCACCAACTCTTGTGGATCTGGATATGACTTGGCAATACCGGAAAGGATGGTACGTCCGCCCATTCCGTCGTCAATTCTGAATTGGAGCAGTTTGTCCGATTTCTTTACTTTTTGACATTCCAAAACAGTTCCTACGCGGATGTCCATTTTGCAGAAGTCGTCGATAGTGCTCTCTCCGTGGATAGGCTCTGGTTGCCAGTTGCTGAGTTCGTTTTCTTTCTTGATTATTTCCAAACGTTGGATTTGAGCATCAATGACGTCGTCCTCAATCTTTTCGAAAAGAAGTTCGGGCTTCTCCAAAGGCTCTCCAGCTTTCAACAAATCGATACGGCCCAATTGATTCCACTCGAAAGAAGCCATGTTCAGCAACTTACGAAGTTTCTCCGAAGAGAAAGGAAGGAATGGCTCGAATGCGATAGCCAAGTTGGCTGCGATTTGGAGAGCAATATGCAAGATGGATGCAGTGCGGTCCATGTCTGTTTTAGCTATCTTCCAAGGTTCTGTCTCTGCCAAATATTTGTTACCGATGCGCGCCAAGTTCATGGCCTCTTTTTGTGCATCGCGGAACTTGAAGTTGTCTAATAACTGCTCAAGACGATCTTTTACGTCGGCAAACTCTTGAAGGGTTGCCTTGTCGTAGTCGGTCATTGCCGAGAGTGCAGGAACTTTTCCGTCGAAATATTTTTGCGTCAAAACCAAAGCACGGTTTACGAAGTTACCATAGATGGCTACCAACTCATTGTTGTTGCGAGCTTGGAAGTCTTTCCATGTAAAGTCGTTATCTTTTGTTTCTGGTGCATTGGCGGTCAATACATAACGAAGTGTATCTTGCTTGCCAGGAAGGTCAACCAAATATTCGTTCAACCATACTGCCCAGTTTCTGGATGTAGAGATTTTGTCACCCTCAAGATTCAAAAACTCATTACTTGGCACGTTGTCTGGAAGAATGTAGCTGCCCTCCGCTTTCAACATGGCAGGGAAGACGATGCAGTGGAAGACAATGTTGTCTTTTCCGATGAAGTGAACCAAACGAGTCTCTTCGTCTTTCCACCACTTCTCCCAATTACCATATTTTGCAGGGTTGGCGTCGCATATCTCTTTTGTGTTACTAATGTAACCGATAGGAGCGTCGAACCATACATAAAGTACCTTCCCTTCTGCACCTTCCACTGGAACAGGGATTCCCCAATCCAAGTCGCGAGTCACGGCACGGGGCATCAAGTCCATATCCAACCAACTTTTACATTGGCCATATACGTTTGATCTCCACTCCTTGTGGTCCTCTAAAATCCATTTTTTCAACCACTCCTGGTGTTTGTTCAAAGGCAAGAACCAGTGCTTTGTCTCACGTTTTACAGGTTTTGCTCCAGACAATTTGCTGACTGGGTTGATCAACTCTTCTGGGGAGAGTGTGCTACCGCATTTTTCACATTGGTCACCGTATGCACCTTGTGCATGGCAACGAGGACATTCTCCCACGATGTAACGGTCTGCCAAGAATTGCTTAGCCTCCTCGTCGTAGTATTGTTCGCTAGTTTGTTCTACGAATTCGCCTTTGTCATAAAGTTTGCGGAAATAGTCTGAAGCCAACTTATGGTGAATGTCTGAAGTGGTGCGGGAATAGACGTCAAAAGAGATTCCAAATTCTTTGAAGGAATCCTTGATGATAGTGTGGTAACGATCGACCACATCTTGAGGCGTGATGCCCTCTTTTTTCGCACGAATGGTAACTGGCACACCGTGCTCGTCGGAACCGCCGATGAAGATTACCTCTTCTCCCTTCAATCGAAGGTAGCGGACATAGATGTCAGCTGGCACATATACACCTGCCAAGTGACCAATGTGGACAGGTCCGTTTGCATATGGGAGTGCAGAAGTGACGGTTGTCCGTTTGAATTTTTTCTCCATATTTTGTATATCTATTAATTCTTAAATGTTTGTGCGTCTGTTTAAAGACGACCACAAGAACTGAGAAGTGAAAATCGCTCAATATCCTACAAAGATACTTTATTTTTGTAAAACAACCCCTTCCTTTACAATTGGATTATTGTCGTTTTTTGCCGAAACTGTCGAAAATCTCTTTTTGTTAGAGACCATTTTATGAAAAGTTAAGTATATTCATCCTTACAACTTTAAAGGGTAACGAATTTTTTAATACTTTTGCCTTAATAAGGAAATAAAACAAAAAGGTATGAAAGAGGGTTTTATGACACCTCCTGCCCATGTCAATTTCGAGGCAAAGAAATTGTTTGGTGCAATGGGTGAAATTGTTGATGGCGCCATTGCTTATATGACATTGAACGGAGGTGGCCCATTGGAGCAACATACGCATCCTCACAATCATCTGTTTATTGTTGTGGAGGGTGAGGCGAAAATCCTTTATGGTGACAGGGAGGTGGTGATTCATAAAAACGAATCCTTTTTGGTGGAAGGCAAAATTCCTCACTCCGCTTGGAATAACCTTGAGACGGAGACGGTCATGATAGGCATATCCGTACAAGGGAAAAACTTTTGAAGAGGCTTTTGTGTCGTACTTGAGAATGAGTAAGAAATAAATTAAAATAAGATAGAGATGAAAATTGCATTGATAGGATATGGAAAGATGGGAAAGACCATCGAACAAATAGCTAAATCACGTGGTCATGAGATTGTATCGATCATTGATATAGACAACTTGGAGGATTTCGATTCGGCTGCTTTCAAGAGTGCCGATGTTGCGATTGAGTTTACACGTCCGGAAGTTGCACTTTCCAATGTGAAGAATTGTTTTAAGGCGGGAGTGCCTGTTGTCTCAGGCACAACAGGATGGAACCCAGCCGATTTGAAGTGCGAGATTGAAAAGAATGGATACACTTTGTTCTGGTCGTCTAACTATAGTATTGGTGTCAATATCTTTAATGCCGTCAACAAGTACTTGGCAAAGATTATGAACGGCTTTGACAACTATGAGGTTTCGATGAGCGAGGTTCACCATATCCACAAGTTGGATTGGCCAAGTGGAACTGCTATCACATTGGCAGAGGGTATCGTTGATAATATTGATCGCAAGTCAAAATGGGTGAAGGGTACGCTTACTAACCCTGATGGTTCGGTAACGGGTTCTACAGCTTGTGCCAAAGACGAAATGCCGGTTAGTTCTATTAGAGAGGGTGAGGTACCTGGTATCCACACTATTCGTTATGAAAGTGACGTTGATGTAATCACAATAGACCATAATGCTAAGAGTCGTGCAGGATTTGCACTTGGTGCCGTTGTGGCAGCTGAGTTTACTGCAGGAAAGAAAGGCTTGTTGGGAATGGACGACATGTTGAAATTCTAATTCCAAAAGGAAATTGACAATGAAGATAGATAAGGAAGATTTCTTGAAAAGGCTGAAAGCTGCTCCGACGAAGCAATGGTTGAAATTTGCCTTTGCTGCAATTGCGTGTGTGCTTTTTTCAATATGGGCGGATGCCTATTGGGTGTTGCTTTTAATCCCAGTGTTCTTGGAAATATACGTAACTAAGTATGTCAACTGGGGGAAATGGAAAGAGGTGAACAATCCGATTCTGCGTTGGTTTGCTGAATGGACGGATGCCATCATCTTCGCATTGGTTGCAGTATATGTGATTAACATCTATTTCTTTCAGAACTATAAGATTCCTACGTCTTCATTGGAGAAGTCGTTGTTGGTGGGCGATATGCTTTTCGTAAGCAAATTGAGTTATGGACCTCGTTCACCGATAACGCCGATCGCTTTCCCATTGGAACACAATACGTTTCTTGGAGGGAAGTCGTATCTTGATCATCCGGAGTGCGAATACAAACGCTTGAAGGGCCTCGGACAAGTAGAACATGATGATATCGTTGTTTTCAACTTCCCAGTTGGAGACACGGTGGCTTTGAAAATGCAGAACCCTGATTATTATAAATTGGTTCACATTTATGGTCGTGATTTTGTATGGTCTCATCCAGAAAAGTTTGGTGAGATTATTTATCGTCCGATTGACCGTAGAGAGAACTATGTGAAGCGTGCTGTGGCCTTGCCGGGAGATTCGCTTCAAATCATAAAGGGGGATGTCTATGTAAATGGAAAGAAACAGAAGGAGATTCCAGGCTTGCAATATAACTATTTTGTCGAGATGAAGTCGAAAATCGAAGATCGTGCGTTCGAGTCTCTCGGCATCAGTCTTGATGATAGGATGTTGATTAATCCTAGGCGAGAGGCTTATCAAGTGTTGGCTGATATGGGTTATGAAATGGACGAGGAGGCAAGAATGAATTTCATCTATCGTCTTCCTCTTACGAAGGAGGCCTATACTCGCGTTTCGAAATTTAAAAACTTGATTTCGATTACAAAGGAGCCCGATGGAATAATGGGAGAAGATAAGACTTTCCCTTTGAATATGAAGACTGGTTGGACTCGTGATGATTATGGTCCGATTTGGATTCCAAAGAAGGGGGCGACTGTGAAACTCTCAATTGAGAATCTTCCGTTGTATGAACTTATCATTCGTAATTTTGAGCATAATGTCTTGGAGGTGAAGGATGGTTCTATCTTTATCAATGGAGCTTCTGTGGATTCTTATACGTTTAAGTACGATTACTATTGGATGATGGGTGACAATCGTCATAATTCGGCCGATTCGCGTTATTGGGGATTTGTGCCAGAAGACCATATCGTGGGCAAACCGATCTTTATCTGGTTGTCGTTTGACAAGGATAAGCCTATCCTCTCCGGCCTCTTGTCGGAAGTCCGCTGGAATCGTATTTTCAAGATGGTTCACGAGTAAAAATTATGGGGTATGAAAAGTAGAATGTTTTATGTATTTGTTCTTCTATTCTCGTTGATTGCAGGCGAGGTTGGAGCGCAGGTCAGATACAAGGATGAGTGTGTTTTTCAGACTGGCGAATCGGCTGTATATAACATATATTTCAATTGGGGTTTTATATGGATTCATGCAGGTGATGTCACTTTTAATGTGAAGGAGAGCATGAAGGACGGCGAGAAGTGCTATGATCTTTATGTCTCAGGTAAAACTCGCAGTTCGTTTGATAAGATGTATACGATTCGTGATACATTCATGTCTCGAGTAAATGCTGCAACTGTTATGCCTTCTTATTATAAGGAGGTGAAGCACGAGGACTCATACTATTGCAATAAGCAGTATAACTATGTCCATGGCGAGGATAGCGCTAGTGTTTATATGGATTTTATTCGAAACAAAAGACATTGGAAGGATACGGCAATAGTTGCCAATAACGTAAATGATTTGGTCTCAACTTGCTATAAGTTCCGAAATTTGGACATGTCAACGGTTCCGGTTAACACGCTTGTCGGATTCAATATGATGTTTGATAGCGAAGTGTATAATCTTGGCCTAAAATATGTAGGCAAGGAGACTATTAAACTGAAATCGGGCAAGAAGTACAAGGCTTTGAAATTCGTTCCCAAATTGATCACAGGTGATTTGTTTAAGAACGATGATGATATGACAATCTATGTTTCTGATGATGAGAACCATGTTCCGTTGTTGGTGACAGCAAAGATTAAGGTTGGTTCTATCAAGGCGACGTTGAGCAGTGTGAAGAATACAAAGACACCGATGTCGTCGGAAGTAGATTGATGTCGGAATGTTTAATTATGGGGGTTGATACAACTCTCTAAAAGATGAAGAATGTCGAAGATTTTAATCATAGATGATGAACGCAGTATCCGTAACACGCTGAAGGATATTTTGGAGTTTGAGAAATATACAGTTTCAGTGGCGGAAGACGGAATGAAGGCGTTGGAGGTGGCGAAGCAGGAGAAGTTTGATTTGATTTTCTGCGACATTAAGATGCCTCAGATGGATGGTATTGAGGTGTTGGAGAATTTGCATGAATCTTATCCTGACATACCCGTTGTCATGATTTCTGGTCACGGAAACATTGATACAGCGGTAGAGTGCATAAAGAAGGGAGCATTTGATTTTATAGAAAAGCCAATTGACTTGAATCGTCTTTTGGTTTGTGTGCGCAATGGCTTGGATCATCAAAATTTGCTTCAACAGACGAAGGTTTTGAAGAAGAAAGTCTCTAAGTCGTCTCAGATGATAGGGGAGTCAGCATCCATGCAACGTTTGCGTGAGATAATAGCCCGTGTAGCCCCTACGGATGCCCGAGTTCTGATAACGGGCGAGAATGGTACGGGAAAAGAGGTGGTGGCTCGCCAATTGTTTGAAATGAGCAACCGAGCGAATGCTCCTTTTATTGAGGTGAATTGTGCGGCCATCCCTTCTGAATTGATAGAGAGTGAGTTGTTCGGTCATGAGAAGGGCTCTTTCACATCAGCCATCAAGCAACGCATAGGAAAATTCGAACAGGCAGACGGAGGAACAATTTTCTTGGATGAGATTGGAGATATGAGTCTTTCTGCTCAGACGAAGGTGCTTCGTGTGTTGCAGGAGAAGGAGTTGACAAGAGTCGGTAGCGACAAGAGTATTAAGGTGAATGTTCGTGTTTTTGCGGCTACGAACAAAGATTTGAAGAAGGAGATAGAGGAGGGTAATTTTAGAGAGGATCTCTTTCATCGTTTGAATGTAATCCCTATTCAGATTCCACCTTTGAGAGAGAGAACGGACGACATACCTTTGTTGGTCCACTATTTTTGTGAAACGATTTGCGAAGAGCAGGGTGTTCATCTAAAGACATTTACGGATGACGCTTTGGAGGAATTGAAGAATTTCAAATGGACAGGTAACATCCGAGAATTACGCAATGTAGTGGAGCGAATGATTATTCTTTGTTCGCAAACAATTACGGCCGACGATGTGAAAATTTTTGCAGCTCCTGTATTCTGAAAATTGTGAAATAAGTACGATATTGATTTTGATAAAAGTGGCTGATTTCCAACGAGAAACCAGCCACTTTTGTGTATGATTGATTATAGCTTATTTTTGCTGTCCGCTAAAAATTAAAAAGCATAAAACTCCAGTCCGCTAGGCCTATAAATACGCGTAGCGGACTGTTTTTTTTGAAAAACAACCCCCTCAATCGAAAAGAGATGGTAAAGTCCGTTGAAATGTG
>JAKSKZ010000066.1 GCA_024401475.1 Paludibacteraceae bacterium | reverse complement strand
AGGCCTAGCGGACTGGAGTTTTATGCTTTTTAATTTTTAGCGGACAGCAATAATTCTTAATTCTTAACTCTTAATTCTCCTTACCCCGCCCACCCCTCTCTGTCGAGGTTTCTATAGTTGATGGCCTCGCCTATGTGAGAAGGGAGTATTCTCTCCGAATTGTCCAAGTCGGCTATTGTTCGGGATACTTTGAGAATCCTGTCGTAGGCTCTTGCCGAGAGATTCATCTTCAGCATGGCAGACTTCAACAAGGAAGAGGCGGCCTCGTCCAAGACGGCATATTGCCTCATCTGGCGGCTCGTCATCTGGGCATTACAGAAGACTCCCGGAGAATCCTTAAAACGTTCGTGTTGTATCATTCTTGCCTTGATGACTCTCTCCCGGATGGCCGAACTCGGTTCAGAAGGTGCTAATTCAGAGAGTTTTTCGAAGGGTACTGGCACGATTTCAACATGGAGGTCGATTCGATCCAACAAAGGTCCCGAGATGCGGCTAAGATACTTTTGAACGACCCCCGGTCCGCAAACGCACGCCCTGTCGGGATGGTTATAGTAACCACAAGGACATGGATTCATCGAAGCCACCAACATGAAACTCGCAGGAAACTCCACCGTGGATTTTGACCTCGAAATCGTTATCTTGCGGTCTTCCAAAGGTTGTCGCATCACCTCCAAAACTGTTCGCTTGAATTCGGGCAATTCGTCCAAAAAGAGAACTCCATTATGCGCTAAGCTTATTTCCCCTGGCTGGGGGAATCCGCCTCCACCGCACAAGGCAACGTCTGAAATCGTATGGTGCGGACTACGAAAAGGTCGCTGCGTCATCAACGACGTTCCTTTATCTAAAAGTCCAGCCACTGAATGAATTTTAGTCGTCTCCAACGCCTCGTGGAGAGTTAACGGAGGGAGAATAGTCGGAACCCTCTTGGCCAACATGGATTTACCTGCTCCTGGAGGTCCCACCAATATGATATTATGGCCACCCGCCGCAGCAACTTCAAAAGCTCGTTTCACACTCTCCTGACCTTTCACATCGGAGAAGTCGAAATCAAAATGATTAAGGTTATTGAAGAACTCGTTACGCGTGTCCACCTCCGTCGGTTCTATGACAAACTCACCATTCAAGAAAGCAATCACTTCTTTCAAATTTTCTGCTCCATAGACCTTCAAATCATTCACCACAGCGGCCTCTCTTGCATTTTGTTTAGGCAAGATAAATCCTTTGAATCCCTCTTCACGAGCTTTGATGGCTATGGGCAAAGCACCTTTGATAGGTTGAAGCGTTCCATCGAGCGACAATTCTCCCATAATCATATATCGATCCAACTCATTGCATTTCATCTTCTCGGCGGCTGCCAGGATTCCAATGGCTAAGGGCAAATCATAAGATGCACCCTCCTTTCGAATATCGGCTGGCGCCATATTAATAACCGTCTGATATTTAGGTAATTTCAAACCGATAAACTGCAAAGCAGACACTATACGCTCATGACTCTCCTTCACTGCCACATCGGGCAACCCAACCAAAAAGAATTTTATACCTTGAGAAACATTCACCTCAATGGTAATCGTGGTCGCGTGGATGCCTTGCACCGCCGCACCATAAGTCTTTACTAACATACTATTTTAAACAAAACGGAGGTAAAATCAAAAGCAAACAACGCTCTCCAAACCTCACAAAACAAGATATATATTATCGGACCTTATCCGTCCTAAAATGGATTGCATCAATGCGAGACGTTGCCATTCAACGTCCCGCAACCGATGCAAATTTTAATTCTTAATTCTCTCAGAGCGACCACAAGGGATCGCCCCTACATCACCCGCATCACGCTAATCAACGCGCCAAATTCTTAATTCTTACAGGGCGACCACAAGGGATCACCCCTACATCACCCGCACCACGTTGACCAACGCACCAATTTCTTAATTCTTAACTCATAATTCTTAATTCCCCCTACTCCATCAACTTCTTGTAGTGGATGCGATGAGGTGTCAAATCACCCAATCGCATTTTCTTATTCTCTTCATATTCAGAATAGGAGCCTTGGAAGAAGAATACTTTTGAATCTCCCTCATAAGCCAAAATGTGCGTGCAGATACGATCCAAGAACCAACGGTCGTGGGAGATGACTACCGCACATCCCGCAAAATTCTCCAAACCTTCCTCCAACGCACGAAGCGTATTCACATCAATATCATTTGTTGGCTCGTCGAGAAGCAGAACATTCGCCTCCGACTTCAACGTCAAGGCCAAATGCAAACGATTTCGTTCACCACCCGACAATACGCCACATTTCTTCTCTTGATCAGCACCCGCGAAATTGAAGCGAGACAAATAAGCTCTTGCGTTCACTTCACGGCCTCCCATTCGGATAAACTCCGCACCTTGCGAAACCACCTGATAAACAGTCTTTTCAGGATCAATATCCTTATGGTTTTGATCGACATAGCCCACACGAACTGTCTCACCCACTTCAAAAGTACCTTTATCCACGCTCTCCAATCCCATAATCATACGGAAGAGAGTTGTTTTTCCAGCACCGTTAGGGCCAATGATACCAACAATACCATTAGGAGGCAACATAAAGTTCAAATCTTCAAACAAGACTCTATCGCCAAACGCCTTCGATACGCCGATGGCTTCGATAACCTTATTACCCAAGCGAGGTCCATTAGGGATGGACAACTCCAATTTTTCCTCTCGGTCTTTTTGATCTTCATTCATCAATTGGTCATACGCATTCAAACGAGCCTTACCTTTGGCCTGACGAGCCTTGGGTGCCATACGCACCCACTCCAACTCACGTTCGAGCGTCTTTCTTCGCTTGCTCGCCTGCTTCTCCTCTTGCTCCATTCGTTTGGTCTTTTGCTCCAGCCAAGAGGTGTAATTACCCTTCCAAGGAATACCTTCGCCACGGTCAAGTTCGAGAATCCAGCCGGCCACCTTATCCAAGAAATATCGGTCGTGCGTAATCGCAATGACCGTTCCTTGATATTGTTGCAAATGTTGCTCCAACCAATCGATAGACTCAGCATCCAAGTGGTTGGTAGGCTCATCCAAAAGAAGAATGTCGGGCTGCTGAAGCAATAAACGACACAATGCCACACGACGACGCTCGCCTCCTGACAAATGTTTCACCAAGGCATCCTCTGGCGGACAACGCAACGCGTCCATCGCACGCTCCAACTTATTATCCAAATTCCAAGCATCAGCGTGATCAAGCAACTCCTGCAATTCTCCTTGACGAGCAATCAGTTGGTCAAAATCAGCCTCTGGATCTGCAAATTTCTCGTTGATTTCATCAAACTCCTTCAACAAAGCAACCACATCGGCCACACCTTCTTGAACGACCTCTTTTACAGTCTTTTCATCGTCCAATTTAGGTTCCTGCTCCAAATAGCCAACTGAATATCCTGGAGAGAAAACCACCTCGCCTTGATAAGATTTATCCAAACCTGCGATAATCTTCAACAAAGTGGATTTACCAGAACCGTTCAAACCTATGATACCAATTTTAGCACCATAGAAGAAGGAAAGGTAAATATTATTAAGAACTTTTTTCTGTGGATTGAACGCCTTGCTTACGCCCACCATAGAGAAAATCACTTTTTTATCGTCTGCCATATATATTTATTATTTCTAATTTAAAATATTAATCTTCAATCACTTCATCCATGTTTGGAACCAAAACGCCTTCCAACGATTGTTGCTTACGTATACGGCTCAATGTCTCTTGCGAAATATCCAAGTACGAGGCAACGTATTTCAAAGGAGCCCTCTTTACCATGTCAGGATCCTTCTGACACAACACCGCATAACGGTCTTGCGCCTTCAACGCACGAATCAAGTATGTCCGCATCTCCCTCAAGACATTATAGGCTTGCATCATCTTAAACATGCAAAGAGCAAAATCCTGATAGAGATAACAAAACTTCATCATATCCTCATAATGGACTGCATACAACTGCACAGACTCCAAAGATTCAACCGTTTCCAAACTCGGCGTACGGGTGTAGAAACTCTGAACTGCCGTAACAAACTGATGTTCATGAGTCAACCAAGCTGTCACTTCATTATCGCCCACCGAATAATAGGCTCTCATCAGTCCTTTATTCAAGAAATATGCATAATTGCAGATGGATCCCTTCTCAATCAATACACTTTTCTTAGGCAACTCCAATTCCACCACAAACGGAGCCATTTGGTCCGACAAGTGCCAAACTGGATGGAACTGACTCATATAATTTACAAAATCGCAATACATTACTATCTTCATTTTAAGATTAAGTTCGAATTTCCACATCGAACAAAACCCTTCACGACCTATTTTTAACAAACACCAATTGCGAACAGGAACAAATTACAACTCTCTCAAAAAATCAGCCATGAAATGCTTCATGCCTTCCGATGCTCCCTCCCTATAAACCTTAATATTCAGATTGGAAGGGACCGAAACCGGTTTAGGATCTATCAAATAGACAGGAACGTTTGGACGAACATAAGCGACCAATCCTGCTGCAGGATAGACATTGAGCGATGTTCCCACTATCAGAAAAGCATCCGCCTTCTCTGCCAACTTAATGGCCGGCTCTATATTGGGAACCGCCTCACCGAACCATACTATATGTGGACGTAACTGGGCGCCATCTGAAGCCTTATCTCCTATATGTATATCACAATGGTCTGGATCCAACTCCGTAATAAGTTCCTCATTTCTAACGGAACGGACCTTCATCACCTCGCCATGCAAATGCAAAACCGATGTGCTGCCCGCCTTTTCGTGAAGATTATCAATATTTTGCGTTATGACATTTACTTTGCAATGTTTCTCCAGTTCTGCCAACCCTATGTGACCGTAATTAGGCTTACAAGTCAACACTTCCTTGCGCCTTTGATTATAAAAATCAAGCACCATCTCTGGATTTCGCATAAAGCCCTCCGGAGTAGCCACATCTTCAACACGATATTGCTCCCACAATCCATCCGAATCACGGAATGTACTTATGCCACTTTCCGCACTAATACCTGCCCCTGTTAATACGACTAAATTCTTCATTTTTCTCAAAAGAAAAGATTATAAATGCTAATCGGAAACCTGCTTTCACAGACCACACAAAACAAGAAATCGCCCGAAAGTAATCAAGGCAACACAAGGAAGGACACTCTTACAAAGCCCCTTATCCTCAAATCAATTGACAAAACCCGCTAAAAGGAAAAAATCATTCGAATCTGTATCGGATTTATTCAGGCACTAGCCTACAAGACTAGTGCCTGCCATATCATTTTAAGATATTTATCAAATCAATGCATCAATCTTCGAAGCAAGCGCATTCTTAGGAAGAGCACCTACCGCCTTGTCTGCCAACTCGCCCTTCTTGATGAAGAGAACCGTTGGTACATTACGAACACCAAACTTTGCACAAATATCTGGATTCTCATCGACATCAACCTTGCCGATTGCTACCTTTCCTTCGTACTGACGAGACAATTCATCAATGATTGGAGACAATGCACGACATGGCATACACCATTCTGCCCAAAGGTCAATGACCAACAAATCATTATCCTTTGACAACTCCTCATAATTTGTGTCTGTTATAACTAATGCCATAATCTCAAATGTTAAAATTATTCTTTTTAAACGCAGATAGCAAAACCACCTGAATATCAATACACATCTAATTTATCCACAAAGGGAGGAAACCCAATTAAAGAGTTTTTTCAAAAATATGATATTTTTCCTTCAAATGAAAGAGAATCATCAGTTTATTTTGAACGTAAGCGTCTCATCCTCTACTTTTGATTGCAAATAATTGACAATCTCCGTAGAAACGTCCACCTTCACAGAACGTGAGAACAAATCGACATTCAAGCCCGACTCCTGCTCCCTCACCTTCACATACAAATTCACCTTCCCCGGGTTATCCTTCACCAAGGTGACAAAATCAGAAACGAAATTAGCGTCCACCTTCTCTTCAGAGATCTCCAACGTCAATTTCTCAACCAAAGTATCCTTCACATTGGGCAAAAGTTCAATACGGCCAAACCTAAACTCAACCTCTTGAGGATTAAATTTCCTTGGTTGGTACGAACCCGTAAAATAGACAAAGAAGCCATTTTGCAAACGGCTGCCATGTTCCACAAAATCATTTCCAAAAAGAGGAAACTCATGTGCTCCCGAAAAATCTTCTATCGTAACAATCGAATAAGGATTTCCTTTCTTGGTCGTTCCGTTTTTACAGCCCGTCACCATGCCTCCGGAAGAAATTTCTCGTCCAACTAAAGATGCCGGCGTTGCAAAATCAGCCATGTTCGTGTTACAAACATGCTTCAAAATAATGGAGAATTCGTCCAACGGATGAGCCGACAAATAGATGCCCACCAATTCACGTTCTCGGTTCAAACGCTCCAGGACCGACCAACTCTCCACTTTAGGAATTTCCGGTTTCTTTATCTCTATGGCTTCGTCTAAAGCGCCCCATAGCGAATTGGAAGCCGTCGCTTTATCGCTCTGCACCTTATTGCCATAGCGCACCAACACCTCTGAGATTTGCTCGCCTTTGGTATTGACAGCCATGAATTGCTCGCGACTGACATCCTTCAACGAGTCAAACGCCCCAGCCAACGCCAAACTTTCAATCGTCTTACGGTTGCAGGCCGATAGGTTGACACGCTCCACAAAATCGAAGACGCTCTTAAACTCTCCATTCTTGTTGCGCTCACGCAAAATAGCTTCTACTGCCGCATCTCCGACACCTTTCACGCCACCCAGTCCGAACAAAACAGCACCGCTCTTGTTCACGGCAAAGTTCAACTCAGATTCGTTGACATCGGGCCCCTTTACATTCAAGCCCATGGACTTACACTCGTCCATCAACTTGGTGACATCCTTAATGTTATCCTTACTCGTCGTCAAGTTGGCCGCCATAAACTCAGCTGGATAATGGGCTTTCAGATATCCCGTCTGGTAAGCCACCCACGCATAGCAGGCAGCGTGCGATTTATTGAAGGCGTACGAAGCAAAAGCTTCCCAGTCTTTCCAAATCTTCTCCAACGTACTCTCCAACTCCTTGTCGGAGATGTTTTCCGCCATTCCATCACGAATGTGCGGATTCTTCAATCCTCCCTCAATAAACTTAGGCTTCAACTCTGCCAGCATGGCAAAGATCTTCTTACCCATCGCCTTACGGAGGGCATCTGACTGTCCACGAGTAAATCCAGCCAACAAACGGCTCAGAAGCATCACCTGCTCTTGATAAACGGTGACGCCATAAGTGTCATTCAAATATTTCTCCATGATGGGAAGGTCATACACCACCTTCTCATCACCATGTTTTCTACTAATAAACTTAGGGATGTACTCCATCGGACCCGGACGATAAAGAGCATTCATCGCAATCAAGTCTTGAATACAAGTCGGACCCAACTCCCTCAAGTACTTCTGCATTCCGGGACTTTCAAACTGGAACACCGCAATTGTGCGTCCCTCTGAGAAAAGTCGATAAGTAGCCTCGTCATCAATAGGAATGGTAAAGATGTCAAGATCTTCTCCCTTAGCATGCTTGATGTTTTCGACGCAGTTCTTCATAATAGCTAACGTCTGCAAGCCAAGGAAATCCATCTTAATCAGGCCTACACTCTCGATAACATGTCCGTCGTACTGCGTCACCAATACATCTCGGCCCGTTTCACGGTCCTTGACCGTACACATCGGAGCGAACTTTGTCAAATCATCCGCACCAATGATCACACCGCAGGCATGGATACCGATTTGACGGTTCGTATCCTCCAATTGGGAGGCGTACTTCAGCATTGAAGAGACATTCTCGTCGTCCGAGTTATACTCCTCAATCATCTCCTTCACCAGTTTAAGACAGTTCTTCAGTTTTACTTTCGGAGCCTTCTTCTTCTCTTCGGCAAAAGTCTTACCTGTATCAGGGTCCACAAAATCGTCGAACTTATCAGGCACATAACTTTTCAGTTGGGCCACTTTAGGCAACGGTATGCCCTGCACACGCGAGACATCGGCAATGGACGATTTAGTAGCCATCGTACCATACGTAATGATACGCGCCACCTTCTCCTTGCCGTACTTTTCAGTCACCCATTCCAAAATCTTTCCCGTATCTTCAAAGTCCACATCGATATCGGGCAATGAGATACGGTCAGGATTCAAGAAACGCTCAAACAGCAAATCATATTTCAAAGGGTCCAAATCGGTGATTTTCAAACAATAGGCCACCACACTTCCGGCAGCCGATCCACGACCAGGCCCTACATACATTTTCAACTCTTCGCGAGCCGCACGAATATAATCGCTCACAATCAAGAAGTAGCCAGGGAAACCCATCGTCTTCATGATGTGCAACTCAAAAACGATACGTTCGCGCTGCTCTTCCGTCAACTCCTCTCCGTAACGTTCACGAGCACCCTCCCACGTCAACTTCGCCAAATAATCAGCCTCCAACTTGATACGGTATAACTTTTCGTATCCGCCAATCTTCTTTATTTTGGCTTCAGCGTCCTCTTGCGACATAACTACGTTTCCCTTTTCATCTTGGGTAAACTCATCGAAGAGGTCTTTATCCGTCAAACGCTGGCGATATTCAGCTTCCGTACCAAACGATTCAGGGATTTCAAATTTCGGCATGATCGGGCCAGACTCAATAGAGTAAACCTCCACCTTGTCGGCTATCTCCATGGTGTTGGCCAACGCCTCAGGATAATCAGGGAAAATGGCCGCCATTTCATCCGGCGTCTTTAACCACTCCTGTTTTGTATAGTGCATACGGTTAGGGTCGTTCAACTCCTTACCTGTCGAAAGACATATCAAACGGTCGTGAGCTTCGCCATGATCCTCCTCCACGAAATGAACATCATTCGTAGCAATGATTTTCGTATTTGTCTTCTTCGCAATCTCCACCAAATGAGGAATCACCTCTTGCTGACGAAGGAAAGTCCCCGTCTCTGCATTCGGTTTGTTCGTCTCATGGCGTTGCAACTCAATGTAATAATCATCACCGAAAAGATCTTTAAACCAACGGACAGAAGCCTCTGCTTCATCCAGTTTCCCTGCGATAATCAGTTGCGGGATTTCTCCTCCCAAGCAAGCAGAACAGACAATCAACCCTTCGTGGTATTGTTGCAGAAGGTTCTTGTCAATACGCGGGCGGTCGTAATATCCATCCGTATAAGCGATGGAAGATAGTTTACAAAGATTCTTGTAGCCTTCCTTGTTTTTTGCCAACAGAATCAAGTGCCAACCACTGGCATCCACACGTTGTTCCCTTCCCGTCTCAGGGTTGATTACCTTCACATCCTTATCCTTGTCGTAAAGGGTACGGCGAGCGCAATAGGCTTCGATTCCGATGATCGGCTTAAAAGGAATTTCCTTCTCCATCTTCGCCTTTAAGGCTTCAATGTCCTTGCCAAGAGCGGCCTTCTTTTCTTCATCCGTTTCATCTTTGAAAGACTTCTCCAAATCTTTCAATTTCTTTTTTGAAGCGCCATTCACCTTCCCTGCATAATCCGTCAACTCTTTGATTCCGAACATATTTCCGTGATCGGTCAATGCCATAGCATGCATTCCGTTTGCCCGACACTTATCGACCAAATCAGAAACTTTTGACATACCATCAAGGATAGAGAAATGAGAGTGAACGTGCAAATGGGTGAATTGAGTCATATCTATTGCTTTTTATTTCTACAAAAATAGAGAAAATAAATCGGTTTACTAAAAAAGAAGAGCGGACGTTTTCAACAGAAAGACGTCCGCTCCTATTTATCTAACGGGGGAATCACCCATCAGTTTTTCTTTGCCTCCTTAGCCCAAGAATCTTTCAATGCTACCGTACGGTTGAATATCAATTTTTGGGGTGTTGAATCCAAATCAGCGTTAAAGTAACCGATGCGTTGGAATTGGAAGTTATCCAAAGGTTTGGATTCGCCCAAGAATTTCTCCACATAGCATTGCTTAATTGTCAACGAATCTGGATTAATCATCTCCTTCATTGCTTCAAGAGCATCGCAACCCTTTGCCTCACGGATGGCTGCCATCTCATCACGAGGGTTTTCTGCCTTCCAAAGGCGATCATACAAACGGACCTCCGCATCAAGACAATGTCCACAGCTTACCCAATGAATTGTACCCTTCACCTTACGATCGCTTCCTGGCATTCCGCTTCTTGTTTCCGGGTCATATTCGGCATAAACTTCGACAACATTACCTTGCTCATCCTTCTTGCACCCTGTACATTTTACAATGTAGGCATTCTTCAATCGGACCTCGTTACCTGGAGTCATACGGAAATACTTCTTAGGAGCATCCTCCATAAAGTCGTCACGCTCTATCCACAACTCCTTGCTGAACTCTATAGTATGAGAACCAGCCGTTTCATCTTCTGGATTATTAATCGCCACCAACTCTTCCACCTTTCCATCCGGATAATTGGTAATCACCAATTTAACAGGATCCAACACAGCAGAAACACGAGTTGCATGAGCATTCAAATCCTCACGAACTGCACTTTCCAACAAAGCGAAATCATTCAAAGCGTCATATGTCGTATATCCAATCTTATCAACAAAATTACGAATTGATTGAGGTGTGTAACCACGACGACGGAAACCACACAAGGTCGGCATACGAGGGTCATCCCAGCCATTCACCAAATGCTCCTTCACCAAGATCAACAAGTTACGCTTACTCATCAATGTGTAGTTAAGATTCAACTTGTTGAACTCGTACTGACGAGGACGGTTGTCGTCCAAATCCTTTCCATCTTTCACCCAATCTACGAACAAATCATAAAGCGGACGGTGAGGGACGAACTCCAACGTACAAATAGAGTGCGTCACACCCTCAAAATAGTCACTCTGGCCATGAGCAAAATCGTACATCGGATAGGCCTGCCACTTCGTTCCTGTTCTATGGTGAGGGGTTTTAACGACACGATAAATAATCGGATCGCGGAAATGCATATTAGGACTTGCCATATCAATCTTAGCACGAAGCACCATCTTTCCTTCCTCTATTTCGCCTTTGTTCATCTTTTCGAAAAGAGCCATACTCTCCTCTGCAGGACGATTACGGAACGGACTTTCAACGCCAGGTTGAGTCGGCGTGCCTTTTTGTGCGGCAATCTCCTCAGATGATTGTTCATCAATATAAGCCTTGCCCTCCTTTATCAATTTAACTGCGAAATCCCAAAGTTGCTGGAAATAGTCGGACGCATAATACTCATTGCCCCACTCAAAGCCGAGCCACTTGATATCCTCTTTAATTGCCTCGACATATTCCAAATCCTCCTTTGTCGGATTCGTATCGTCAAAACGGAGATTACAAACACCTCCATACTTCTTTGCAATTCCGAAATCCATACAGATGGCCTTCGCATGACCAATGTGAAGATAACCATTCGGTTCTGGCGGGAAACGAGTCTGTACACGGCTTCCATTTTTTCCGTTCTTAAGATTATCTTCAACAATAACCTCGACAAAGTTCAAACTCTTCTTTGGTTCTTCTGCAGCTGTATTTTCAACCATAAATATATTTTTTGGATAATTTTCGTTTTTAGTGACAATCAATTAGCCACAATGCAAAGTTAGTTTTTTATATTGAACTTGCATTCTCTATTTAAAGAAATCATCAGCCTTCTTTGAAGGGTTTTGCATCATCCAATCCAAAGATGATTTTTTTCTATGTTCGGGACGTTCCCTTTTGAATATTATACCCTTCCGTTTCATTACAAAAAACAGACTTTTTTATCCAAATACCCTTTGTGATTTCATATCCAAAGTAACTCGGGCAAATGGTAGCCTTCTGAAAAGACACGGTGGTTTTCAATAAACTCGTTGCGGAACAGGTCACCCACTTCATGACCCCAAACTCCGTATTTATATTTTCCACACAACCGTTCTTGTTCTTGTTCTGTAATTTCTACCAATGTAAAGTAATCATCGTTTCTGTCAGGGAACCCGTGGAAAGCGAAATACAAAACTTTGCCGTTATCAGAAGCCGTTGCATAACCAAATCGCACTTGGTTAGACAATAGTATATATTTTAGTTTCACTGGATGCTTTGTGCTGTAATCGGTTTCGGTTAAGATTTCCCAGTAATTTTGGGGCAAATATACATTCTCCACCGGTATTGCAACATAGAAAAATGGGGCGACATCTCTCGATGGGAATAGATGCCAATAACCGTCAACCACTAAAAACTTAATCTCGGGATGGCACTTGGCAAACTTGATAAAATCTGCTACATTTTCTTCCAAAATCTTCTCGTCATCATTTTCATGTATGATATACTGTTGACCATTCAGTCCGTTCGGAAGGTCATTTTGAAACACTACATGGCACTCCCCTTCTTTTATGTTTGTTCCTTTTCTGGGGGCTATTCTATTAGTAAAGTTTATCTTTTGTTCCATACCATATCTGTTTTTTGTTCGTATGCATCAACTTTTGAAATTGATTATAACAAAAATAGCAAATAACCTTATATAAAAAACATCAGCCTTCGGTCTGTTGTGATTCTGTTTTCGTTCCAATCAAAAAAAACAAAATGGGCAATGTGACAATCGTCTCACAACCCGTCTCTATTTGGGACGGGTATAAAAAGGGATATTCCTTGGGGATGAATAAAAAAAAGGAACGTCCCCTTGAAAAAAAGGGACGCCCCTTAGATAAAAATAGAGACGCCCCTTGGGGACGTCTCTATATTAGTTTTATCGTCTCAACAACGTGAAGTGGCCGACGTACTGCTTGTCGATCTCC
>JAKSKZ010000065.1 GCA_024401475.1 Paludibacteraceae bacterium | reverse complement strand
ATAGGCATAGCGGACTGGAGTTTTATGCTTTTTAATTTTTAGCGGACAGCAATAGAATTAGATAGGGTAATCGTGACTTAGGGCGAGTTTCATGTCTCTCAGAAATAACAAAAGGGTGCAGTCCCAAATCTGCACCCTCTCACTCTTGTTAACCTAAATATAATATGTAGAATGAAAATCTCTTTTATTTACTTGATGAACTTGATCAATTTAGCATTCTCTTTGTTGAGCGTACGGAGGAAGTAGATACCGTCGCTAAGATTGGTAATGTCAATACCGTTAGCATCCAATTTGCCGTTCATCAAAACCTTGCCCGACATATCCATCAATTCGAATGAAGTGATGTCTGCTCCTTCTTTGCAAAGGTAAATGCGGTTATTGTCGATGCAGATGTTTTGTGCGTTGGCAAATATGCTGGCAACCTTTGTTTGATCAGCATATTTTGCTGCTTTTGCCTCTCTTGCTTTTCTGAAGAATTCAATCATCTTGTCGGTGTATGCACCATTTACACCGTGTCCGTCAGTATGAGGATGATATTCGCAGACTACGCCAGCCTTTTCCAAGTTGTCGAAGAACATCTTTCCTTCGCATTGAGGAACAATATTGTCGCTTGAACCATGGCATACCATAGTAGGAGCTGAGTTCTCATCGATGAATGTGTTTGCTCCGAGTAGGGCGTGCTTGTCTGGGCATTGTTGATCGTTGCAACCGCCCACCATGTCGTTTTCTGGTGCCATTGGAATCGGATTTCCGCAATTTTTGTCGCGACAGTCAACTGGACCAGACCAGTCGCAAACGGCATCCACCCAGCTGCTTTCGTTGGTATAGTTACCAAGATTACCTTCGATGTCCATGGTTGCAGAACCTACTGTATAAACTTTTTTGTCGCCACGGGTTACGCCCATCAAAGAGGCTAAGTGTCCGCCTGATGAAAAACCAGAAATAGCGATGAAGGATGTGTCTATTCCTAACTCCTCGGCATTACCTCTTAAGTAACGAACAACGGCCTTAATGTCGTTGATTTGAGCAGGGTAGAGAGCATCGTTGTATGTTCGGTGGTTAGGTGTTACAAAAATGTATCCAGCTTCCAATGCGGCAACGCCAACTGAACCTAAATCGGCTGAACCTTTTGAATTATTGCTACCCCAAGCACTACCATAAATGTGGATGACAACATTGTGTTTTTTACCTGTTTCTTTAGGGAAATAGATGTCCAATTTATGACCAATGTGGTTGTCGCCTACGTAATCAATGTCTTTCTTGGATTGGAAATCAGCAATATTTCCTTGGTTTTCGCTGCCTTCTCCACCGAAGCCACCGAAACCTCCTCCTCCTCCGAAACCGCCGAAGCCACCTCCGCCGAAGCCACCTCCGCCGAAGCCACCCCAGTCACCGCCCCATTGGGCAAATCCATTCAAACTAAAGCAACATAGTGCTAACGCGAGTAATTGTTTTTTCATGATTTTAAATAATAAGTGTTTATGTTCAAATTCTATCTTGTCGATGTGTTTTGTTTCGATGCAAAGTTATTTTTGCTTCCCTTCATAAGGACGTATTATAATTTCAAAATGATGCGTTTTTTTGTTGGAGGCTATAATTCGTTTGTACTTTTTTGTCGCTTTTTTATAAAAAAATTGCAAAATGGTAATGGCTCGTTTGTGAAAATGAACCAAGTGTTGTTGTAAGTTGTTGATAGACAGGTTGATTTTAGAATTGACTCTGCCGTCAAACTCAATGGCTTATTCCACGTCGCAACCTGTTATGGACAATGCCTAAAAAAATAACTACCGGCCAACTTCTCAGTGACCGGTAGTTTCATGAACCATTAAACATAAATGAAAAACGTAAAATAACGTTTTCAGAAACGTCTCAGCAATAATTATGCCTAAATTGACGTTTGTCTATTCTCGCGAATAGAATATTATAACTTACATCTAAATTTTGTTATACTATTTTGCCAACACTTGTTTTGAGAAGGCTCCGTTTGCAGTTTTGATACGTAGCAAATAGTTGCCTGCTGCAGGCAAATCAATCTCGTCACTGTTGGATGTGTTTATCAATTTGCCATCGAACGTGTAGAGTTCCAATTGGATGAGATCATTTACACCGGAAACCTTAACGTATTCTGTTGCAGGGTTGGGTGCGATTGTGCAATTGGCATTGTTGGCATTCTCCAGAGCAACTTCTGTTGTTGACCTTTTGAGAATTGTGATGTCAGCACTGCTTGCCAATAGCGTCTCTTCGCTTGACTTATCCAAATAGATTGCAGAATTTACATCATTTCCAATGCGGAAGAAATCGAAGTCAACGTATCCCCCCACATTCTTAGTTGCAAAGTTAAACAAACCGTAGCGATAACCCATAAAGTGAGTCAATTTATACTCCATTTTTATGCTGTTGCCGAACTCTGTCCAAGATTTTCCGTCAAGACTATAGAAGAAGTACGCTCTATCTGCTTGATTTTGATAGTTCATATCAATTCTCAGCCAAACTTCGTTGCTGCTGAGAGGAATGCTTGCTGCTTCTTTGGCTGAGCCGCTACTTGCATCAACCATGACAATGCTCTTGCTGTTGCCGTTTACCTTAACTCCTGCAAATCCATACAATTCTTGCAATGCGCAAAGACCTGCATAGTCGCCATCTTTCATGCCTACGGTATTGATTTTTGTCCATCCGGAACATTTAGGACCGAATGTTCTTTGAGTCAAAGTGTTTTTGGCATCCACTACGGCTCTGTCGAGTCGGCCTGTTGTGATGCGGAAAGATCCGTTTGTCAAAGACCAGTTCTTTGCGTCTGGGTTGTGGTTCCATTGCCACTCCAATGGGAGGACTTTCTCGTCAAATTCGTCAGAAGTTACAGTCCCATAACCATTCTCTTGTCCGGCTGGCATATTGAGTGTTGATGGCACTTTGCCATTGTTTCCGAGAACAGGCCATCCATTTTGCCATGAGACAGGGAGCAGGTATGGAATACGACCAACGGAACCGTTGTCTCTAAAGAACATTCCGTACCAATTGCCTTCAGGAGTGTCGAATACTCCACCTTGCGCAACGCCATTGTCTTGAAGAACAACCTTTCCTTCGAATTGTCCGGTCAAGGATTTCGAGCGGTAGCAAAGAACGGAACGACAAGCGCCTGCAGGCCATGAGATAAGGAATACGTAATAGTAACCATCTTTCTTGATGACTTGAGTTCCTTCGCATTCAACGTAGAAGTTGCTTCCTGCGATGGAAGCTGGCTTTTGAATCAAAGTGCGAGGTGTTGAACCTGATTTGACAGACATGGCATCTGCAGAGAGTTCTACAATGCTGATGTTGCCAGAACCATAAGCAACGTAAATGCGGTCATCATCATCCAAGATGAGTGATGGGTCGTGGTAGAAAGGTAGTCTTGCAGATTCCCATACGCCACTTTCAATATCTTTGGTCTTGAAGATGTGACAGCTGTTGGTTGTATAGGAAGGTGTCAAAACATACCAAGTACCTTTCCTATAGCGGATACAACTAGCCCAAGAACCTTTTCCATAAGCGTTCTTTCCATTGTTCATATTAAGAGCGTCGCCGTTGTCCAATGCTTGGTGAGCGTAGTTGATGGTACGCCAGCGAACCATGTCTTTAGAGGCCATGATAGGAACTCCTGGGTTCATGTGCATTGTCGTACTTGCCATATAGTATGTGTCATCCACACGAATAACCGAGACGTCAGGAACGTCTGCCCAAATCAATGGATTGGTTACTGTGTGCATTTTTCCATCGAAATTAGAAGGAATAAGACCGCCTCCCACTTTTGTCAAAGTATAGTGACCCTCCATGCCTTCGTATGATTCTGGTACGATTGATTCGAATGAACCAGGAATGCTGACTCCTTTTTCTATGGTTGTTACGTTTCCATCCTTGTCCACCCAATTTAGATTGTAGTTGCCTTCTGACTCTTCGTTTGAAGTCCATTCAATATTGAAAGATTCTCCGGCATAAACTTTAGTGTCTGAAGTAGGAGAGGTGAAGGAGTACTCAATTGGCGTGTTTTCAGGACGGAATGAAATCTTGTCCAAATTTACATAGGCACCTTCGATGGAGATGCGAAGGACATGAGTTCCTTTGGTTAGCAAGGATGTAGAACCCTTGATGTTGGTATATACTCCGAAGTCGCCTGTGTTTGGAACGGATACAACGTTAGAAATCTCTTTGCCGTCCATGGAGAGTCGGAAGGCTGATCCGTCGAGTCCGGAAGCTACGCGTGCGGTGAAGATGTAGGTGTCCTCTTCTTTTACGTCAACAGTGTATTCTACCCATTCCCCCTTTTGCGTCCAACCTAAAACATAGCCGTCTTTGTCGTTTCCATCGATGTCAACGCCTTCGTTTGTTCTGTAAACTTTTCCTTCGTTTATGTCGTCTGCATCGTGGTAAGCGATGCCTTCTCCTCCTTCATCGTAATTCTCCACTTCGATGGAACCTGGAATGACTTGTGCCACGCCATTGTACGGTCCTTGGGGAACGGATGGCTTCATGTAAATTCTGTAAGCGTAGTATGGATTGGTGATTTCTACAGGAACAGTCAACGAACCGTTGCTGACTTCCAACTCTTTGCTGGAAATTAGTGTTGTTCCGGCAACTGCTTTGTCTTTGTCTTCCCAAGTTACATACTCAACGTTTACCTTTACTTGATTTCCGAAAGATGCGGGTATGCCTGCGATTTTTACAGAGATGTTGCCTACCGTATTACCACCTAAGATGATGCTGGCCTCTTTCTTTTGTTTGTTTACGGCTGCAAAACCGTCCACCTCGTCGCTCTTGTCGTTAGGAGGGGTTACTTTGGCCATGTAGCCGCTCATGTCGCCATACCATTTGTATAGCCACCATCCGCCACCACGCTCGTTCTTGTTGGTCAATAGACTACCCAATCTTCCAGGAAGACCTGTGAACCACCATGAAATCATGGCACTCTCTACACCATGGCGCTCGAATTTGGAGATGAACGGAACCGAAACGCCAGGGCATCCTTCCAAAGTGTGGGTGTCTGATGAGTATTCGTTGATACTGATGGCACGAGGGGAAACATTGTATTTTTTCTCAAGATTGCGGTAGTGCTCGATGGCACCTACAAAACCTTCTGATCCCCATTGGTGCCAGCTGATGACGTCGGGCATACAGTTGTTGGCAGAGCAGTACTTGACAAACTCGTCCATTCTGTTTCCGTTGTACCAAGAGTAGGATGGACCAATGATTTTTGCGTTCGGATCTAATTTGCGGAGCAAGTCGTATGTTGTTTTCCATAGGCCCGAATTGAAGTCTATGGTTGTACTCTTCCAAGTTCCGTCTGGTTCGTTCCAAATTTCGTATCCGTCAAAGTTTTGAGTGCTTGCGGCTTTCTTGTCTCTAACCACAGCTGTTACGCTGTCCACCCATGCGTTCATTGTTGTGAACTTGTAGGGCCATCCTGGGAGAATGTCGGCAAGACGAATTTGAACTTTTCCAGTTGTATTTTTGATTCGAGGAGATACTAGAAATGCTCCTCCGATAGGTTGTTGGTTTACTCCGCGAACGCTTCTTGCCGGTGCAAGAAAAACGTTTGGCTTTAATGGGGCAACATTGGCGTCAATGTCGCTTGGAAGTGTCTCCGTCAAGCCGTAGAGAGAACCTGTCGCAACGTGTGTTACTGTACGGATGCTATCCGACAAGTTTACACTTAGTGTTGCATCGGCCGCATGCAGATTGGTAGCCGCGGCTAAAAGGGTCAAGAGTGTAATCGTATGTTTCATGGTCGTTTGGTATTTATTCTGGTTGTATGGGAAAGGGAAGCACCGCATCGAGTTGATGCGGTGTTCTCTTTCAGTTTAGTTTGGTATTATTTTACAATGACAATCTTGGATGAAGCGTCGCAAGCGGACTTCACTATATATGCTCCATTTGCGTAGTTGGCATCTTTGAGTGCAGAAACAATTTCGTTGGCAGTTGATTGGATGCTGCCAAGAAGAATACCTTGCATTGAATAAACGCTAAATGCACAAGGTTCTGCGCTTGTTTCGATTACATTGGTTGACTCGTGGTTGTCTGCCGTGAATTCAATGTAGTCGATGTTGCAATAATCAGATTCAACAGTGAGTTTTAGCGTGTGCTTGCCTGCTGTCAATTTTGATGTTTGACCTTTGATGCTAGCATAGTTTGTCCAAGAATCGGTGTTTGGAACTTCGATGACATCTGTGATGGCTTTGTCGTCAACATATAGACGGAAACCTGAACCTGTCAATCCTGAAGCAACTTTAGCCACCCAACTATATGTGTCGTCGTACTCTACGTCGATAGTGTATGTTAACCATTCACCCTTCTTGGTCCAACCCAAAACGTATCCACCGTCGGCGCATACATCCAAGTCAACTCCTTCGTTGTTGCGGAATGTGCACTCTTCGCTTTCGTAAACGCTGTTATCATCATGATATGTAACGCCTTCTCCACCTACATCATAGTGCTCAACTTCTACAATTCCAGGAATGCTTTGTGCTTTGCCTTCGTAAGGACCGTATGCAGTGACTTGCTCTATGTTTGAGTCAAATGTCTTACCTTCGTTGTTTGACAAGATAGCTTGGAAATTGTAAACGCCTGGCTCTTCGATTTCATACTCAAAAGTGAAAGGAGAACCGTTTGCTGAACCTACAAGAGTCTCGTTTAGATAGAAATCAGCCTTAGTGATGCCTGACTCTGATGATTTAACCTCCATTGATACTTTAGAAGGAGCTGATACCAAAGATTCTGATGCAGAAAGGATAACATCTGACTTCTTGAACATCCAATAGTCGAACTCGAAACCACCAGAGAAGACAAAGAACAAATCTGTCTTTCCGGAAATAGGCTTGTCGAGTTTTTCGCTGATGTCCTGCAATTGTCCGTTGGTGTTAGGTACGCTGATGTAGGCGATAACCTCTCCGGAAGGACTGCCTTTGCAAATCTTGATACCTCCAGCTGTTGTAGAGGATACTCTTGCAGTGAACACGCTTGCTCCTGTACCAAAATCTACACCTGCAACACCGATCCAGTCGCCTTTGTCGATTTTTGTGACCAACATGTTTGAACCTCCGTATTTAGTGTCGATTCCTCCCATCCAAGCCATTGTCTCGGCTTCCGTCTTTACGAATGGGTTGAGTCCTTCCACTTGTGGAACTCCTGCCTCAGATCCTTTGGATTTCGTGATTACACCTGTGGATTCGTTAACCGTAACATAGTCAACGTGGGAGGAACGATAGTTCAAGTTCTTTCCCGGACAGATGTTCATGGCGTTTTGCAACAATCTTGCATGATAGGTCATATACCATTTGCCTTTGAACTTAAACATGGAGTGGTGGTTGTTACCTCCGTTTTGGCCCGACAAGAATGCTCCTTGGTTGGCGTAGGCAACTCCTGAGAAAGTGAATGTTCCCATTGGATTGCTGGAGGTCATATAACCGATTTCTGCGTTGGAGAAACCGTAAGGGTTACCGCCTGCATTCCAGTTGATACAATAGCTGTAAATATATTTGTTACCGATTTTGTTGATACCAGCATCCTCAAACAAATAAGGAGGGTTGATGGTTACTGCTTGTCCGTCGATGCTAATGAAGTCTTTGCCCAATTTGGCAACACGGGCAGTTCCTGGATTGGCATTTTGGCCAGAAGGCACACCACCACCGAAGTAGATGTAACCAGTTCCATCATCGTCCACCAAGACGGCAGGGTCGAATAGCCATGTTACGTTTCCACAGTTTGGAGTGCTGCGTGAAACCAACTCTCTGCCGATAGGATCGGTCCATGGTCCCCAAGGACAATCACTGGTGACAACACCGATACCACTACCATTGTTGGCGAAGTAAAGGAAGAACTTCTCTTTTCCGTTGATTGTTTTATAGCATGCTGTAGGGGCCCAAGAACAAGACGCCCACTTTGCTGGGTATGAATTGTTGTTTCTTCCTGCAACTGCCATGGTTCCGTGGTCTGTCCAGTTCACCATATCTTTAGAAGATACGCAGTTGATGGTGTTGATCTTTGCGTATGTGTTTTCTATTAATGAGTTTCCATTGTACTCCAACACGTCGTTGGTCATATAGATATACACTTCTTCGTCATTGCCGTCCTTGTCTTTGTAAACCATTGCACAAGGGTCCGCTCCGAAGCGTTGAGTAAACAATGGGTTGTGATTCTTTAGATCTTTGTAGCCTTTTGCAAGTTGTACGTTGTTAAAGTACTGCATTGCATCGCTGCCTGCTGTTGCACTTCCAGCAAGAAGTGCTAAGATACTTGAAAGTAGTATGCTCTTTTTCATGGTACTTTGAGTATTTAATGGTTGTTTGTATTTCAATGTTTGTGTTTTCCATTTAGGAACAATGCAAAGATAGATGTAGCGTTGGCATTCCTATGTAAATAATCGTTCATTGTAAAGTAAATTTCATTCATAATGAAACAGGCTTCGATAATTATCTACATCTTTTTGATTTAAAATTATAAACGAAAAAAGAAAAAAACTCCAAAAAGGGTGATTTTATAATCACTCTTCTTGGAGTTTTGGGGCGTAGAAGCGATTTTATTACGATTTCATCGAATAAATCTCGGTTTCCTCTTATAGGCTGTCGAAATCTCTAATGATAGCCTCTTTGTCCATGTCTTTTCCGATGAATACGATTTTGATCATTCTGTCGCCATATTCATCATCCCAATCTTTGCCTAAATCTGGGTTCTCTTTTAACATCATCTCTTGTTCGTCTTTCGGAGCTGTGCAAATCCATTGGCCTGCTTTTACCAGTCTTTTTTGAGTTCCGGCTTGGTCAAACATATATGACATGTCAGGATCTTCTTCGAAGTAGGTGATGCCTTTGCTTCGAATGATGCTCTTCGGCCACTTGCTGTTGGCATATGTGTCAAATTTGCTTAGATTGAGAGCTTTCCTTCTGTAGTAAACGAAAGTGCTGATGCCGTATTCTTCAGTCTCGCCTTCGCCGTGGTGGTGATGGTGGTGGCAGCAGTGTCCATGCTCATGGTCACAGTGCTCGTGTCCTTCTTCATGCTCATGTTCGTGATCATGCTCGTGCTCGTGGCAACAATGTCCGTGCTCATGGTCGCAGTGCTCATGGCCTTCTTCATGTTCATGCTCGTGTTCGTGATGATGGTGATGTTCGTGTTCTTTGGCCTTGTCACGTTCACGGTCGTCTTTCTCCATTTCTTGAATCCAGCCGGCAGAGTAGGCCACTTCTTCCAAATTGAATCGCTTAGAGTCGATAACCTTGTCGAAATCAATTTCGGCAAAATTAGTCTCGAATATATCTGCTTTGGGTTGCAATTTTCGGATCACGGTCTTCACTAAAGCCAATTCCTCTTTGCTTACCTCGTCCACCTTGTTTAGAACGATAACATTGCAGAACTCTATTTGTTGGATGATCAAATTCTCAATGTCTTCTTCGTCGAGATTCTCTCTCTCCAAATCATTTCCACAAGAGAACTCTTTGGCCATGCGCAAAGCGTCAACGACTGTCACAACGCAGTCGAGTCTGCAAACCTCTGGCAGACCATATTTTTTTGCCAATGTTGAGATGGAATTGATCGTTTGTGCAATGGGCAAAGGCTCACAGACACCACTTGCCTCAATGACAATGTAGTCGAACTTGTTGGTCTCTGTGATTTCTGTGATTTGTTCAATCAGGTCAGTCTTGAGTGTACAGCAGATGCAACCGTTGCTCAAAGCCACAAGACTGTCGTCTTTTTGTTGCACAATACCTCCTTTTTGAATGAGGGAGGCGTCTATGTTGACTTCTCCAATGTCATTTACGATGACAGCGATTTTCAATCCTTTCTTGTTAGAAAGGATTTTGTTAAGCATCGTTGTCTTACCGCTTCCTAGATAACCTGTGAGGAGCGTAATTGGAACTATTTTTTTACTCATAATGATGAATAATTTATATTCTGTTTGATGATTTTATTCTTTAAACTCAACCCATTTGAAAGATTCGAGATCCGTAACTTGATCTTTCAGTTTGGATGCTTCTGTCTCGAACTCTTTCTCTTTTATATCTGTATTGTCTCCGTAAACTGATTTCTTGTATTCGATAGTTGGGCCACCCATGATCTCTACATATCTTGTAATCTCGTCTGAAGTAAATGCAGAGACTGTCTTGATGGAAAGGACAGAAACGCCGCCCGAACTTATCACTCCGTTTTTATAGATGTCAAAAGAGATGGTGGAACTGGTCTCGATAGAGTAGTTGCAGTCGTATAGGGCAAGATTGCCATTTTGAAATTTGAATACAGCAATGCGGTTGTTGGCTTTGTCTCTTGCGATGACTTCCTTGCATCCATCATTGTTCAAGTCCACCACGGCGTATTCTTTGGGAGCGCAGTTGTCGTCTCCTTCGAATGCGTTCTTCCACTCTGACTTTAGATTCCAATAATTAGGCTCTATTTTGCTTTGATAGTCAATTGTTTGATAGTAGCAGGCAAATCGGGTCGGAACGATGGAGTCTTGCTTGAAATTGTATTTTCCAACCGTAAAGCTTTCGATCGCTTCTTTTGTGTAGTATAAGTCGTAGTGCGACTTGTCGTTGGCTACCATGGCGATAAAGTCTGGATAATGGTATTCGCCCTCGTCATCCACGTTCCAAGTGGAATATTGGTCGCCTGATCCCCATTCCTCATTTACGAAATATTTTCCGTTTTTCACGAATACATTGATGGCGAGCGTTTTGTTGCCGGAAGGCTCGAACTGGACGGTGAATATCTTTGCGTCGCCATCTTCCAAATAGACGGTTTGTAGAGCTCTTGCCACTCGCAAGTTAGGGTAGTGCTCGCTGATGAAATCACCGTCGTCAGCCGAGAGTCGGGCCATTTCGTCAACCGATTTTGAGGCGATTCTGTGGCTCTTTATGTATTCGTCGGTGAATAGGAACCCTCCATCTCCATCTTTGGGCTTGTAGGATGATTCATACACGACGCCCGTCCACTCGTCTCTATATTGGTCGGCCACGAATGCCCCCGCATTGTTTTCGCCTGCCTGGAACTCCTTGAATTTGACATCAACGATCTTGTTGCTGTAAGTCACCGCTTTGGTGAATTTTTTCAGACGTTCAATTTCCTTCTCTTGGTTGTCTGTGTTTATTATGACGTGGAAAGGATTCTCGTTTACTGAAAAACCGATGTAGGCTGATTGTTCGTTGCAACCGCCGTCTGCTTCTTCATTTGTACTGATGGCTTCCGTTGATGCCGTTGGCGATTGTTCGTTGGTTGTTTGGTTGGAATTGCCACACGCGGTAAGAACCATTGGAATGGCAAAATAGAATGATTTGTTAATCTTCATCATTTAGAAAGTTTAAAAGAACTATGAGTTGCACAAAATTACTCTTTTTTTTAGTAGGATGTTGTCTTTGTTTGGTAAATAATTAGGAAACTATTCGAGCCGCCGGATTCTGCATAAAAAAGGCAGCCAACGAATTGATTGCCTTCTGTAACGGATTATCAATATTTAGGAGAACTCCAAGAATCACTTGAAATCAATTTGTAGAGGTCACCTTTATTTCTTTACAATCATCTTTGTGAATAATATCTTACCGTCTTGATCGTTAACCACAACTATGTAACTTCCTTTGGCAAGGTCTGCAATGTTGTAATTGGATTGAGCATCAAATGTTTTGCAGATATTTCCTGTTAGATTGAGCACGCTTACGGATATGTTCTCTAACGCTGGACCTACAATGCTGAATTCCTCTTCGATAATGGTTGGATAAAGCATCAGATTGTCTATCGTAGTACTTGCCACATAGGTGTTGTCTGGCGTGTAAACGTATTCAAATCCCCAAAGTTGCTCGTCTTTTTTGCTCGAACTGTAGAGTACCACGTTGGCATTGTCGTTCTTTGATGCGTTTTCAACTGACAAAACTTTGCTTTTGCTGTAGTCTGATTGGTTGGCTATGAGATACCAGTTGTTATCTTTGGTAAACGACCACTGTTGGCTGATGTTGTCGTAGTTGCTCTCTTCTTCTTGAGAGATAGTTGTTCCGTCGTTGTTGACATACTTGTTGCTCAAAACCAAGTGACTAGCAATGTTTCTCAAGAAATAGCTGCCATTGCGCTCCTCCAAACGGAAAAGTTGCTTCTCGTCTGATTCGTTGCGTTTCGTTTGTACGAGTTGTGCATTGTTGTCGATTGACATGACTTTACCGCTGTTCTTGTTTACGACGCGATAGACATCTCCGTGTTTGAGCTCTTGCACAAGTGTTGGGTAGGTGACAGGCTCTTCTTGTTGTATGCCGCCTTGCTGTTGGTTGTTGCCGCCTTGCTGTTGGTTGTTGCCGCCTTGCTGTTGGTTATTACCGCCTTGTTGTTGATTGTTGCCGCCTTGGTTGGTTCCGTTGCAAGCAGAGAATTGAAATGGATTTTGCGAAATTAACCCTTTGATGAGTGTTCCGCAAGTGCTGGTGTTGTTCCAACTGCCACTATTACAAGAACCAGGAATAAGGGTGGCTGAAACTTCATTTTTATCGGAAAAACTCCAGCAAATCCAACTGATGTTTCGTTGATTCAACCATGAAATCCAAGTTTGGGTCTCTTCAGGGCTGTAATCTTTATCTCCGCTGGCATGGCTCGTTCCAAATTCAGTCACGAAGAGGGCAGCGTTGTTGTTGAGTGCTTTTTGTGCTTTTTCTCTTAACCATTCTTTATGCGAACCTGCATAGAAATGCAAGGTGTACATGATGTTTGAACTGTTAATCTTGTCTTCAGAGGCGTTGTCCACGTCTTGGCTCCAGTTGGGAGTTCCTACGATGATGACTGTCTCGTCGTTGTTTTTACGAATAGTGGAAACAACTTTTTCAGCATAGGTTTTTACAACGCTCCAGTTGACACCATTCGGCTCGTTGCATATTTCGTATAGGACATGGGCTTTTGATCCATGCTTGGTTGACATGTATTGCCAGAATTCAAGCGCTGCGTTGATGTCGTCGTTGGGGTTGCCTGGATTTAGGACGTGCCAGTCAATCAGGCAGTAGATGCCTCGTGTTCCGCAGGCCTCCACCATTTGGTCTATCCATCCTTTCCAACGGTCAGGATCGTTGCTGTAGCCGTTTTCGCGAACGTACATGGCCAAGCGGAAAATGCTGATGCCCCAATCATCGACCAGTGCATCGAGCGACTTGTCTGTGTAGCAGTTGTTGAACCATTGTGGGCCGTGTGTACTCATGCCTCGTAGTTGAACGGCTTCTCCACATTGATTGACTAATTGTGTGCCTGACACTTTGAGTTTTCCGTTTAGGGCAACAGGAGACCCTGCTGGGTAATTTTGTGCGTAAGCATTGCTTAGCATCAGTAAAAGCATGACAAGTATGCTAATAACTTCTTTTTTGTAGTAATTTACCATGGTTAATTAGAATTTATACTTTAAATAGATATGCAAATATATACAATTATTGCTGTCCGCTAAAAATTAAAAAGCATAAAACTCCAGTCCGCTATGCCTATAAATACGCGTAGCGGACTGGAGTTTTGAAAAACAACCCCCTCAATCGAAAAGAGATGGTAAAGTCCGTTGAAATGTGTACTATTGCTCATCGTTTATGGGATTTTTGTGGTGAAAACAAAGTAAACGAAAAAGGCTGAATTCGGATTCCGAATTAAGCCTAAACATTTCTATCTAAAAAACTTTTACCGGATAACAATAATTTAGATATTTATTTGATTTTCATTGACATATAATTTTAAAAGGAAGGTCGGTTACATTACGCCGTTAGGCGTTTAATGTCGG
>JAKSKZ010000064.1 GCA_024401475.1 Paludibacteraceae bacterium | reverse complement strand
CGATCGTCGGAGCTCTGAAAGAGCGACAATCATTAGCCTTGTCCGCAAGGGCAAGGACATCGGCGGGCATGGCGAACATGGGGCATGGCACATGGGCAACATATATATGATTTTGATTTATCGCACGCAAAACAGACCCACAAAACAGCAGCAACCAAAACAAAGGTCGCCCTTAATTGGGGCGACCTTTGTGAATATTCGATTCTCTAAATCGAATTATTTATTTACTCTGAACTTCTCGTTACCGTTCTTAACGAAATCAACGATTTGCTTAGCAGCTGCGATACCAGCGTTAGTGTTGGCCTCAGTTGTTTGAGCACCCATCTTCTTTGGAGTTGAGAAGTAGCGACCCTCGAATTTAGCGAACTCGTCGTTAGCAGCAGGCATAATGTCTGTGACATACTTCAAGTCAGTACGCTCAGCCATCAACTTGATCAAACCAGCCTCGTCGATAACCTCCTTACGAGCAGTGTTCACCAAGATACCACCCTTCTTCATTTGACCAACCATGTCGTAGTTGATGCTGTTCTTAGTCTCAGGAGTAGCAGGGATGTGAAGAGAAACGATATCACAAGTCTTGAACAACTCGTTTTGGTCAGCAGCGGCCTTAACACCAGCAGCCTCGATGGCAGAAGCAGGACAGAATGCGTCGTAAGCATAAACATCCATTCCAAAGCCCTTAGCGATACGAGCCACGTTGCGACCAACGTTACCGAATGCCAAGATACCCAATTTCTTGCCCATCAACTCAGAACCAGACTTGCCGTTGTAGAAGTTACGAACTGCGTAAACCAACATACCGAACACCAACTCAGCAACAGCATTTGCATTTTGGCCAGGAGTGTTCATCACACATACCTTGTGAGCCGTAGCAGCAGCCAAGTCAACATTGTCATAACCAGCACCAGCACGAACAACGATCTTAAGGTTCTTAGCAGCGTCAAGAACCTCAGCATCGATTATATCGCTACGGATGATGATAGCCTCAACATTAGCAACAGCGTCGAGCAATTGTTTCTTCTCTGTGTACTTCTCCAAAAGGACCATTTCATAACCTGCGGCGTCCAACTCCTTCTTTATTCCGTCAATCGCATCCTTTGCGAATGGCTTCTCTGTAGCAACTAAAACTTTCATTATATGTATGTATTAAAATGATGTAGAGACGATGCACACATCGTCTCTACAATCAAGAATTTTTATATCAAATTATTTGAATTTTGCCTCGTACTCGTCGATGCAGTTAACCAAAGCTTGAACGCTCTCAAGTGGCAACGCGTTGTAGCAAGATGCACGGAAACCACCTACTGAACGGTGACCCTTGATACCTACCATACCTCTCTCAGTTGCGAATGCCATGAAATCCTTCTCGATTTCCTCTTTTCTGTCGAGCAACTCGTCCTTCAAAACGAAGCAGATGTTCATGTAAGAACGATCGTTCTTGTCTGCTACAGTTGGCTTGAAGATCTTGCTGTTGTCAAGCTTGCCGTAAAGCAAGTTAGCACGCTCCTCAGCACGCTTTTGCATAGCAACAACACCACCTTGTTTCTTGATCCAACGGAGGTTCAACAAAGCCGTGTAGATTGGCAATACAGGAGGAGTGTTGAACATTGAACCGTTAGCCGTGTGAGTGCGATAATCCAACATTGTTGGGATCTCACCCTCAGCCTTAGTCAAAGCATCTTCCTTAACGATTACGAAAGTAACACCTGCAGGAGCCAAGTTCTTTTGAGCTCCACCATAGATACAATCATACTTTGCAACGTCGATTGGACGAGAGAAGATATCTGAAGACATATCAGCGATCAAACGTACAGGAACGTTTGGATCAGCGTGCAACTCCGTACCATAGATAGTATTGTTTGTAGTGACGTGGAGATAATCCAAATCAGTTGGTACAGTGTAGCCCTTTGGCAAGTAGTTGTATGTAGTGTCTGCACTTGAAGCAACCTCTACAACCTCGCCGAAACGCTTAGCCTCTTTCATTGCCTTCTTTGCCCATACACCGGTATTTACATAACCAGCCTTCTTGTGAAGGAAGTTGTAAGGGATCATGCAGAATTCCAAGCTAGCACCACCACCAAGGAAAAGAGTCTTATATCCATCAGGAATGTTTAACAACTCCTTGAACAAAGCCTCAGCCTCGTCAACAACTGGTTGAAAGTACTTAGCACGGTGGCTAATCTCAAGAATTGAAAGACCGTGGCCCTCGAAATCCAAAACTGCCTTTGCCGTATCCTCGATCACCTCTCTTGGAAGGATTGATGGTCCTGCGTTGAAATTATGTTGTTTCATAATACCTAAAATAATATTAAAGTAATTTTCTGATTATTCAAACTCTCTTTTCTCTATGTGAGAAATTGACGCAAAGTTAATATAAATTTTATATGGAAAAGCATTTTCTCGTTTTTTTTTGACAACAAAACAAACCACAAGAGCCCATAATCAAGCGTTCGGAGGTTGTTTTTCTTACATTTTGTCAAAATCGCACATTCGTAGATTACAAAATGTCAATATGAGTTTTCAAAACGCTAGATTGAGTATCAAAATGACAAAATGATACTTTTTATTATTTCTCCTTTACTCCACTATCTATTCTCGCTCTACTCCATTTTATACTATACCATAATATATAGATACCTTTCGCATCACACTATAAATCTATGCCAAAGCACAAACAAGTATTTCAATTTTGTTTCCTATCTTTGCAAAGAAAGCAAACAGCGACCTAATGATTCGGTGTACACTCCGGACAAAACAAAAGATGGTCGAGAAAAACTATACGAACATGGCACAACAAAAGATTATAATCAGCCACGACCTACAAGCCGACATCAAGGCAGAAATCGCAGGGAAAACCGCAAGCGGACTTTTCATCTTGGTCGACTCCAACACACACAAACTTTGCCTTCCTCTTTTAGGAGAAGAGATACTGTCTAAGGCAAAAGTCATCGAGATACCCGCTGGCGACGACAACAAAAACCTCCAAAGCATTGCCGATGTCTGGACATTCCTAAGCAACAACGGCGCTTCACGCAAATCGTTTATGATCAACCTCGGCGGAGGCATGGTGACAGACCTTGGCGGATTTGCCGCTTCTACATTCAAACGCGGCATGGAGTACATCAACATTCCAACCACACTTTTAGGAAGCGTCGATGCAGCCGTTGGCGGAAAAACCGGCATCAACTTCAACGGATTGAAAAATGAAATCGGCGTCATCAACCCTGCCGAAAGCGTTATCATCAACTCTCAATTCTTGAAGACGCTGGACAAGGAGAATTTCCTTTCAGGCTATGCTGAAATGATTAAGCACGGCCTCATCTCCTCTCCCGAGGTTTGGAATCACATCCTTTCTTTTGACATGGACAACATCGACTACCCAGCTTTGACCAATTTGATAGACGAGTCTGTCAGAGTGAAAGAGGAGATTGTCAAGATAGACCCAACCGAAAAAGGCATCCGCAAAGCATTGAACTTCGGCCACACCGTAGGTCATGCTTTCGAGAGTTATGCAATGAAAGTTGGCACCCCTAAACTTCACGGCTACGCTGTGGCCTGGGGTATGATCTCGGAACTCTATCTGTCTTATAAAAAGACAGGTTTGGACAAAACAATTCTTCGTGAAGGTGTAGCCTTCATCAAGGAAAATTACGGCGCTCTCCCTATCACTTGCAAAGAGTACGAACAACTTTACGAGTTGATGACACACGACAAAAAGAATGAGAGCGACGGCCGCATTCTATTCACTCTTTTGGGTGGAATCGGAGATATCAAAATCAACACAAATGTGGAGAAACAGGACATTTTCGAATCCTTGGATTTCTATAGAGACACCGTAGGTCTATAAAAAAATACAGACTATATGATATACGAAATAAAGGCACCTGCTTGCAAAAAAATGGGCGGTAAAGTTCAACTCCCCGCCTCTAAAAGCATCAGCAATAGGGCTTTGATCATGCACGCCCTCAGCCAATCGAAACAACCTATCCGCAACATCGCCCAATGCGACGACACGGATGTCATGGTGAAGGCTTTAACCTCTCACAGCAACGCTATCGACATCGGCGCGGCTGGAACTTCCATGCGTTTCCTGACGGCTTATCTTTCCAACACGCCAGGCGATTGGACCATCACGGGCAGCGAAAGAATGAAACAACGCCCTATCTCAATTTTGGTGGACGCACTTAAAAATCTCGGTGCAGAAATTGAATACATGGAGAAAGAGGGATTCCCTCCTTTACGCATCAAAGGCAAGGCACTACAAGGCGGAGAAATCCACTTGGACGGAAGCGTCAGCAGCCAATACATCTCTGCTCTTTTGATGGTGGCTCCTACTATGGCGAAGGGACTAACACTCATATTAGATGGGAAAATCATCTCTCAGCCATACATCCGAATGACATTGAAAATGTTGGAGGAGTTTGGCATTCAGGCTGATTGGAACGACAATGTCATTCGCATCGCCCACCAAGCCTACAACCCTATCAGTTACGAGGTGGAATCAGACTGGTCCGCCTCTTCCTACTGGTACCAAATATGCGCATTGGCAGAGATGGGCAGCGAATTCCAACTGCCAGGACTTAGACAAGAGAGCCAACAAGGTGATTCTGCCGTTGCCAAAATGTTCGAACACTTCGGCGTCGTAACAGAATACACGAAAGAGGGCGTTACAATAAAACATGTGGAGCCAACAAAGGGACACCTTCAACTCGACCTTGTCAACCAACCCGACTTGGCACAGACATTCGTTGTGACTTGTTGCTTGTTGAACGTCTCTTTTGAAATAACCGGTTTGGAGACATTGAAAATCAAGGAGACAGATAGAATCGTCGCTTTGAAAAACGAGTGTGCAAAATTGGGTTATCACCTTCAAGAGACCAACTCAAGCCTCAGTTGGAAAGGAAATGAGAAAACCGCAACTCAAGAGAGCCCAATCCTTACCTACAAAGACCACCGCATGGCCATGGCCTTTGCTCCAGCCGCACTATGCTTCCCTAACATTCAAATAGAAGATCCATTAGTGGTTAGCAAATCCTACCCAGGCTATTGGGACGACTTGAAATCAGTAAGTTTTGAGATAAAAGAAGGGACGGTTTAAAAACCGCCCCTTTTTTGTATCGTTCAAAAAAGCCTTCTAATTAAGGCAAAATCGTTTCACCCTTATTAATAGGAACCTCACGCTTGATGCTTTGCTCCAACGAAATCAATGTTTCCGTAGAAGATACGCCCTTGATGCTTTGAATTTTTCCGTTCAACAATTGCATCAAATGCTCATTATCATGGGCATACAACTTCACCATCATAGTGTAGGGACCGGTCGTAAAGTTACACTCCACAATTTCGGGTATCTTATCCAATTCTGGCACTACCTCAGAATACATAGAGCCCTTCTCCAACTTAATTCCAATATAAGTACAAGTTTGATAACCTAAGGTCTTGGGATTGACATGATAGCCAGATCCTACAATCACACCCATGTCTATCAATCGCTGAACACGCTGATGAATGGCCGCACGAGAAACCTCACAGTCACTGGCTACATCCTTGAACGGAATACGAGCATTCTTGGTGATTATCTCAAGAATCTGCTTATCTAAATCGTCTATTTTTTCCACGTTACTTCTATTTGTTATTTTGAAAGCAAATGTAGTAATTTTATTGATTTACATCTACAAAATCATCTTTTTATTGATGAAAAGTTTTACAAACCAAAACAAAATGCTACACAAAGCTACATTTTAGAAAAAAGGCTAAAGGAAGATTATTCTGCCTAAATTGAACCAATAATACCATTTTTTGGGAATATTGTGCACCTCTTAATCTCCGATTATTAATATTTTTGCATATATTGAGGTGAGTTGGAAATGATTCATTCCCTACTTTACATAATACAAGAAGAATAAAAAACATAATAACCATGAAAACACTAAAACTCGCAATGGCGGTGTTGGCTTTTCTATGCTGCACCTGTACGAAAATGTATGCAGACTTGTCTCCATACGACCAAAACAAACCCGTTGGTTGGGCAACCGTAGAAGCCACTCCAACAGGCGGAGAAGGCGGTGAATGTGTAACCGTCACCAATGCGGCAGACTTAAAAGCAAACTTGTCCAAAACAGGCAAGTGCATCATCTACATCAAAGGGGCTATAGAATTCACCTCTTTCATGAAAGTCGTGCCTAAGGACAAAACCCTTATCGGACTTCCAGGTTCATACCTCTACAACAACAACCGCGACAAGTCAACGTCAGGAATCCTCTACCTTTCAAGAGGTTCCAACAACTTCATCATGCGTAACGTCACCTTCAAAAGTGCGGGAGCTTACGACTGCGATGGTTATGACAACCTCTGCATTGACGGAGGAACGAACATTTGGGTTGACCACTGCGACTTCCAAGACGGAGTTGATGGCAATTTCGATTGTAAAAACGGATCAAACAACATTGCTGTGACATGGTGCCGATTCAGATACCTCAAGGCGCCTTTGGCTGGCGGCGGCGGTGGTTCTGGCGACCATAGATTCACCAACCTATGGGGTTCATCAGATGACAATGCGAGCAAAGACGAAGGCAAATTGAACACCACCTTCCAATTCTGCTGGTGGGACGAAGGTTGTCGCGAACGTATGCCTCGCGTACGTTTCGGAAAGGTGCACATCATCAATTGCCTCTATAAGAGTTCAGTAGCCAACTACTGCTGCGGTGCAGGCAACAATTCAAGCATTTACGTAGAACGCTCGGCTTTCGTCGGAGTTAACAATCCTTACGCAGACTACTCCAACTCCAAAGGGGCCAAAGGCCTCCTAACTTTCGACAACTGCAAGTTCACCAGCTGCTCTGGTAACATTTGGGGTACAGGCTATGCCTTCCAACCATCCCAATACTATCGCTTGCAAGCTATTGATGCAAGCATGGTAGAGCAAGTCGTAACCTCTTCGGAGAACGGAGCTGGAGCCACACTCAAATTCACCGAATGCGGTCAAACAGAAGAGGTTAACCCTATCATCCCTGACATTCCAGAAACAAAAGAACCAACTTTGACCAAAAGAGGCGGGGGCAGTTCAAGCCAAGAAATCGAGTTCGGCCAACCTATTGTATCGTTCGGCTACTCATGGACCGATGCCGAAAGCATCGTATTTGAGGGCCTTCCTCAAGGGTTGGTAGTCTCAAAAACAAGCGAAGAGAATCGTTTGGATGTCAGCGGAACACCAACAGAGGTCGGCACATTCAACTTCACCGTGAAGACTGTGGGCGGTTCAACCGAGGTGAGCAAAAGCGGAACTATCATCGTCAAAGGTGAGTCAACAAAGAATGCGGACATAAAGAAACAAACAGCCTTCTGGGTCCCTTCACAAAAAGTGGATGACAAGCTAACCATCCAACTCAACGGAACAGGAATGGCAGACATTCTCATCTTCAACATCAATGTCAAAACTGTAAAACACCTCCGTAGAAACATCAACGGAGCAGAAACGATTGAAATCAACACTTCGAACTTCGCCAACGGAACATACATAGTCAAAGGTGTGTTAGAAGGCAAGGTATACGAATTACAAATCATTGTAATCCATTAAGAATCAAAAGCAATAGGTGTGTTCTATACAAACTATAGAGCACACCTATTACATTCCCATACATTTAGAAATACTCTATTTCTATGGCCTAAAATCCATCATCATGAAACATTCTCACTCATCTTTCTTATCCACCGCATTGTCGTTCGCTTTCAGTCTTTGCTCATTTCACACAAATGCAGCAACCGTAGCAGTTCACGACCCTTCCATCATCGTAGCCTACATGGACAAGGATGGCCGCTCCTACCCAGAACAGAGTCAATCAAACGACAGAGAAAAGAGATATTACATATTCGGAACGCATCGAGGCGGAGCCTACTCCACCGACATGATCAATTGGAAGGAGTTTTCCCCAAAATTCACTTCCTCCAATATGAATGTGGTTTTCGGACCTTCCGCAGCTTGGAGTTCTTTAGGCATAAACAATTATGACCTCAATGGCAACCTTTGGGCACCCGATGTCATCTACAATCCAACCATGAACAAATGGTGCCTTTACTTCTCCGTTAACGGAGATGCAGACGTCAATGGCACAACCTATGCCAACTCGGTCATCTGCCTACTAACTGCTGACCATATCGAAGGACCATACACCTACCAAGATGAAGTAATCTACTCAGGATTCACTGCATCAGGAACTTACGCATACACAAAAACCGATTTTGCCAACGTGGTGGGAGCAGGCAACGCTCCATCACTCATTAACAACTACACCAAAAACAACGGCACACTTTATACTCGTTCCATTAAGCCTCACGCCATCGACCCTGCTGTAACCTACGACAAAGCTGGAAATTTATGGATGATTTACGGCTCTTGGTCGGGCGGTATTTGGATGATTCGATTAGACCCCAAAACTGGTTTGCGAGACAATACCTACTCGGCGCCAGGATATGATAAATATTGTGGTTTCCAAATAGCCGGAGGTGCCTATGTCAGCGGCGAAGGAAGCTATATCGAATACATGGAAGATGCTAATGGCGATGGCTATTACTACCTCTTCGTATCATACGGTTTTTATTCTCCAGAAGGCGGATATAACATGAGATTGTTTCGCTCGAAAAACATTGAAGGACCTTATTCTGACCCTTCGGGCGATTCGCCTGTCTTCAAGAAATATGTACTCAACTACGGCAACAATGTCCAATACGGTGTCTCTTTCATGCAAAACTACACCTACCCTTGGTGGAAGATTGGACAGACCGCACAAGGCCACAATTCAGCCCTAATGGACGAAGACGGATCTTGTTATGTAATTTACCACGCAAAAGAAAACACTGGAACTATCTACCACAATGTGGAAGTGCACCAAATGTTTTTCAACGAAGCAGGATGGCCGCTTGCTGCTCCATTTGAATACAGGAAAGGCTTCGGCATAAATAAAAACGCCTATCGAAAAGAGGATATCGTGGGAGCCTACGGACTCATCATCCATAATAGCACAGATTACGCCAAGCTTGTCTGCAACCAATCCCAAGATATCTATCTCGATGCAAGTGGAAAAGTTACTGGAGCCATTTCTGGCGAATGGAATTATAACTATGCAGACGGCAAACAATACCTCACCATCACCTCCTCCAAAGGCACTTTCCAATGCGTATTGGCCGATTTGCTTATGGATGGACTCTCCACTCAAACAACCACATTTACGGGTATGGACGCAGGTACCGAACTATGTGTTTGGGGCTACAAAAAGCCTAAAACATACGCTTTAACAACCACTACTAACTACGGCAAAGATGAACTAACCATAGGCAAAAGCGACTACTCTATGGAGTGGTTCAACTACGACAACTTCTACAAAGAAAGCGTCAGTGGGAATTTTGAAATTGAATACACCTTCATCAACCGTACGGAAGACAATCACGTATGGGATAACTGGGCTATTGGTATAAGTGATGGATCTTCCAGGTGGCACCAAAGAGCAGACGCCTACTCGAATGAAAAATTCGCAAACTCGACGGTCAATTACCAAAAGGGAGTTGAGGGTGACATGTCATTCAAAGACAAGGAGGTAAAAGTTACTGTTAGGAGAACCGGCAATGCCATCGATCTCTTTGTCTATGCCGACGGAACACTCTATTACACGGCAACAGCACTCAACTGTCCGACTAAAGATTTAGACGTTTATTTAGGAGGTGAAGCTTGCTATTTGGAAGTATCTAAAGTTTCCACTTCAAAAATCGAAAGCAGAATCTCAGCAGGAAGCTGCAACGCAGACGGCACCTACCCTATCGGATTCAACAAACAAAAGTGTGGAGCTACAACCGTCAACGGCGACTTTGAATTGGAATACACATTCTACAACTATCGAGACCCAGTCAGCAAAGACAATTGGGACAATTTCATCATCGTTGCCTCTGCCGATGGCAAGAACATGTTCGTTCGTGCCGACGACTATTGTTTCGACATCTTCGGAACCATCTCCAGCAACCGTGATTGGGAATGGGACGAGTTTCTACAATTGATGTCCAACGCCAAGGTAACCGCTAACATCCAACGAAAAGATGACATCATCAACTATAAAATAACCATCGAGGCACAAGATGGAAAGAGTTACAACTACAATGTGATAAACACCAACGCACCTACGTCTGAAATGACCTTCAGCCTAACATGCGAAGAGAGTTTTGTTGATTTAATGAAGGTCGAAACTAAAAAGTCTGTCGGAAAGACAATTACACATGCGACAGATGCAAGCACACCTCAACAAGACAAAATCACAACCGATGGTGAATCGTTGTTTATAAATTCCAGCAAAGAGCAAGATGCGGCAATCTATACTATCGACGGCAAATGTGTGGCAAACATCCATTTGTCAACAGGTTGGAATCAAGTCAATTATTTGAATAATGGCGTTTATGTTTTGCTCGGCCAAAAAATAATTTTATCCAAATAGTAATCATTAAAGGCAACAAATATGAGAAGATTTTTATTCATACTGCAATTGATATTCTTATTGGTTTATATGGGCTCTACTCATGCAGCAACCAAGCAGATGGAATATCTCAACAGAGGCACAGTGGCTGTGAAAACAAACAACGGAGTTTTCCTTTCTTGGCGTTTCTTAGGAAACGAAAGTGCCAACACCAGTTTCAACATCTATCGCGACGGCGTAAAGATAAACTCCACTCCCATATCGGAGAAGACTAATTTCTTGGACAAGGAGGGTACTACCAACTCCAGATACGCCATCAGCGCAGTAGTCGATGGCGGAGAAAAGAAGGCCTCTTCCCCCGTTTCGGTTTGGAGCGAACAATATAAAACGCTCTCGCTTCGTCGCCCCAACGGAGGTAGCAATGCTTCCGGAAGTTACACCTACACCCCCAACGACATGAGCGTTGGCGATGTTGATGGAGATGGCGAATATGAACTCTTCGTAAAATGGGATCCTTCCAACTCTCAAGACAACTCAAAATCAGGCTATACGGGCAACGTTTTTATCGACTGCTACAAGATGAACGGAACTTTCTTGTGGCGAATCGACTTAGGAATAAACATTCGTGCAGGAGCTCACTACACTCAATTCCAAGTGTTCGATTTCGATGGAGACGGAAAGGCTGAAATGGTGTGTAAAACCGCACCTGGTTCAAAAGACGGCAATGGCAAGTACATCTTAATGAATCAAGACAACCCGACAGACGACTACAGAAACAGCGGCGGCTACGTGCTTAGCGGTCCCGAGTATCTCACCATTTTTGACGGACAAACGGGTGCCGAAATTCATACAGTAGCTTACAACCCTGGAAGAGGAAATGTATCCAACAAATCGACTTGGGGCGACAACTATGGCAACAGATGTGATCGTTTTCTTGCCTGCACGGCCTATTTGGACGGCGTACATCCGAGCATCGTCATGTGCCGAGGTTACTACACACAATCCAATCTTGTTGCCTACGACTATAAAAACGGCAAGTTGGTGCAACGATGGGAACACTTCTCAAGGACTGCCAATCAAGGTGCTTATGGCGAAGGTTTCCACAACCTTGCTGTAGCAGATGTGGACAACGACGGATACGATGAAATCATCTACGGTTCAGCCTGCATCGACCACAACGGCCAACTGCTCTATCGCACGGGATTCGGACATGGCGACGCTATGCACGTATCCGACTTAGACCCAACTCGCCCTGGCTTGGAGGGATGGTTCGTTCACGAAGAAGCAGACGCAAAATATTCTTTCGAACTTCGTGACTTGAAAACTGGTCAAGCACTCTTCGGAATACCAGGAACAGGGAAAGACAATGGTCGCGGGTTGGCTGCCGACATCGATGGATCACACCAAGGATTCGAATGCTGGAGTTTAAGAGGCGACGGAACTTACGACTGTAAAGGAAAGGTCATCTCTTCCATCAAACCATCGGTCAATTTTAGAATCTATTGGGACGGAGACTTGCAAGACGAACTCCTCGATGGCACCTCTATTACGAAATGGAACGGAAACGGAATAAATGAATTAATAACGCTAAAAGGAAGCTCCATCAACGGAACAAAAGCCAACCCATGCCTCTCTGCCGACATCTTCGGAGATTGGCGCGAAGAGGTCATCACTTTCAACAATCAAGATCCAAGTCAGATTTTCATCTACACAACCACCATTGAAAGCGAGTATCGCCTTTTCACACCTATGCACGATGCGGTTTATCGTTGTGCTGTGGCATGGCAAAATACCGCCTACAATCAACCTCCTCACCTCGGTTTCTACATTGGCGATGGCGTAAAAAACATCCAACAACCGGATATCTACGTAGTCGGCGAACCTAAAGATCCAACAGAGGCCACCCTATCGACTACTGGAGACCTCTCGCAAGAACTCTTCGTTGGAGAAAAAATGAATACGGTCACTTTCACATGGGACGGGGCAGCAACAGGAGCAGACATCTCATTCTCAGACAAATTCCCTATCAACAATGTCACTCAAAACGGTAATGTAATAACCATCCGTGGATCATTCGAAGAGAGCTGTTCACTAACAATCACGACTAAGGGCGGTGAGAACGTTGTGGAGAAGTCTCTAAACATCCAGATCGTCGGGCAAGGCAAGAAAAAAGTGGCCTACATCACAGATCCAAACGACGCCACCTACAAGAACGACATAATACTTCCTATGTTAAGAGAATGTGAAGAGCTTTATATACGCGAATTAAACGCCCAAAATAGCAACTACGATTACTCAGCCTATGACTTAGTCGTCGTCAGCGAAGTTACGCCTTCTACGGCCCCGATAATGGCCTCGCTGAAGGGAATAGACAAACCCATGCTAAGTATGAAGATTCATGCCTATAAAAATGCTACAGGAGCTTGGGCTTGGGCCAACAATGGATATGGCGACAATATGACCGGCACCAATATCACCGTTAATGATGAACAAAAGGAACATCCAATGTTCAAAGACGTCACTTTCATCAACGGAAACGAGGTGCAAATGGTCTCTTCCGTACTTACAAAAGCTCTCACCTATATGAATCCAGAATCGTTTATCGATGCGTCTGGAGAGATCACAAGCATAGCAAACATATCGGGAGAGAACCAAACATGTATTCTTGAAATCGGAACTGGCAGCGTCATTGCAGGAACTTTATTGACGGAGAATTTCATTCAAATAGGATTGAATAGTAGTTCATATGCCAACCTAACGGACGACGGGCTTTCCATCGTAAAGAATGCGTGCTACTACCTTTTAGGCATAAATCAAACCAACGATGCCACCGACTGCGACAATGTATTTATCTCAAAAAAGGAACTTACAATCGCACCAAATCCAACATCCGATTTCGCCATCATTTCGTTCTATTCTACAGAAGAAAAAGAGGCTACAATAATGCTCTACTCACTCAACGGAACGCTTATCTCGGGAAAGAGAGTCAAACTTGTAACGGGCACTAACAACATAAAGTATGATTGTCACAATCTTCCTTTCGGAGAATACTATATCATGCTTGAAAAGGAGGTTGGCAAACTATTGGTGAGATAAAGACGGTCGGACTTGGAGACATACCTACGATAAACAGGGAAGAATCTTAAAAGTCGCTGCAGACCCAATGGAAAATACTGAAGATGAATACCTTGAATATTCTTATTTAGATCATTGGTGTCCGCTAAACCTTTTGAACTGACCTAAAAAAAGGCTGTGCCCTATTATGTGACCGATAACACACAAGGTTAATCCCCTAACGGGGAATCGGCTTGTTCAACGCATTGTGATTCTACCGACATTAAACGCCTAACGGCGTAATGTAACCGACCTTCCTTTTTGGATTATATATTGATGAAAATCAAACAAATATCTAAATTATTGCTGTCCGGTAAAAGTTTTTAGTTAGAAATATTTAGGCTGAATTCGGATTCCGAATTCAGCCTTTTTCGTTTACTTTGTTTTCACTACAAAAATCCCATAAACGATGAGCAATAGTACACATTTCAACGGACTTTACCATCTCTTTTCGATTGAGGGAGTTTTATGCTTTTTAATGTTTAGCGGACAGCAATAATCGCAAATCTATCGCAAAAAAAAGCCCCCATCATTCGATGAGGGCACTGAAAAAGTCAACCCTTTTCGGAAAGGATGAAAAAATGAAGGGATTG
>JAKSKZ010000063.1 GCA_024401475.1 Paludibacteraceae bacterium | reverse complement strand
TCATTTCCCCAGAGGGTTCTGCGGCAAATCTTTGGGCAATAGAGAACAACCGTGACTATCAATATACAGAAGAGGGCCTTCCTGTCGGCGTCACGGAGATGATCCAAGACTTCTTTATGGAGACCGCATGGACTCAGCGTGGAGGCAAGTGCCAGTACACTCCAGAAAATGAACGAGTGTTGTGTGGAAACCTTTCCGATGCAATGATGCGTCACTACTGGGGAATAAACTTCTATGGCTCAAAGTGCTACAACACATCCAAAGATGTCTATTTTGCTGATTTCGACGAAGATCCTGTAAATATGGATGCTATCCCTGACGTGTTCACAGGAACTGCAATCCCAGATTCATCTATGTTGGAAGCGGATAAATATCTTTGGTATCAGACCATGACAACCAACAACGGCTTCTTGGATGCCAAATACACCTACTACCCCGGTTATTCAGAAGGCATGGCAGAACACTCACCCATTCGCGTCGAACAATATGAATATCTTGGCAAGAGCAGTGTGACAGAGCGCACGAAAGAGTGGCTTGAGGAGTTTATCATCGATCACATGCGACGAAAGATCCCTATGATGATGAAGGCTAAACACCTTACAACGTCATCGAATCATGGTTGGATAATAGACGGAGCCAGAATAAAAGACGGTCGCCTACAAGTACATTCCAACTATGGTTGGGAACTCGGTGTTTACAACGGTTGGATCTACCCTTGGGATAGAATCACAAACGGCATGATAGACTATGAAGATCCGTACCGCAAATTTAGAGTCATCTATCCACTCGAAGGTGAGGAATTGGCAAATTGGGAGCCTTATCGTCTAACTGACGAGCAAAAAGCCGCAATCAAAGCTGAGACATACCATGTGCCTACGCAGATTGGATCGCAGTTGCATTTCCCAGAAGGAACAGTGATCGTGTCGACAAGTATTCCTTTTGTTGACTCGACATCAACGTCTGTCTATCTGCCACTTTCCCTAAGAAGCATCGGTTCGAATGCATTCAAGGGACATCCGGCGTTGGAAGAGGTGGCGATTCACAACTATGTGGAGAATGTAGGAACATACGCATTTCAAGGATGCAAGTCTCTTAAGAAAGTGACTTACGACTCAAAACGCAATGCGGTGAAATATTCAGACGCTGCTGCACCATTCTTGAATTGTGACAATTTGGAGAGCGTCGTCATCGGAGAGAATGTGACAGCCTTGCCTCAGAGATTGTTCCAAAAACTGCCGTCGCTTTCGCAGATAACAATTCCAAGCAATGTGGAGAGTATCGGATTCAACGCATTTTATTACAGTGGTTTGAAGAACATAACCCTACAACCAGGTTTGAAAGTGATCGGTTCGGGCGCTTTCGAGGGAACCCTTATCGACAGCATTTATATTCCTTCGTCGGTCGATTCAATTGCATCGGCTGCGTTCAGAGGATGTGGATCGCTAAAGACCATCTACTACAACGCATCAAACAATGTGTCAACCTACAGCACACCTCCTTTTGCAAAATGCACCAACGTGGAGAAAGTCATTATCGGAAAGGAAGTCTCCACCATCCAGAATAACCTGTTCAGAGAATTCCCTAATCTGAAGACGATTGAGATTCCAGGAAACGTAAAGAGCATCGGCAACTACTCGTTCAACAATGGTGGTTTGGAGAGCGTAAAGATTTGCGAGGGAGTGGAATCCATCGGAGAGAGTGCATTCTTGAACAATGCCAAGCTGGCTGAAATCTGGATTCCGCAGAGTGTCACTTCCATCGGTAGCCTCAATGCCATCCCTAAGGCTGCAAAAATCTATTGTGTGGAAAATTCATTCGCACATCAGTGGGCAGTCGCCAACAAGCGTCAGTTTGAATTTACGACGTGCGTATGTTCAGGATCAACTGGAGAAGATGAAATTACAAGCAAATCAATGTCGGTTTATCCAAACCCAACATCGGATGGATTTACCATTAGAGGTGTAGAAACAGGCACTGCTAAACTATACAATGTTAAAGGTGAGTTGGTACTGCAAACTATAATCGATGGAGAGACATACGTCAATATTGAGACTTTGCCCCATGGTGTTTATCTTCTTGATGTTAATGGCGTGAAATCAAAAATTGTAAAGGAGTAATAGTATTTGCAGCGTTGTTCTAATTGTTTATTATTTGAAAATGATAAGACAGATATCACAAAAATATAATCCGCTTACAAAGAAGCTTCGTAGTTTATTGACCTTGTTGATGCTCTCGTTTGTTTCTGTGGCTTATCCTTCTGCAATTGATACCATCGATATTTTAGTAAAATTAGATGTGCAAGGCACTGCTCACATTGCTGAATATTGGAAAGTGAGTGTGGACGATAGTAATACGGAGTGGTATATATCGCTCAAAAACATGCACAATATGCCAATCTCTGATTTCAGGGTGTTTGATTATGAAACAGGCGAATATTTTAAAGATGATACCCCTTGGGTTGTTGAACGAACAAGAAGCGAGAAGAGAGGCTTGTCTGGTGTCAAAAAGCCTTCTGCAGATTCTTATGAACTATGTTGGGGAGTAGGTTCGTCGGGCCCTCATTCTTGGTCGGCAGAATATAAAATCGAGGGGTTTGTCAAACAATATAAGGACGGAGCTGGTTTTAATCATTGCTTTGTCAATTATGGTTTGTCTGCCGCCCCCCATTTTGTCCGAACAACCATCGTGATGGCAGATTCAACACCGATTACCTATGACAATGCTCGTATTTGGGCGTTCCAATATACAGGCGTTTGTCTTTTTGAGGGAGGAGCAGTAGTGGCACAAAGTAGCGAATCGTTGTCTCCTTCTCAATCCATGGTGGTGATGTGTATCTTCCCGCAAGGAATATTCCAGTCACCTAATGTGGTAGATGATACCATAGGGACTATGAAATGGGAAGCGCTGGAGGGTAGTGACTACTTGGAACATTATACGGAGGAAGACTATGCTCAAGGCAAGAATGTTTTGTCCGCAAATGAGAAAACAACAATGTCTTGGAGTGAAGTACTTGAAGTACTTAAATACTTTATAATGTTTGTTGTTATTATGTTGTTAGGCTTTGGTGGTTTATTTTTTGTTCTTGCGTTTGGGATTACAGTTGTGTACTATGTTTTGTCTTATTTGTGGTACATCGTGCGACTTCGTCCCTTGATAATCTACATTCGCCGAAAGAAAGTGTTAGGAGAAGACGAGCATCCTTATTTTAGAGGCCTTCCGATTAAAGGAAATTTGAACAGAACCTTTTATTTGTTTGACACCTACAACTATCGTGTGTGGACTCTTGAGAAGGATAATCTATATGCAGCCTACCTCGTGAGATTGATGCGCTTGAAAGCTTTGACGATGATAACTACGGAGGAAAATGGAGAGTTGGTGAACCGTTTGAAAGTAGCAGAAAATATGACTTTCAATGAAGAAAACAAGGCAGATGCCAAAGCAATGGAATTCTTCTACAAAATTATTAAGGAAGCTTCGGGAGAAAATTTGATATTAGAGAAGGGCGAACTGGAAAAATATAAGATTGCACATGAGGAGGTCAACAAACAATTGGAGGTAATCATGAAAACGGAGGACACTTCAGAAGCCACTCCGAAAGAATTTCAAGAAGTGACAGGGTTGGAGAATTTCTTGAAAGATTTTACTTTGTTGGATAGACGCGGTGCCGTTGAGGTGGAACTTTGGGATGAATACTTGGTTTATGCTACACTTTATGGCATTGCCGATCAGGTTATGAAGAATTTCAAAGAGAGCTGCCCTGAATATTTCCAACTTTCATACTTGGGTAATCAGTTGATTGATAAGAGAGGTTCTGTCATAAGTGATTTCAATGCATTCACAGGTGTTTCTAAACTCAGCAGTAGTCTCTCCTCGTCGTGGGGTAGATCTTCTGGCGGCGGAGGACGATCTTCTGGCGGCGGCGGAGGTGGCCATTCTGGCGGTGGTGGTGGTGGCGGCGGTCGCTAATACAATCGCATCTTTAGAACAAATACATAAGTTTGTAGGAACAAAAAAAGCCACAGACAATCGCTGTGGCTTTGGGGATAGAGGGCATCTGTCATCAAGTGTCCCTAACCATTCTCATTCATGCCTGTCCCTTTCTTCTAATTTCTGTTTGGCGTACTCGAAGTCGGCGTTGGTAATGGTGTAAGAGGCTCTAAGCAGATGTTCTTTCTTTTCATTTATCTCGTAATTGAAAGCCTTGGAAAAAAGTATTATATCAAAATAATTGTTTTCTTTATAATCTTTGAATTCTATTTCGTTTCCATATTTTATGTTCACTGTGTCAATTCTTTGAAAAGGAGATCCTATTATATCCCAAATGATTTCCATTGTGTATGAAGAATCCTTTTTGATAATAGTGTCATGAAAATCTTTGGTTAAACTATTCATGCCTCGTTCGAAGTATTCTAATTCCACATCATAATCTGATTTGTTAACCAAAGTATAATAGGCGTGGCAACAGCCTTCTTCTTGGATGTCCTTAGAACATGCTATAAGATTAAACAATGAGATTAATCCTAAAGTAAAGTAATTTATTCTCTCCATCTTTCTCTAAATGTTTGGAATAGTAGTTTGATTTGGTAATCCGTTACTCCAGAAGGAAGGTTTCTTTTGACTTTTGCTTCAAATCCTTCTATGCTGGTAACCCCTTTCATTATTTTTTGAATATTTTCTAAAGAATAACCACTAACTTGGTCATTCGGTTCGTCTCCATTGAAAAGTAACTTTAGGGAATAGGGCAAAGCCCATTTCTTTTCTCCCAACTTGATTTGCTTTCTCCTAATGATGTAAGAGTCTTCAGATGATTGACTTTCGTTGTCTGTCATCATCTCATCTTGGCAAGCTTGCATCCGTTTTTGGAAGTTCATAGAATATAAAATTCAAATATTAGTTAATACAATAGAAGGTCGTCTTTAACTTTTGCAAAAATAACAAAATATTACTGTTCCTTTTGCTGTGTGAGATTATTTTTTTAGATGCTTTTAAAACAAAAAAAGCCACAGACAATCGCTGTGGCTTTGGGGATAGAGGGCATCTGTCATTAAGCCTCCCTATTCTCATTCATGCCTGTCTCTTTCTTCTAATTTCTGTTTGGCGTACTCGTAGTCGGCGTTGGTAATGGTGTAAGAGGCTCTAAGCAGATGTTCTTTCTTTTCATTTATCTCGTAATTGAAAGCCTTGGAAAAAAGTATTATATCAAAATAATTGTTTTCTTTATAATCTTTGAATTCTATTTCGTTTCCATATTTTATGTTCACTGTGTCAATTCTTTGAAAAGGAGATCCTATTATATCCCAAATGATTTCCATTGTGTATGAAGAATCCTTTTTGATAATAGTGTCATGAAAATCTTTGGTTAAACTATTCATGCCTCGTTCGAAGTATTCTAATTCCACATCATAATCTGATTTGTTAACCAAAGTATAATAGGCGTGGCAACAGCCTTCTTCTTGGATGTCCTTAGAACATGCTATAAGATTAAACAATGAGATTAATCCTAAAGTAAAGTAATTTATTCTCTCCATCTTTCTCTAAATGTTTGGAATAGTAGTTTGATTTGGTAATCCGTTACTCCAGAAGGAAGGTTTCTTTTGACTTTTGCTTCAAATCCTTCTATGCTGGTAACCCCTTTCATTATTTTTTGAATATTTTCTAAAGAATAACCACTAACTTGGTCATTCGGTTCGTCTCCATTGAAAAGTAACTTTAGGGAATAGGGCAAAGCCCATTTCTTTTCTCCCAACTTGATTTGCTTTCTCCTAATGATGTAAGAGTCTTCAGATGATTGACTTTCGTTGTCTGTCATCATCTCATCTTGGCAAGCTTGCAATGATATCGTGGCAAGACATAACCAAGGGAGCATCCGTTTTTGGAAGTTCGTAGAATATAAAATTCAAATATTAGTTAATACAATAGAAGGCCGTCTTCAACTTTTGCAAAAATAACAAAATATTACTGTTCCTTTTGCTGTGTGAGATTATTTTTTTAGATGCTTTTAAAACAAAAAAAGCCACAGACAATCGCTGTGGCTTTGGGGATAGAGGGCATCTGTCATTAAGCCTCCCTATTCTCATTCATGCCTGTCCCTTTCTTCTAATTTCTGTTTGGCGTACTCGTAGTCGGCGTTGGTAATGGAGTAAAGAACCTCATGCTCATACTTAGACGTTTCTTCTATTACACAATTTTCTATATCTACAAACTTAGCCATTTTATTTAGGCGTGTGCTTGTTACTGAAAAAGTATCGGAAAATGTTATTTTAAATGAATCGACGTGATAGTAATAATACGATGATGTTTTTCCAAAAGAACCTTTCTCGTCAAAAGAAAAAGAATATATGCTATGGGTGTTTATATCATATTTTTTTTCTGATGAATAAGGTGGATATTCAGTAATTGAAATATTGTAATCTGATGCGTTAGTGATTTTGTAATGTATTTCGCAGTATGTTAATTCATCTTTGTTTTTATCGCAAGAAGTAAGAACATTAATGCATAGAAGTATGCTTGGAATAAAACAGATTCTTGTTACCATGTTGTTTCGTATTTTTTAAATTATTGCCAAGAAAAAGCAAGACATAACTTAGGAAGCATCCGTTTTTGAAAGTTCATAGAATCTAAAATTCAAATATTAGTTAATACAATAGAAGGTCGTCTTTAACTTTTGCAAAAATAACAAAATATTACTGTTCCTTTTGCTGTGTGAGATTATTTTTTTAGATGCTTTTAAAACAAAAAAAGCCACAGACAATCGCTGTGGCTTTGGGGATAGAGGGCATCTGTCATCAAGTGTCCCTAACCATTCTCATTCATGCCTGTCCCTTTCTTCTAATTTCTGCTTGGCGTACTCGTAGTCGGCGTTTGTAAAAATGTAAGTGGCAATGTGATAACTATTTGATTTGTCCTCAATCGAATAATTGCTTAAGTTGATAATTCTATGTTCTTTCCTATATTTAGTACTTGTTAAAGAAACAGCATCTTGAAAAGTTATTCTTATAGAATCATATACTATTTGCAGATCAAAAACATCAGTATATCCGACAATAGACTCCGATAAGCAAATGCTCGAATCTATAGGAATGTGAGCGTGTGTTAGTTGTGTTTCGTTGTAATAGCCTTCTATATCAATCTGATAAGAAGATTTGTTGAAAAAAATGAAATCCGTTCTGCCTTCCTTTAATCCATCTTCTCCCTCTCCGCAAGAACATAATAGGAGAACAAATAACAAGAATAAAAATCTATTCATTTCCATATCTCTTCATATTTTTTGAATAATAAATCAATTTTTGTATCGCTGACTCCTGTCGGCTTATCTGATGACTTCAGATTTGCTTTTAGAGAAGACAAACCGTATGCTTTTTTTAATATTTGATTGAGTTTGTACATTGTATAACCGGAAACTTGATCGTTGGGGAAGTTACTTCCATTTGATGTCATTTGGTTGTATTCATCAATTAAATCAATGAATATGGGGGAATAAGCTTTGTCGTTTTTGTATGTCGGCTTCCACAACAAAAAAAAGCCACAGACAACGCTGTGGCTTCCCGTTCTATCGTAAGACTCTTGTTTTTATAGAGCGAACAATTTCTTCAAATCGTCAACCTTGTCTGTCTTTTCCCAAGTGAAAAGTTCAACTTCCTTAGTGAAGGTCTTGCCATTGCCGTCGATGAAAGTCTTCACCTTCTTCTCTGGAGTGCGGCCAACGTGTCCGTAAGAAGCGGACTCCTCATAAATAGGGTTACGCAACTTCAAACGGTCTTCGATAGCCTTCGGACGCATGTCGAAAATCTTGCTGTCGCTGATCTTCTTTGCAATCTCGCCGTCGTTCATCTTCACCTTGGATGTGCCATAAGTGTTGATATACAAATTCATAGGTTCAGCCACACCGATAGCGTAAGCCACTTGAACCAAAACTTCGCTTGCAATGCCTGCGGCAACAAGGTTCTTAGCCAAGTGTCTTGCTGCGTATGCTGCAGAACGGTCCACCTTTGAAGGGTCTTTTCCAGAGAATGCACCACCTCCGTGAGCACCTTTACCTCCGTATGTGTCAACGATAATCTTACGGCCTGTCAAACCAGTATCTCCGTGAGGACCACCGATAACGAATTTTCCTGTTGGGTTTACCAACAATTTGTGGTCGCCCTTGAACAAGGCAGCGTATTGGCTGTCCTTAGCGATGACGCGAGGCAAAAGAATGTTGGCAACATCCTCCTTGATTTTTGCCACCATCTCCTCGTCAGCTTGCAATTGAGTCTTGCCATTGCCTGCTTGGATGAACTCGTCGTGTTGAGTTGAGATGACGATTGTGTCGATTCTCTTAGGCTTGTTGTCATCACCGTATTCAATAGTTACTTGTGATTTTGAGTCAGGACGAAGGTAGGTCATGACCTTACCCTCTCTTCTGATGGCCGCCAACTCGATGAGTAGTGCGTGAGAAAGGTCGAGTGAAATTGGCATGAGGTTCTTGGTCTCGTCACAAGCATATCCAAACATCATACCTTGGTCGCCGGCACCTTGGTTGTATGGATCCTCTCTTTCGACACCACGGTTGATGTCTGGAGATTGACCGTGAAGTGCGGAGAAGATACCGCAAGAATTGCCGTCGAACATGTACTCGCTCTTGGTATAGCCAATTCTGTTGATTACGTTACGCGCGATTGATTGAACATCTACGTGAGATGAAGACTTAACCTCGCCGGCAAGAACCACTTGTCCTGTTGTCACGAGTGTTTCGCATGCTACCTTTGACTCTGGTTCTAATGCCAGATAGTTGTCGAGAACTGCATCCGAAATCTGATCGGCAACTTTGTCAGGATGTCCTTCTGAAACGGACTCCGAAGAGAAAAAATATCCCATATTGAAAATAAATTTATTGACTCTGATTTTGTTCAAAGTCGGATTGTGAAAAATTTTATTTAATGGGATTTGGCAGAATAATAAAGCAGAAAAGAATTGTTTTAGCATTTTTTTCTGTGGTTGCAATCAGCCAAATCTGTCCACATTTTGGTGATGCAAATATACTATATATTTTTTGTGCTGTTTCTTTTTTCTAAGGGAAACTTTTCCACAATTTAAATTTTAGGTATGTAAAACAAGAAACGCCAAGCTCAAAGAAATCCCTCATATTTTATATCTTTGTGCCTACATAAATAAGGAATATGAATTGCAAGAATAAAATCATAGGTGCGGCGTTGTTTTTGTCGTCGTTAACTGCTTGTACGGATGGTGATTCGTTTACAATCAGGGTCTCGGATGGTTGTCCTGACGATGTGACAGCGTCAACAATTGTCTATTTGGATTGTTATGAAGTGGGGGGAGTTGCAACCAAAGACTCTGCCAAAGTCAATTCGATGGGGACCCTTGTCCTGAAGGGAAAGAAGTCAGAAAGCCCTGCGTTCTATAGATTGCGAGCAGCGAACCGATCTTATCCTTTTGTGATGGAGCCAAACCTCTCTAATTTGAATGTGAGAATAGACGATTCAGTCTCTTATCGTGTCTCAAATTCGGAAGTGAATGTGAAGTTGGCGGAGTATTTGTCGTTTGAAAAATCCATCAACGACTCTATTAAGGCGGAGGTTGCTCGCTTTAGTGCCGATGCTCAACATCGGGATTCATTGGATGCTCGAGTTCTCTCGTTGGTGGCGTCATATAAGGATTCGGTAAGGCACATGGTCTATGCCAACACATCTTCGCCTGTCTCTTATTATGCGTTGTTCCGCAAGTTGGCATACGGAATCACTCCGTTCAATCCAATGGACAAGAAAGATTTGCGACTCTATTCTGCTGTGGCCACGGCTTGGCATGCTAACTATAAAGATACTCCAAGAGAAAAGCAGCTATACAAGTTTGTGACGAATGCTCGTTCGGAAATGAAGCTGGATGATTATGAGCAGTTCTTCTCGAACGCGGCTACGGCCAACTTCCCTGATTTGAGTTTTGCCGATGCAAAAGGTAAGGTTCGATCTTTGTATGATTTAAGAGGAAAATACATCTTGTTGGATTTTTGTGTCTATTCGCAGATGTCCCCTTCTGATTATTTGTTGTTTAAGAATGTTTATGACCGATTTAAACCGAAGGGCTTGGAAATTTATCAAGTGTCGTACGATCCAGATTATGAGTATTGGAAGAAGGCTGTGGCCGACCTGCCTTGGGTCTGCGTGAGCGACATCAACGGACTTTCGGTTCGTACTTATAATGTCACATCGTTGCCATACAACTATTTGATTGACAAGAAAGGTGACATCGTAGCGAAAAACATAGCCTTGGACATGTTGGGTACTTGGATAAAATAGTAGTTTTTATCCTGGGTTTAGCATAGCGCCTCGGAATGTGCCATTCTGGGGCGTTTTTTCTATGAAATAGTAAATTGTAAATATCTAAATGGTGAATCTTAAAATCTATTGTTAAATTTTGTTTTTTCTCGCTAAATATCTATTTTTGTAATTGTCTTGATTTAAAACGAGATAACAAACCATAAATTGTATTATAAATTCGGTGTCGAGAATAGGTTGTATAACTCGGCTATATAGTTGTTAGGGAACTGAATCATACTGCAAATCTAGGCTTTTTTAGTCCAGAATGGTGTTCGAGAGGGTGACCTCTCGTTGATAGATTTTTCTTAGGTTTGTTTATAGTGACTTTGAATTGAGTAATTATTTAATAGGGATTTAACCATAAAAGAATATGTGTTCAATAAAGAAAATATTAATAGCGACGTTGGCTTGCTTGGGTTCCGTATCGGGTTATTCTGTGCCGGTGCATATCAATTCCGGCAATCCCGCTTATCCATTCCCACAGTTTTTGGAGTATGCGTCTGGTGACAATTTGGGAACAAAGAATCCCGAAGGTGTTGTGCATATCGAGATGGAGCAGGATATCCGTGACGCTTACCAGATCTTCGCTAATGAGTGGGAGTATACTGGCGACGTGATGGATGGTGTCAAGTACATCCGTGGTAATATCGGTTGTCCTTACGACTGTCGTGAGGGTGATGGTTACTCTATGCTTGCCGCTGCGGTGATGGGTGATAAGGATGCGTTCGATGGTCTATGGTTCAGAATCCACGACAGCTTCCGCCCAACATCTACAAGCTACCTTACTGGAGCAAAGGTTCCAGATGGTGGATACGGTACTTTGATCATCGGTGACCAGGCTAACAGCTGTTCGGCTACCGACGGTGATAATGAAATCGTTCTAGCTTTGTATATCGCTTGGCGTCAGTGGGGTGATGATAGTGGCCATAAGGGTGCCAACGGTGAGATGATCTCCTATAAGAAGGATATGATTGAGGTCACTCGTGGTCTAGTTGCGATGTATGAGGAGAGATTCAAGACAGAGAATCCTCGACGCGTAACTACAGGAGATGTCGGCCTTGATGGTTATCTAAAGAATGGTACGACTTGGGCTGAGGTGACAAACTGGGCTACTCAGAATTCATTGAGCATGAACGGAGTGGATTATATCCCTGAGTATGCAGGTCCGGTCAATATGCACACCGACTATAGCTCACCTGCCTATTTCCGTGAGTTTTATGATTTGATTATGGCTCTCGACCTTCCTGAGTCTTCAGAGTGGGAGAGAGAGCAGTACCGCAGATGTGAGGCATCTTGCGACTGGATGGTCGGCAACTGGTTGAGCCAGTCTGCTAAAAACCTATTCTTCGGTGAGGAGGCAACAATCTCTGCGAATAATGTGGTGACATTGAAGGCTGGAAACCAGGGTGGACGTTTCCGTTCGGCTTGGCGTACTGCTCTTAATTATGTATGGCATGGAAATCCAACCTATACATGGGATCCTGTTTCTCACACAGTCAAGGATGGTGGCAACACATTTGAAAAAGATTGGTGTGATAGATTCTCTAAATTTATGAATGATCCTCAAGGTTGGGACAAATCATCTTCATGTACTGAGTTTGGTGGAGGTCCTAGTTTGACCTACAAAGGCCCTGCTACTTTGCACTGGGATATTATGCCAGATGGTACATTCCCTAAGAGTGAGTTTATCTTCAACTGGGTATCCGGTGTGGGTATGCCAGCGGCCATTGGATCTGGCGATTTGGAATTGGCTGGCCTTCTTTATCGAACATGTAATATTGAGTGGGATATCACAGAGGGTGGTGACGGTTACCTAACAAGTAAGCCTCACTATTTCCACGGTTTCTTCCGTTGGTTGGGTATGCTAATCGCAACTGGTAACCACCAGGCTCCAAGCGTGATGAAGCCATCTGCCAACATGAAGATCTACCGTGCTATCGAGGATAGTGTGACTTTCGCATACACAGGTGATGAGCTAACCTATCTGCTTGATTATCGTAACTTTGGTACTGTCGACGCAAAGGATGTTGTCATCGTAGAGAATGTGCCTGCAGATTTCGTGTTCTTGGGGGCATCAGAAGGAGGTGTCTATAATGCCGCTAATCATACGGTAACATGGAAAATCGGAACTGTACCGGGCTTCAAGAGTGATGATACGGAAGGTGCTGCTTTGAATTTGAAATCAGGTAATTTGGCAAAGACGATGGGACAAGTGTCTTATAGGTGTAAGATCGGTCCGAACGCATTTGGTAGATATTGCACTACTGCCGATATTACATGTTCAAACGGTTCGGGTTGGACAACCAATGAGTATCCTAACCATGTCACTGCCACCATGCAGCGTAACTGTGTCGATGTCATCAAGCGTGCTTTGAAGATTGAGAAGACTTCCGATGTGGAGAAGGTTAATCCTGGAAATTTGGTTGAGTATAAGATTAACTTCGAGAACTCATCTGAGGCCGGTTGGCTTGACGGTGGTCGCCCTCGTGTCAATGTGGGTGTTGCTAACAAAGGTCTTGGTTCATCTCAGCAATGGTTGTACTTCCGTCTTTACAATGATGCGATTGAACCATATATTAATTATGGTAATTATCGTATTGCATATTATATGTACGATGCAGGCCTTGATTGTCTTGCAGGAGAAGAGGATTGTCCTGTGGGTTGGGGATGGTACACTGCTATCTACGAAGGAAAGAGAACTCCTGCTGATAAAGTCAATGTGACGCATGAAACAATTGTGGAGGGATCGGACGATTATGGTAAATGGAACCAAAGATTGTGTATCCAGTTTGCTCCTCTTTTGGTTACGACAACGGGTCACTTGTCTAATTACTATGGTATGGGTGCCCGAATTCACAAAGGTGGAACGGAGCCTCTTCGTGTGGCTGGATATATTAACCCAAGCAACTGGTCTGCTACGGATTTCTCTGATGACTGGTCGTGGGATGCAGATGCTAAAGATGCAGAAGATGGAAACTATTTTCCAGTCTCTCCAAGTTGGCAGAATATAGATCCTACAACAGGAAAGTCAATAGAGATTCCTGTGGAAGAGTATTTGCCAAGTGTTTGTGAGAAACCTACGCATTTGGTTAAGAATATCCTTGTTGAGGAGTACGACGGATATGTATGGCGTCGTATCTTAGGAACTGGCCCTATGGCTGGACGTGAGGCAAGAGACGTTGTCGTGATCGATACATTGCCTAAGGGAATGGAGTTCGTTGACTTCCAAAATGAATGTCCGCTTGCTGAGTATGGTGCAAGCTGGAGTAAGTATCAGATTGCAGACGGCCGTTGGGTTGTGAAATGGGAGATTCCTATTATGCAGGTTAAGCAGAAGGGTTCTATCATCTATACAGCAATGGCAAGTTTCCCTTCGGGTGCGGAGTGTGAGACGGCGGATGAGGAGACTCAAAATGTGGCATGGATTCTCGCTGATAAGAACTCTCCATTGTCGGATACGGCAGCTGTTACTGTGACTTGTGCGAAGGTGCCAAAACCTATCATTCCGACAACTCTTGTTAAGACGGTTGATAAGGAATTGGTTCAAGTCGGCGATGAGGTGACTTATACAATTGAGTATGAGCAGACGCATGGTGCTATCTTCGACGATGCTCTTGATAATGCATCTGATTGGACATTGTCTGGTGCTCAGATTACGGGCGGAGTGCTCTCGATAAGTCAAGGTAATAAGGCAACATTCAACAACTCTCTTTCTAAGAATATATATGTTGAGATGGATGCGAATATTGCAGAAGATCAGGAGGGTGAAATTATCTTGAGAGATAATATTCGTTTGCAGTTCAAATACAATAGCTCAAACGGATTGTCTGTCACTTGTTATGATGGATCGAGGGAGGTGCATAAAGCTACTTGTGCTTTGAAGAAGAATCCATCTCGTTGGAGTCTCAAACTTCAGGATGATGTTCTTCAAGTATGGTTTGGAAAGGATACTACTGCGGGTGCTGCATTTACTGCATCGGGATTGACAGAGAAGGAAGGAAAGTTAGCATTCAATGGCGCGGCATGGGGTAATTTCAAATACTCTAAAATGCATGTCCATACAGATTATGCATACGATTTGACTATTGTCGATCGTAAGCCAGCTGAGATTTCGTTTGGTTCTGCTGATAATGGAGGTGCTTTGCTTGCTGATTCTATAGTTTGGAAATTTGAGCAAGGATTCGCAAATCCAATTCCTTATGGAAAGAAATATAAAGTTTCATGGGTGGGAACAGTTGACGAATGTTCGGAAATGATTGTAAATATCGCATATGCGAAATTATTAGGTCATGCGGATGATGAGATTATGGCAAAAGCCGAGAGTGAGTGCGGAGCCTCTTGCTCCATCGAGAGCGTGACAGCCGCCTTGGCGAAGAGT
>JAKSKZ010000062.1 GCA_024401475.1 Paludibacteraceae bacterium | reverse complement strand
CAATCCCTTCATTTTTTCATCCTTTCCGAAAAGGGTTGACTTTTTCAGTGCCCTCCCGTTTGACCTCCTTTTCTCTTTATCGAACTCATAATATCAATTATTCTCAAACACTTTGTTCTTTGCCACAGTAGCCACAAACTCTTTCAGATAGAAGGGCTCAAAATAGGCCACATCTTGAAATTTCTTTTCATCAAAAGCCTTGTGTGAAAGTTCTACCATGTCCGTAGCCAAAGGAACAACATTTTCTATTAGTTTGAAATTTCCTCGCAAAACCGATTGGCATTTAGAAGCTCCGTTGCCAAAGAACAAGACTTCGCTTGTGATGTCCGAATAAGAACTCTCGTCTATAATATCCGCACTTGTTTCTCTTTTTTGATTAAGAGATTTATCATAGAATGCCGTATAAACCTCCATCCTTCTCGCATCAATCATTGGGCAAAGAAGCGTATTAGCATCCACCGCATTGTTTTTCAATACATGATTGGCCATTATCTCTAATGTGTTGACGGAAATCAAAGGCACATCCAAGCCATAACACAACCCTTTGGTTGTTGAAACTCCAATACGAAGGCCGGTATAAGATCCAGGTCCGCAACTAACGGCAACGCCATCAATCTTCAGTGCTTCACTTTTAGCATACACCATCATTTCCTCAATGAATTTCGCTAACGAAATGGAGTGCGACATTCCATCATAATTTTCTTTGTGCCAAACAGTTTTGCCGTTGACCGACAATGCCACGGAGCATATTTCTGTGGATGTTTCTATATTTATTAATGTAGCCATTCTCTCTTGACAATTAAATCACCACAAAATTACATTAATTTCAGACGAAATTTATAAAAAGACGAAATTAAAAATTAATTTTGTGCTTTGAACACGCAATGTGTATTCTATAAATTCATTGTTTTAATTAATATATAGTGGTGTTCTTAAATTTTTTCGCAACACGAATGCTATCGAAATTAATTTATAGAAACCACCTAAAGTATCTAAGAATATGGTATTGTCAATGACTGGATTCGGTAAAGCTACGTGCGAAATATCGAACAAGAAAATAACCGTAGAAATAAAGTCACTCAATAGCAAGCAGTTAGATCTTTCCACTCGCATCCCAAGCGTTTACAAAGAGAAAGACATTGAGTTGAGAAACATCATTTCTCAAAAATTGGAACGAGGAAAGGTGGACATGTGCATCTTTGTTGAATATGTTGGAAAAGAGACAACCGCACAGATCAACCTCCCTATTATCGAGGGTTATTATAACCAGATCATGGAAGTTTCTAAGAAATTGAACATTCCGCAGCCTACCGACTGGTTCCAAACATTGCTTCGAATGCCAGACACCATGAAAAGCGAAATCCAAGAATTGGACGAGGCTGAATGGGAGGCAGTTAAGAACACATTCTTGCAAGCTGTTGACAACTTGATTGTTTTCAGAACAAAAGAAGGTGCTTCCCTAAAAAAGGTATTCGACAGTAAATTGGCTAACATCCGTGCATTGTTGGCTCAAGTTGAACCTTACGAAAAGGAACGTATCGAAAGAATCAAGACTCATATCAAAGATAGCCTTGCTAATCTTCAAGACATCAACTACGACAAAAACAGATTTGAGCAAGAACTCATCTATTACATCGAGAAGTTGGATGTCAACGAAGAGAAGAACCGTTTGGCTCAACACCTACTCTACTTCGACGAAACCATGGTTTCAGAAGGTTCTGCTGGTAAGAAATTAGGCTTCATCGCTCAAGAGATCGGTCGTGAAATCAACACGTTAGGATCCAAGTCCAACCATTCAGAGATGCAAAAGATTGTTGTCAAGATGAAGGACGAGTTGGAGCAAATCAAGGAACAAGTTTTGAACGTTCTATAATGCAGCAATATTATGAAAAAGGCTAAAGGTAAATTGATCATATTTTCAGCTCCATCAGGTTCGGGCAAATCAACATTGATTAACCACATGATGTCTGTCAGCGATAAATTCGAATTCTCCATTTCTGCTACAAGTCGTGCACCTCGCGGAACCGAACAGAACGGCAAAGAGTACTACTTTTTGACGCCTGATGAATTCAGGACAAAAATCGCCAATAACGAATTTTTGGAATGGGAAGAAGTTTATCCAAACAAGTTTTATGGAACTCTCCGTAGCGAGGTAGAACGTATCAACAACGCTGGTAAGGTTGCTGTTTTCGACGTTGACGTAAAAGGTGGTGTGAACATTAAGCGATTCTATAAAAAGCATGCTCTATCTGTATTCATCAAGCCGCCATCCATCCAAGAATTGAAACGAAGGTTGGTTGGACGCGGAACCGATTCTGCAGAAGTAATCAAGAGCAGAATCAAAAAAGCCAGCATGGAGTTGACTTACGCAAAAAGATTTGATAGAATCGTTGTAAACGATGATTTGGAAACGGCAAAAAAGGAAATTCTCCAAGTCGTATCTGAGTTTTTGAAATAAGATGATCTTTATAAATTGATTTCGAAGGATTCGAAAAGTTTATAATGTGTCACTCGTTATAAAAAACGGCGAGTCACCTTAATATAGTCAGGTCTGCGGTTGACAAATCGCAGACCTGTTTTTTCAAACGAATGAAATTCCAACAAACACTATGCAAAGCATGAAATCAAAAAAGAGAGTTGCCCTATTCTTTGGTTCTTTCAACCCCATTCATATCGGACATTTGGCCTTGGCCAACTACATCGCAGAATTCACAACGGTGGATGAAGTCCGATTTGTTGTCTCTCCGCAGAATCCCTTCAAGCAAAACATGGATTTGTTGGATGACACGATTCGATTGGAGATGGTAGCTTCCGCAATTGCAGAATACCCTAAATTTTCAGTTACAGACGTTGAGTTTTCTATGCCCAAGCCATCCTATACTTGCGACACGTTGAAGGCATTGTCGGCTCAAGAACCCGATACGGAATTCATTCTTGTCATGGGTGCTGACAACATTATGTCATTCGGCAAATGGAAGAATTTTCAATGGATTATAGACAATTATTCGTTAATGGTTTACCCAAGACCAGGATATTCAACAGAGCATCCTTCCGAATGGACAAACGTAGCAATTATAGAGGCTCCTATTTTCGAAATTTCATCCACTCTTATTCGCGACTCTATAAAGGAAGGAAAGGATGTTAGGTATTTCCTTAATCACAATGTGATGGAGAAAATTAGACGTGGAAATTTATACGGGTATAAATGAATCTCTCGGTTTCCTCCCAACGACTGAGTTAACAATTTCAAATCCCCAATAGCCTTTGTCCACAATTATTTTTACCGTCGTGGCATTTTTCGTTGATGAATAAAGAATCGTCGTCTATCTTTTCAATCTGAATCTCCTTCGGAAGCCATTTCTCCTGACTTGTCCTTGGGAATCCGATGAATGTGACAGGTCCCTCTCCCCCTTCATCAGACGCTTTGTGACCTTGAACTCATGGATGCCTTAAGTTCCACCATCAGATGGGTGGGTGCCGCTTTGAGCTGCGTCATGCCCATCATGATGGCCGCTGACGCCAAAATTGATAGTTTTAGTCCCATTTTTCTCGTTTTTTCTCTTGCGAGTTTTCCTTTTATCGCCAAAAATATAGCGCTTTATACTTTGTTTTTAATATTCCCTGCAGCTCGTTAACTTTCTTTAATATTCATTTTCCCTCTCGGTCATGCCCTTATTGACCTTTTTTCTTTAGATTTTTACTTCTTCCTCTCTTTATTGGTACAAAATGTCAAAATGTGCATGGTACCCCTATATTTCAATCAAATACGATTCGTTTCTTGGCAAAGCAACCACCTTCGTATTCGTCTTGATTTTAGAAGTAACAGCTTCGACGGCCAATTGTGGCAGATTGTTTTCCTTGCTGAGATGACAAAGACAAACTTGTTTCAATTTATCCGTCGCTTGTTCGGATAGCAAAGTGGCTGCATCAGCATTGCTCAGGTGCCCGTTAGCTCCTGAGACACGCATTTTTAAGACGGCTGGATATTTGCCATTTTTGAGCATATTCGTGTCGTAATTAGCCTCCAAGACCAAATAGTCGGATTGAGAAATATACTTGCGTAAATCGTCCGTAGGAGCCCCCAAATCGGTTGCAAGGGTGATTGTCTGCCCCTCTACTTCTATCATATAGCCCGTATTGTCGGTTGCATCATGTGGCAATGGAAAGGATGTGACCTTAATATCCTTAATCATAACCGATTGGCCGTTTTCAATAATACGTTTGTTGGCTGGAGATAGTTTCTCCGTCACTTTCTTATTGAAGGCTATTCCAAAATGAACTTTTTCGGTAGAATAGATGGGAAGATGATAGACTTCGCCCAAAATAGTTGCTGATTTCACATGATCATAATGGTCGTGTGTGACAAATACGGCAAGAACTCGACTAATGTCAACGCCAATCTCCTTCAGTTTCTTCTTAATAGTGCGAGGGCCAATACCTGCATCAATCAAAATACCATAATCAGAAGTACCCACAAAGTAGCAATTTCCACTACTACCACTTGCCAAACTCATTAATCGAACGCTCATATTCTAACCTTTTTCTCTTTTGCAAAATTACTACCTATCTCTAATATAGACAAAGCCAGAACATATACTTTGTGGCAAAAACAAAAAAAGCGGACCGTCCAATGAACGATCCGCTAATCTTATGTAGAGAAAATCTCTTATTTCACACTCTTAGCAACCTTTGTGCTTCTCAAACCATCTTCTAGTTGGATTTGTTTCTTCAACTTACCGTTGTTGTTGTGTCTAAGCAACATATTGTTCAAAGCAACACCAGTATAAGTGTTCCAGTTCTCTTCAGTAACCAATGTTCTAACATCAGTCAACTTGGAAGGCATGTTGACAATCTTACCATCAACGATAGTCAAAGGCTCGTCACCTGCGCTAACGAAGCTGTAGTTGTTCTCCAAGTTAGTATCCTTGTAGTTACCGAATGAGTTAACCATCAATACCATGTAGTATTTACCATTCAAAGGCTCTCCATTCTTGTCGTTAGGCAACTTGTAGTTGAACTTCAACACGCTTCCGCCCAAAGCCTCTGCAACACTGCTACCAGGAGCTACAGATACGTTTGTAATTGTGCTTGAAGACTTGAATGCAGCAACACCCTCTTCGTTTTGAGCTATCTTGCCGTTTGCCACCTCTGTGCCATAGTAGTCGTGCATCAAAATGTAGTGCTCATTGATTCTCTTTTGTTGGTAAAGCATATAAACAACGCTCCACTTCTTAGATGCAGGAATTACAGATCCACCCTCGTTTAGAATGTTGTACTCCAATGTACGAGTGCCATCTTCGTTTTCGTAATCTGCGATGATGTTTGTAGAAAGATCTGCTTGGTAAGTTGAACGCAATGCAGACTCAAGACTCTCAACAGAGGCATTTGCCAATGATTGGCCAGGGTTTGTTGCCACCCAAGCACCGAAACAGAATTGATTGATGAAGTGGTTGTAGCCTACCCAAATAGAACCATTATCACCCCAGTTTGTATCCCAAGAGTTACGAATACGGAAAGCTTGCTTGCTGTCGTCATAACCAACAACTACGATAGCGTGGTAAGCGTGTTGACCTTGATAACCCTTTGTATCAGAAGTGATGACAGAGGAACTCTTCCAAGACATGAATTTCTCACCCAACTCAGCACCAATCAAAACAGGATAACCCTTGTCCAACCAATACTTGAAGTTAGAGACAGACATACCGTAAGACTTTCCGTTACCCATTTCTGCATTGTACGCAATCACCTTATATTCGCCCAACTTGTTGGAAGAGTTTCCTGTACCGGTCACACCGTCGCAAGTCATTTTCTTGTTTGTGAAAGGCTTAGAAGCCATGCTGGCAACACCCTTCTTCTTCATGGCATCCATGGCAGGTTCGAAATTAGAACCGCCACAACCATAATTCTTTCCATCAGTTCCGATGATATGCCACAAGTCAATAGGACTTGTTTGGTTTGCAGCTGAAGCCAATTGAGAAGAATTCCATCCATTTTGTTGTGCATTCAAAGCGGTCTTCATGGCATAACCAGTAGCCCATGCCACACAAGTTCCATATTCACCCTGATCTCCAACAGGAGGAAAATATCTCTCCAATGAAACAGAAGATGACAAATCTCCATCTGTTGCCTCATCATATTCATCAGCAGTCTCTTGATCGCTAATATTTTCGCTTTCGTAATCCCAGCCAAGCATACTCATGATTAGTTTCAAGAACTCATCCCAGTCAAAATTACCATCTTCGTCGCAACTTGTCATCGACACCGACAAAGTACTTAGCGCCATTATAGGAATAATGAGCTTTGTTCTAAAAAATTTCAGCATTGTAAATAAAAATTAGTTTTTAATATTGTTATCTATCACTTATCAGAAGTCTCCAAAGACTTTCCACTGTTCAAAATCACATTCGAATTTTTAACCACATTCCATTGCAAGTTGTCTGAAGAGAATTTCGTCTCTTGCGTTTCTGGGGTAAATAAGGAATGTTCATCCTTCAACTCTATGCTTCCATTAAACTCAGTTTTGTTTAGACAAACACGACCGAAGAAGAAAGAACGCTCAAATGAGACAGCCCCATTACAACTTGATTTTATCAAATCGAAATCTCCATAATATTTAGAGAAAGAGAATTGAATGCTTGACGCACAATTTATATAATTGAACAATGCATCTCCCATAAAAATAGAATTAGAAAAGTCAACCTCGTTACCAAATTCTGCATTGCTAAATTGCACTTTCATAACATTCATACCTAAGAAATTAGCTCTTCCCTTGAATTTTGCCCCCATAAAGTTGGCATCGCAGAGAAAACGAGCATAACACATAGAGAAATCCTTCTCACTCTCCATGCTCAAAAATCCGATATGCGAACCTTTGACATATAGGCTATTGAAGGATGCATTCTCTCTAAAAACAGAATTAGCAAACTCTAATTTCCCATCGACAACCATATCATCCATAGCAACGTCCCCTCTAAAATCGCAACTGAAGAAAGTCAGGTTCTTTTCGAAAGTTGTAAATACGTTGATTTTTTTCTTGCTTCCGTCTATCGATTTCTTTGTGCTGGCCAACACCTTGCCCATAAAGACACAATTGGTAAATGTAATATTTACAGGTATGCGAGACTCCATATTAGGGAAGGCAACCACACGATACTTCTCTATATCCGTGAAATCCACATCGTCGAAGATAACCTTGTCGTTGAGACTGACATCTTTCCCTTTTTGAATCAGTTTTATGATTTCAGACGCCTTCATATCCTTGCTCTTTTTCCCAGAACATGAAATAGAACACGAAAGAATCATCACCAATAGCGTCAAGCAATATATGTATGATTTTCTACTCATTTCAACCCCTTATTTAATTATGACAATTATATAATTATACAAGAACAAAGTAACGACAATCCATTTAAATATGCAATTTTTAAATGTAAAATTCAATTAAATAGCTTTTCTATATCATCAACAGACATTTCTACAAAAGGGTTGTTATTATTGATAAATGTTTCGGCCAACTTCGATTTGGCATTTTGCAAGTTTTGAATCTTCTCTTCAATAGTGTCTGCCATTATAAAGCGATAGACCATGACTGTTTTGTCTTGCCCTATACGATGGGCACGATTAATGGCTTGACTTTCTGCCGCCAAATTCCACCATGGATCCAAAATAAAGACATAGTCGGCCGCCATCAAGTTGAGTCCTACTCCACCCGCTTTCAACGAAATCAAGAAGCATCCAATATCCTTGTTGTTTTGGAAATTATTGATAGCCACCTCGCGATTGACGGTCTCTCCCGTGAGTTTTTCATATTGAATGCCCAATTTATCCAATCGTTCTGCCACCAAATTCAAATGTCTTAAGAACGTAGAGAAAATCAGAACCTTGTGATTTTCAGCGCGTAGGCTCTCTATGCGAGAAATCACCTCTTCCAACTTAGAAGACTCCCCCGTGTAATTGTCCATTACCAACGATGGATGATTCGATATCTGACGAAGTCGTAAAAGAGCCGTAATGGCAAGTATGGCTTGCTTGTCTCCGTTTGTGAAAGTGCTGAGTATATCATTTCGTATGCACGCTTTCTCCTGATCATATATTTTGCGGTGCTCTTCGGTCATTTCACAAAGAATGGTCTGTTCTATCATCGGCGGCAAATCTTTGGCCACTTCAGACTTTGTTCGACGCAGCACATACGGCTTTATGAGTTGTTGAAGACGCTTTTCCCGCTCTTCACTTTGCTGTTTTACAATTGGTTGAATGTAATAGTTCTTGAAGCTCTTTTGGGAACCGAATATATTACGATTGGCAAAATTCATCTGAGCCCAAAGGTCGTTCAACGAGTTCTCTATTGGTGTGCCCGATATGACGAAATGATGATTCGCCTTTAACATGATGGCAGTCCTATAATTGATGGAATCTGGATTTTTGATGTTTTGGCTCTCGTCCAACAACACACACTCGAAAGTGTACTCTTTCAAGTATTCTATATCGTTTCTGATTACCCCATAGGTCGTAAAAATCAAGTCGTAATGATTGAAAATACGTCCTATATCCTTGCTTCTCACCCGTTTCGAGCCCGAGTATGCCAACGATTTTAAGTGAGGCGCAAATTTCTCCTTCTCTCGTTGCCAGTTAAACAACAAAGAGGTAGGCAAAACGATCAACGATGCTGCTTTCTTCTTTTTTTGTGGAACGACAACTTTGGGAGTTGAATCCCCCATCGGAAGTTGGTCAAACAAACTCGGTTGAGAACTGGCATAAGGCCAATCTATCGTTTTTTGTTCGACCGATTGAAGGTCTTGTCGTGGAGCCTCTTCTATGCCATAATAGACATATTGGAAGAAGGACAAAAACTGGAGCGTTTTACCCAATCCCATATCATCGGCCAGACATCCGCCAAAATCATTTTCGTAGAGACTGACCAGCCATGAATAGCCTACTTTCTGATAAGACCTCAACTCGGCACGTATCCCTGCCGGAGTTTCCACTTGCTGTTCCAGTTTTGCCTCAAATTGTTTAGCTGGCAATTCCGAGAATTCGCCCAAAATGTTGAAATACATTCGATGGATACGCAATTTTTCATCCTCTTCTTTGGCGTAGGTGAGCAAAATAGAATATTTGGAGAACCACTCTTCTGGCAAAAGGGCAATGGTACCGTCTGGCAATTTATATTCTCTATTACCTGATATGATATGTTTCCTAAACTTATAGAATGGAATGGAGAAATTTCCTATTTGAACGCTACCGCTAATTTCGAACCAGTCGATACTCTCATCCAATATCGCCAAAGAGCACTCAATAGGCAACAATAGAAATGGAGCATTTCCATGTTCTTGCTTGATATCGAAATCGGATAATTCGGATTTATGTTCCAACAAAAACTCCACCAATTCATGAAGTTCAGATTTTCCGTCCGTAGCCTTCCCGTTATGATAATAGAAGCAATTGAACGGTTTTAACCCCATGGAGATGAGTCCATTACGGTATTTGTTCTCTCCCTCCAAATCACGAGTCAGCAAATGAAATTTGTACGTTCCATCCGTATGATTCTCCTTGACGATGCGCGCATTAGTTTCTGTCTCCTTGATCACGAAATCGCCATATTGAAAATCCAACTGAATGGCCACTTTTTTTCCTAAATCTTCTATGACACGCAATATAGGCTTGACCGTATATTGTTCGTTGACAATCTCGAAACCGGTTGCTATCACATTGCCTTCTTGAATGGATTTACGGACAAAGGTATGCATGTAATTATCTAAAAGCGGCCCCTCTATTTTGACGTGCTCTTTTGAAAAGAAAGGCGTCAACTTACTGTAGTTCAATGATTCAAAGAGGCACAAATGATCTTTAATCACGGCACATCCTGGCTCGTTGGAGAGCATGATGTCCGACTTGCTGACAATGGTGTTTTTCAGCCGAATCGACTCTTCTCCTTGAAAGACTTTGAGGGAATAGAGCAATGAAACGGCAGGCCCTTCTTTGACCAACTCAAACGAGGCAACCGGCCTTGTATATTCGGACGATATTTTTATTCTATCGGCAGGATAAATGTTCACATAGTTCTTCTTAAAGAAAAGAGGAATTTTATTGTGAGCCATCAAATAACTGGCCACTTTATAATTCGACTTGGCTATGAATGGCATGAAGCGGTCGCACTCCTTGGGATTCTTTTCACATCGCTTCACAAAATCAGTGAAAGTCATCTTCTCTCTCGAAAACATTTTCAAAATATTGTTTTCGGAATAGGCTTCGCAAAGTTCGACCAATTCTCTCTCTTCCGTTGGCAAAGAGAGATATTGCCTGTTTTTAGTGGTCATCAACTCACTTAACGTGTAGAAAGTCAAGTTTTTCTCTTCCAACATATAAGGTTGGAAAATATAGCCAAAGAGATGATGGTCTGTGATGAGAACTGCGAACATAAATTCAATTTTTTGTAGGAAGAACAAAATTACGAATTTTGACAAAGAGAGAGCGTTTGTTTATACAAAAAACATCGGAAAAAAATCAGGCAATAATCAGTGGCAGGTTATAGAAAAGTTTTTAAATGTGCTGTTTCAAAACAGGATGTCTGTGGAGGATGATTTTTGTCACCGATTTCTTTGTCTTCGCTTATTTTCCTGAAACCGCTCGTACAGACTGACCGAGCTGAGGATAGCCGCTGCCCCAGCCGATGCTGCTCGAGTTGAAGTAGAGCACGTAGGCGTGATGGCCAGTGCTGAGACTGGACGACCAGTAGTGAACGTAGCGGCCCACGAGGCTGAGACTGCCATTGAGGCGAAACCCCGCAGCGGGAAGGAAGATGGTGTTGCCGTTGGCCTTGCTGGTGCCGATTCGTCCTGACACGCCTGTGCCATTGTAATCGTCCGTCCATTCCCATTCGCAGTCATTTCTTAACTCGTCTTGCTCCTCTCTCGTCGGCATTCTCCATGCGCTGCCCCAATTGGCTGTCGCTGCGTCGTCCTCGGGAAGAAGGGTGGTCTGACCGTCTCCAATGAACTTGCCATTATTATTGTACCAAACTGGATTCCTTTCCGGTTCACTATCATATTGACCATCGTCAACGGTATATTTGTTCACACCTCGCCACGAATCATAACCCTCCGTCATGAACTTATACGTTTTCCAAGAATAAGACGAGTCCGACTCTGCTTGCGGCTTCGTCTCACCCCAAGCAAAATAGTCGCCGTACTCTTCGGGCTTAGTTGCCCCCACGTTGTAGGTGGCCCACTTCAAACCGCTGGGCAAACCGAGATCAACGTAGGTGTGGTTGCCTATCTTCCCGCTCACGCTCGCCCCTTGGGCGGGGGCAACAACGATGGTTTCCTCCTCGTAGGTCACCGGTGTCACTTTGTCCACGTCATACTTCACGACGGTGCCGTCCGTCTGTTCAGCCAACATATAGGTGGCTCCCATGGTGCAACTTACCACTGCCATCAAGATGGCTGTTCTTTTCATGTTGTTGTGTTTTTTATGAATTCATTTTCCCCTATTCCTATTGGCGAATCACCTTGAACATCTGCTTGCCTACGCTGAGCAGATAGATTCCCTTGACTTGCGGCAAGGGGACTGTGGCCACGCCGTCCGTGTCCGTCTTCGGTTGGGTCTGCAATGCGCCCCTTGCGGTGTGTTCTCTACCTGCCTCTATCTGCGCCAACTTGTCGTCAATGTTCACCATGTAATGACGCTGCCTGTCGTATTGAATCGTTTTGCCATGTCGTTCTGAAGATTTATGATTACAAAGATAAGGAAATATCACGAAAAAAGCCTTTTCGCCCAAATGATACCCTCATAAACATCCACTCCATTGACCGTCTTCCATTCTGGTTCAACCTGCACGACCTTTTCCTTTAGGAACGAGAAGGTGATGAGGTAGGCTTTCTTCAAGCCACGGATATTGGCGTATTCCGACACTTGGTCCTCGCCTTTGCGTTCGTATTTGTTGCCATACCACAATTTCAACTCTATCAAGAATTCCTCTCCGGCATAGTTCACCACGATATCCATTCGCTTGTTGTCTCGCGTCTGTGGCTCAACGTAGTAATAGCCTGTGCCGTTGATGATTGGTTTCAGGAAGCAAAGGAATAGCAGACGGCCCTGTCGCTCCACGAATTCGGCATCCTCGTCACGATACTCCTCCTCCATCACATCCTTGAAACGCTCAATGATGTACTCCATATTGAGTTTGCCACCAAGGATATATTCAGATTTTACGGGAGTAATCTTGTAATGTTCCCTTTGATATCCAATAGTGAAATATTCATGGAAAATTTCCTCAAAAATAGCATTATGAACTATGACATGGCCATCCAAATTCTTGACATAGGAGAACATATCGGCAAAACGAAGGATAGGATCCGTAAGATTATAAGGATAGTTCATTCCATTAATGGAAATCGAATACATGAATTTATTCAACTCCTCATTGTTCTCCAAATTCTTAGAAATATCGTCAGCAAGCGTATTGTCTCCCTTTATGATATATTTGGCAGCCTTATTGATACCTTCGATTGTCCAATCTCTATCAAGCCTTTGATCAACAATCTCACAAATCTTACTGACCAAAAAAGGATACCCCGATGTTAGTCGATGGATTTCGTCGGCAATCACCTTCATATCCATACCAGTATGGCAATCCGATTCATATTCGTCAAGCATTCCCTTGATACCTTGCGCTGAAAGTGTCATGTCAACAATAAAATCTGTGGCTATATTCCAAGGCGAATTGTATTTCCTCTCCTCGTCGTTACGAATCTTCAATTTGAGATTTTTGACGTCATAGACACCGGCAAGGATGACCGAGTAGAAAGTGGAATCCATACCATTCTTATCCCTATCCAGATATTTGTTGCGGAGCATACCTAAGAAATGAAGAAAAATCTGGTTGTCGGTGCTTTTGTCCACCTCGTCGATCATCAAAATCACTTTTTTGCCTTGTGACTTGCAAAAATCCGAAACGACGACGGAGAATTCATCCAGATTGGCACAGTTGCTATGATTCCTCCAATAATTGCTTTGTTCTTCCGTCGTGAATGGCATACGAGAAAGCTTCATGGCAAGTCCATGACAGAATTCAGGTTTTGACTCAAACAAATCTCCGTCTGATTCAAAACTAATCTGATAAACAAGATATTCATCAGACAAACTATTAAAAAGGAAATTCATCGTCGTCGTCTTTCCAAACTGGCGCGCACGGTTGATGGTAAAATACTTCCCTTTGTCAACGAGTTCGCGGATTTTCGCCAACTTGTCGTCAATATTCACCATGTAATGACGCTCTGGATTGCAACTACCTGTCGTATTGAATTCTTTTGCCATGTCGTTCAGAAGTTTTAGGTTTACAAAGATAAGGAAATATCACGGAAAAAAAAGCATAGCCCTAATGACTATGCTCTCTATTGTTTTTCCAAACATTTGATTTTCAAATTGAGACGCACCATGGGGACGTCTCTACGGGGGGATTCCCTCTGTTTTCAAAAAATTCGACCGCTTCGCGGTTTTCTTTTTCTATCCTGCCCCTTATTTTATAATTTTCAAATAATCAAATAAATCAAATAATCGAATGCGCTTCGCTTATTTTCCTGAAACCGCACGAACAGAGAGACCGTAATGACGGTGGTAGGTGCACCAGTCGAAGTAGTACAAGCCGAAGTCGAGTACGTAGGCGCTGTAGCTGTTGCCCGATTTGAGACTGGACGAGCAATAGTAGCCGTCGAAGCCCACGTTGTTGAGACTGCCATTGTCGCGACACCCCGCAGCGGGAAAGAAGATGGTGTTGCCATTGGTCTCGCTGGTACCGATTTGTCCTGACACGCCTGTGCCATTGTAATCTTTCGTCCATTCCCAATTGCAACCTTCTATCATTTCATCCAGTTCCTCATCTGTCGGCATTCTCCATGCGCTACCCCAATTGGCTGTCGCAGCGTCGTCTTCGGGGAGAAGGGTGTTCAGACTGTCAACTGTGCCATTGAAACTTTGGCTGCAATACTTCGTCATAGAATAGAAATTACCATTACACCACTTGTAGGTGGCCCATGAATAGGAAGTGTCCGAATCTGCCTGCGGCTTCGTCTCGCCCCATGCGAAGTAGTCTCCGTACTCTTCAGGCTTAGTGGCTCCAACATTGTAGGTGGCCCACTTCAAGCCGCTTGGCAAACCAAGATCCACATAGGGGTACTTGCCCACTTTGCCAGTATCGGAGTGACCATTTCCTGGGTTGCTGCCGTTATTTTCGCCATCCCCTCCGTTTCCTTCCTGATTGTTATCTTCTCCCTTGTTTGCCTCATTCTGCTCCTTCTTCGGATCATCATCGTCGTCATCATCGTCCGAGCAAGACGAAAACATTACGGGCGATGTTGCCATCACAAAACTTGCCGAAAGGGCAAGCCAATAGTTCATTTTTTTGTTCATAATATATACTTTTAAATTTAGTTGTTTATTGTCTTAACCAATGCGTGTTATCAGAATTGCGGACACAATCAAAAATACTCCAGCTCTCATGGGTGCAATTCTTAATCCTCTCGTAGAGACGTTCCCCATGGGGCGTCTATATCTGGTCAGAGACGTCCCATGGGGACGTCTCTACGGGCCCAAATGATACCCTCATAAACATCCACTCCATTGACCGTCTTCCATTCAGGTTCAACCTGTACGACCTTTTCCTTTAGGAATGAGAAGGTGATAAGGTAGGCTTTCTTCAAGCCACGGATATTAGCGTATTCCGACACTTGGTCCTCGCCTTTGCGTTCGTATTTGTTGCCATACCACA
>JAKSKZ010000061.1 GCA_024401475.1 Paludibacteraceae bacterium | reverse complement strand
ACAAATGGCTCTGCATGATGTATCCTCGCCTTACTCTCCTTCATCAGCTTCTTGCCGACGACGGTGCTATCTTCATTTCTATTGATGATAATGAGCAGGCTAATTTGAAACTGCTTTGCGATGAGATTTTTGGAAGTGGAAATTTTGTAACTCAAATTGCTTGGAAACGGAAAAAAGAAATTTCTAATGATTCTAAGAATGTTGCGATTCAAGGAGAGTATATATTGTGTTATAGTAAAAGTTCATTGACACAATTAAATTTCGAAAATTTGTCCGATGAATATATTGGTAAGTCGTATAAAAAACCATCAAATGATTTTCCTACAGATTTTTGGCGTCCAGTACCCTTGACTGTTTCAAAGGGATTAAGTGGTGGTGGTTATGAATATTCTATTCAAACTCCAACGGGAAAAATACATACCAAAATTTGGGCATATCCGCAATATCGATATGAAGAACTATTAAAACAAAATAGAATATATTTTGGAAAAGATGGTAATGGTATACCACAAAGAGTGATGTATTTGTCTGAAAGTCAAGGAAAACCAACGTCGAATTATTGGGATGATACGTCATCTAACAAAGATGGAAAAAAGGAAATATTATCAATATTTTATGATGAGAATATATTCTCAACGCCCAAGCCAACTGGCTTAATCAAGCGTATTTTACAATTGTTATCTCCAGACAGCATTATTCTCGATTCCTTCGCTGGTAGTGGCACTACAGCCCACGCAGTCCTAAACTTAAATAAGCAGGACGGAGGCAATAGAAAATTCATCTTGGTGGAGATGGAAGATTATGCAGAGACCATCACTGCTGAGAGAGTGAAGCGTGTCATAAAAGGTTATGGCGAGGGCAAGAATGCTGTGGAGGGAACAGGCGGATCGTTCTCATACTATGAGTTGGGAGAGCCGATTATGAATGGCGACTACATCAACGAGAACCAACCTGTGGAAAAGATTAAGGAATACATTTGGTATTGCGAGACCCACACAGCTTGTACCACACTATCGTCAAGCAAATACTATTTAGGAAAGCATAACAATGCAGGCTATTATTTCTATTACGAAAAAAATAGCACAACCACACTCGACAAACAGTTTTTAAATACCATAAACGAATCTGCTGACCAATACATTATCTACGCAGACAACTGCTTGTTAAACGATGAGTTTATGCGAGTTAACCACATTGTATTCAAAAAAATTCCGCGCGATATCCGCAAATTTTAAAACAAAAAAAAGATGGAACTGAAACCATATCAACAACAGATATTAGATGACTTGCAACGCTTTATGCAGAGCGTTCAAGTAACCAAAAAAGCATCAGAAGCATTTGAACATTTTTGGGTAAACCATCCGCGCACGCCACTTACTCCATCTATTGGAGAGGCTGTTGAACCCTATAAAAACAATGTAATTCCCGCACCGCACGTATGCATAAAAGTACCAACAGGAGGAGGCAAAACATTTATTGCATCGGCAGCATTAGGCACCATTTTCAGTGCGTTTAATGCATCACATTTTCGCACTGTTGTATGGCTTGTTCCTGGCATAACCATATTAGAACAAACCTTGCGAAACCTACGCAACACAAATCATCCATATCGTCAACGCATCAGTACCGACTTTGCTAATAGAGTTGAAATATTCAGTAAAGAACAAGCCTTGCAAGGCGCAGGTTTTTCGCTTTCGGTGGCTAAAGAAAACCTTTGCATTTTGGTAATGAGTTTCGATAGCTTGCGAGCCAAAAAGAAAGAGGACCGAAAAGTATATCAAGAAAACGGAAACTTACAGTCGTTTGAATCAATTGTAGGCAAAGACGAGAATGGCGATGCCGATTTGCAATTAATGAAAGTGTTGCAAGCGCTTAATCCAGTGGTAGTGGTAGACGAAAGCCACAACGCCGAAAGCGAATTGAGTGTGGAAATGTTGCAAAATCTTAATCCAAGTTTTGTACTCGACTTAACTGCCACACCACGAAAAAACAGCAACATAATAAGTTTTACCGATGCATACGAGTTGAAAAAAGAGAGCATGGTAAAGTTGCCAGTAATTGTATATAACCATCAAAGCAAAAACGATGTTATATCATCGGCATTAGAACTTCAACGTAGGCTTGAACAAGAAGCTTTAAAAGCCCAAGACAAAGGAGGCTCGTATATTAGGCCAATTGTATTGTTTCAGGCTCAACCCAAAACAAATGACGACAACATTACTTTTGACAAGATAAAGAATACCCTTTTAGAGCTAAAAATTCCTGAAGAACAAATTCGAATAAAAACCGCTGACCGAAACGAAATAAAAGACGAGGAATTACTGTCGCCAGACTGTCCAGTACGCTACATTATTACTATAAACGCATTGAAAGAGGGGTGGGACTGTCCATTTGCCTACATTTTAGCATCACTTGCCGACAAGAGTTCAAGTGTAGATGTTGAGCAAATTTTGGGGCGTGTACTTCGAATGCCATGGGTTCGAAAAAACGAAAATCCAATGCTCAATATGAGTTATGTGCTTACAGCATCGGCAAAATTTATTGATACACTTGACAACATAGTAAAAGGATTGAACCATGCCGGTTTTAGCGATAACGACTACAAAGTAGCTGAAGCAGAAAAAAACAAAGAGGAACTAACAAAAACTCACCAATCGGAACAAGGCGATTTGTTTGCTTCAAATACAACAATTACCAATCCTCAATCCGATTCGAAAAATTCAAATGATGATATAGACTCTAGTAAAATTGTTTTCATGCCATTGGTTGAAGAAATAAAAACTCAAACCACTGAATCAACAAAAGAAGGCGAAAACAATGAATTGAATCCAGTTAACAGTGATGTTGACGAAATAGAAAAAAAGGTTCAGCAAGAATCTAAAGAAGAAGAAAAAAGGCAACACGAAGAAGCATCTAAAACCAATGTACCAACAGCATTAAATAGCCAAGTGAAAAAATATAAGATGAAAGATATTTTCAGTGAATCGGCAAAAGCACTGAAATTACCGCAATTTATAGGTATAGACAAATCACAAGAACTTACATCAGAGTTATTTGTAGAATTGCATCAAAAAGCAATTTTCGAATCGGAATCATTGTTACGCGACTTTAAACTTGGCAATGAAGATTCAAATATAGATTTTGCTAACGCAGAAAGTTCCATGTATCGAATTGATTTGGACGACACAAGCCTAAAACACCTACCTACATATTTGAAAGTTGACGGAACAGCTCATGAACGAATTGTTGAATACATTCTAGACCCAAGTAAAAAGCATTTAAGATTAAATAATTGTACCTTTAGGATAAAAACCATTATAGGCAAAATGTATCCAATACCAGATAAGGAAATTGAGCTATTTATCACTCATGTTTTGGCGCGTTTTACCGATGAGCAAATTGCTGATTTAATGAATCATGAATATGCTTATGCAGATAAAATAAAGGACAAAATTAAATCGTTGAGCAATGCGTATAAGGAGAAACTATTTAACAATATGGTTGATCGTGATTTGATTTTTATCGAAGAAACATATCAATTACCAGAAGAAATAATTCCAGCAAAAACGGTTTCGGGATTACCCAAGACATTATACGAAAAAGAAGGAGACATTGACGGCTTTGAAAAAGAAGTGATAATCGATGTGGCTAGTTTGCCAAATGTTGAATTTTGGACTCGCAATTTGGAGCGAGGCAAAGGATTTTTTATCAATGGATTTATAAATCACTATCCAGACTTTATTATAAAAACAAAAAAAGGAAAGATTATAATGCTTGAAACCAAAGGCGATCACCTTGATGCTGAAAAGAAAATAGCATTAGGCAATTTGTGGGCAAACAAAGCAGGAAATAGCTACAAATACTGCTTGGTTTATAAAAACCGCCAAGTTGATGGAGCTTATACCAAATCAGAATTTTTGAATCTGATAAAAGACCTGTAAAAACTCATTCAATAACTCTTAAGCCTCCGCCGCAAACGGAGGCTTTGGGGCATTTCTCAGTTTTGTTTTTGCCAAAAGTTTAAAGTACAAACTAAAACTTTTTATAATTTTGGTAAAAGTTTAAAGTGTAGACGAAAACTTTTTAGTAATTGAAAATGCAGTTTTTTTAGAATAAATCTCCATTCCACAATTTTTTCAAGAAGTCCACTGCATATAGGATTTTGATGTCATCATCTGTTGTGCGAATGATTTTATCTAATCCCACAATTGTTAAATTTGCATTGCTTTCTATCATTGAAAATCTATTGAATTTGCAATTGCAAATATAGTTTATTTTATGATAATCCAAAGCATAACTTTAGATTGTCATGATAATCCAAAGTACAACTTTAGATTATCATGTTTTGAAAATCTGTAAAGTGTTCAATATTAATAAAATAGGTGATATTATGAAAAAATGCAATAAAATTAATGTTGGACGTGTGTAATGGTTGATTAACCCATAAAAATTAACTAAAAAAAACAACCGAGACCGCCTCATGACAGTCTCGGTTGTTTTTATGTCTGACAATGAATAGAATTACTTCTTGTAGCACTCGAAGAATCCATCCACAAGGTTGCTGTTCATCTTCTTGGTGACCAAGCTGACGAGGAAGACGACGATGAATCCGCCGACCATCGCTACGGCACCGCAATCGATAGGGTTGAGGAGGGCATTGCCCATCATCATGTTCACAACCGTAAGTCCAACGCCCCAGATGAAGCAAGCCCAGACGCTGATAGGACTGACACCCTTCCAGTAGAGCCCAAGCATGAATGGAGCCAAGAACGCTCCTGCTAACGCACCCCATGAGATACCCATCAATTGAGCAATAAATTGAGGTGGGTTCAATGCTATCATCAAGGAGATGACGATGAAGAAGATGATCAACATACGCATCACGATAACCTTGCGTTTCTCTCGCTTCTCCGCCTCGTCGGTATTCATCTTTCCTTCTGAAACCTCTTCTGAATCCGCTTTCTTATCACGATAAATGATATCCAAGGTCATGGTGGATGACGATGTCAAAACAAGGCTCGCCAATGTGGACATTGAGGCAGAAAGTACCAACAATACCACCAAGGCAATTAAAATGTCAGGAAGTGTCTCCAGCATGGAAGGAACGATGGAGTCGAAGGCGTATTTGCCCTTTGCCTCGCTGAAGGCAGGCTCAGGAAACAATCTACCAAAGCTTCCCAAAAAGTAGCATCCGCCAGAGATGATCAAAGCGAAAATGGTGGAGATGATGGTGCCGCGCTTGATGGCTGACTCGTCTGTGATAGAGTAGAACTTACCCACCATCTGTGGCAATCCCCATGTGCCCAAAGAGGTAAGCACAACCACGCCCAACAAACTCAACGGATTAGGGCCGAACCATGATGCAAAATCACCTGGTTGGAACGCAGCATAAAGTCCTGACTTATCAGCCATATCATGTGCAGTAGGAGTGGCTTCAGACATCTTGTTGATAGCCTCCACCAAACCGCCTTGGTTGTTCAAAATCACACCGATAATCGTAACTATTCCGAAGAGCATGATGATACCTTGAATGAAGTCATTTATGGCTGTCGCTTTGTATCCTCCAAGGATTACATAGACCGCTGTCAAGCACGCCATGATGACTGCACAGTAGGAATAGGGGATTCCGAAACCCATTTCAAAGAGTTTTGAGATTCCCATATAAACACCTGCAGTATAAGGAATTAAAAACACGAATGCAATTATAGATGCAGCAACTCGCAACCCTTCGCTGTTATAACGGGTTCCAAAGAAGTCGGGCATCGTGCGACTCTGGATATGTTGCGTCATCAGCTTGGTTCTTCGACCCAAAACAATCCATGCAAGCAAGGATCCGATGATAGCGTTGCCGATACCGATCCATGAAGCGGAGAGTCCATACTTCCAACCAAACTGTCCGGCATAACCGACAAATACCACTGCGGAAAAATAGGAGGTTCCATACGCAAAGGCGGTCAACCAAGGACCAACAGACCTTCCTCCTAACACAAATCCATCGACACTATTGGCCTGCTTGCGGGAGTTGATTCCCACACCGACCATAACCGATAGGAATATAATGGTTAAAATAATTTTTACTAACATGATTAGATTGTATAATTCTTAACTCTTAATTCTTAATTCTTAATTAAACCTTACCTGAACCTGGCACATAATGGCATGGTTGTCTTTCTTCACGAACTCAGTGGCTGTAGTGTAGGCTGTTTTATAGACATACTGAAGTTGCAGGCGGCATTTGGGATAATACCACCATTGGAAACCAAACACACCTTTGTGTTGATCCATGTCGCGGTCTTTGTTGAAGTTGAAGTAGTCGTAAGAACCAATCAAATCGAACTTGCCCGGCAGAAGTGCGACGCTTCCCGTCACATAGCCGCCTTGACTCTTAACGTCTTTATCCTTACCTTCCAAAAATTCACCGTGGATGTTGAATCTCTGGGAACGGTAGTCTGCACCGAAGCTATAGCGGTCTCTATCATAATTTTGGTCGATGTTGATTTCAGGGTTATAGATGGATTTCTCAACGGCGTGTCCACGTCCCAATTGCCAGGAGGCTACGATGTTGAGCCCTTTTGTTGGACGGAATTCCAAACGGCCGATAACGTCCTTGCTATTGTTCTTGTCCTTTCTGTTGATGCCCTGGCCATTCATGACTTGTAATTCGTAGTGAAGCCTATCTTGGGCAAAATCTCCAAATAGAGACAATCCAAGGTCGCGGCCATACTGAACTCCATATAATGGGTCGCTACCACAACCGGAGAGATAGGTTACACCTTCCGAATAGACGTCGATAGTCTCCATTATGGTGGGAGACAACGGATTCTCGAGCGAATAAGCATTCTTGAATTGACCGAAACGAACGAATAGGGCTTTATTCTTTGTGACACGGTAGTCTGTATAGAATTCTTGCACCTGAGAGTTGAAATCGTGCATGAAGAGAAATGCCCATCGGTCGGTGATTTGGGCGTTGGCCCAAAGAAGCGTTCTCTTTATGTCGAATGTATTACTGTGGAATTCTGAGTTCCTTTGATAAGTGTAGCCTGCTTGAGCATACCCGTGAAGTTTGATTCTATCTGCAAGATTGGACAATGTGGCAAGTGTGGGCTCCACTTCTTTTTTCTCCACTTTTGGAGGCTGGTTTGATAGATCCTTTACTCGTATTGTATCGTCAGCCAATGTAGTCTCTGCAGCCGTGTTGTTCCCTCCCTTTTCTTCGGCATTAGAGATAGGGGCGAGCAAAAACGATAACAATGCAAGCGTGATAAAACGATTTCCTTGTCGATTCATTTTTTTTTTATTAAAAATTAGTTGAATAGAGATGTTGTTCTTTTAGTCAACAAAAGTTTTCGATTGGTAATCTTAAATCTGCCTGTAATCACCAATTTTTAATCTTTTGTTAATGTTTATTAACGTATGCAAATATAACGTTTGAAAATTAATGTGCAAAAAATGAGTACGTGTTTATTGTAATGATTTTATGTCTTTAAAAATAAATGTTTGAAAATTTTCAAAAATGATGAATAAATGAGGCACACTTTTGGTCTTAACAGATATTTACAATAAATTTACGGAGTAAAAAAAGAAAATTATAAATAACAGCATAATGCAAGATAGTAGCGAATATTTACATCCTGAAAAAGAGTGCCTTTCTCGTGAGCAGATTGAGGCACTTCAGGTACAGAGATTGCAGGATACATTGCGTCACTGCATGAACTCTCCATTTTATAAGAAGAAATTTGAAGAGATGGGTATTAAGCCCGAAGATATTAAAACACCTGCCGACGTGCGTAAGTTGCCTTTCACCACCAAGCAAGATTTGCGTGACACCTATCCGTTTGGATTGGCAAGCGTGCCTTTGGAGAAGTGTGTGCGACTTCATTCCTCAAGTGGTACAACGGGTAACCCGACCGTAATCCTTCATACGCAGAAGGATTTGGACGAATGGGCGAATGCAGTAGCTCGTTGCTTATGGATGGTAGGTTTGAGACCTTCGGATGTGTTCCAAAACTCATCGGGTTACGGAATGTTTACGGGCGGATTGGGCTTCCAATATGGAGCCGAGCGTTTGGGAATGTTGACTGTGCCTGCTGCGGCTGGTAATACCTTGCGTCAAATTAAGTTTATCACAGACTTTGGTACGACAGCTATTCACGCTGTTCCTTCTTATGTCACTCGTATTAAGGAGGTGATGGACCAACAAGGTATAGACCCTCGTAGGGATACTAAGTTGAAGGTCTTGGCTATTGGGGCTGAGCCTCATTCCGAGGAGCAACGCAAGCGTATCGAGAATATGTTGGGTGTGAAGGCTTACAACAGTTTCGGCATGAGTGAAATGTGTGGCCCGGGCGTGGCTTTTGAGTGTAAAGAACAAAACGGCCTTCATTTCTGGGAGGATTACTATATTGTTGAAATCGTTGATCCTGAGACTTTGGAACCTGTGCCAGATGGCGAGATTGGAGAGTTGGTTTTGACAACCATTAACCGCGAGGCTATGCCTTTGATTCGTTATCGTACGCGAGATTTGACGAGGGTGCTTGGACGTACTTGTCCATGTGGTCGTAACCATATCCGTTTGGATCGTATGAAAGGTCGTTCGGATGATATGATGGTGCTTCGTGGCGTTAACATCTTCCCAATCCAGATTGAAAAGATTTTGATGCAGTTCAAAGAACTTTCTACGGATTATCTTATTACGCTAACCACCGACAATGATAATGACAATATGACCGTTGAGGTGGAGGTTGGAGACTTGGATTTGAATAATCAAGATCGTGTCCAATCTTTGACGAAAGAGATTACTCGCTGTTTGAAGGATGAGATTTTGCTTACTCCAAGAGTTAAGTTGTTGCCATTGGGAGCCTTGCCTAAGTCGGAGGGAAAGGCTGTTCGTGTTAAGGATTTAAGAACGGTTTATAAATAACCAGTAGTTAAGAATAAAATAGGCGTGGCATTGCTGTCACGCCTATTTTTTTGTTTGTGATTATTAATTATGGAAATCGCTTTGGAAATCGTTTTGCTTTGTTTGACTTAAGTGTTGTCTGACCTGTTTTTCAACCTCTTTTTGAATTTCCTTCTCCATTTCAGCTTTTAATTCGCTCTTAATTTCAACTATCGCTTGCTTGCTGAGGTAATAGATGATTCCGATAATGACTAAGATGATGATGATAATGTGCATGACTGTAATTTTTTAGTGTGACAATATATGGTTTTTGATTATTGTTCTTCTGATTCGTATAGAATTTTATCCAATAAGAATGGGGCTGTGTTTTTGTCGAACCCGTTTCTCTCCAAGAAAGGTACGTCCTCGTTGAAGAGTGAGTTGAACAATTTGCAGTCAGAATCAAGCATTTTCAAACTTCGGATGTAGTAGGAGATAGCCTCTTTGCGATTGCCCTTGCAGAGTGCCACATGACCTAAGTTGAGCCAATCGTGTTGGTTGCGTTCTGCTTCATCCAATTTCTTATAATATTTTTCTGCTTGGTCTAATTTGCCTTCTACAAAAGAACACCAGGCGATTGGTCGCCATACATTCTTGTTGCCAGGACTGAGGAATTCTATCTTGAAAAACACTTGGAGAGCCTCTTCATATTGCTTTAGTTCTAGACGACAATTGCCTATGGCCAATTGGATGGTCATGTCTTCTGGAGCCTGTTTTTCAGCCTGTAGGTAATAGTCGAGAGCTTTCCCCGTCTCTTTTATGCTTCTGAAACAATAGGCAAGTTTGCGAATTGTCCACAAACTGTCGGGCTTGATCATGTCGGCTTGTTCGTAATAAGATATGGCTTTGGTGAAATCGCCTAACCTTTGGTAGCAATAACCACTCTTTTGTTGAAGTTCTGCGTTGCTTTTGTCTTTGTTTGCTAATTCTTCGAATATTCTCACGCTGTCTTCAAAGTAGTCCTTGCTGAAATAGGCTTCACCGATGCATCTGAGAAAATCGTCTGCATTCTCCATTTTTTTGATGAAGTTGATGCGGTACAGTTCCAACGATTTGAACGGGTCTGCAAAGTCGTTTCTTCTTGGATGTAACTTGAAGAATCTATAAATGTCCTGGATATATTGATTGCTGATGGACTCGTTCAAGAGTTCAGGCAATATGCTGGTCTCGTTTTTCTTGAGCATCTCGAGTTGCTCGTCATCCAGGCTGACAGACTTGTAGGTCATCTCGCGATACTCTTCGGGCATTTCAAGCAAGCCGAGAGCTAAAGAAAATTTGTCAGAGTTACATAAATATTGACTCTTCATGATGACCTTCCAAAAGATAGGCAACTCATCTTCCCCTTGAATTTTAGCAATGGCCGAATGTTTATGAAAAGGCATGAACCAGTTGCAAGTCTCGTGGAAGAATGGGAAAGACTTCATGGAAGAGAAGGAACTGAGGAAAACGTCGGCGCCCTCTTGCTGCATCTCTGCGAATTGGTGGATCTTGTCCGTAAAACCTTTGTCAAGGAGGTCTTGCCATTCGGGGTTTTTGTCGAGCAAAGAATTTTCATCTTTCATCAAGTTGCCCATTTGTAATTTCTCTTGGAGAATAGGGCTGATTTTGGCAATGTCGGGGAAGAATTCCTCTTTGAGTTTCTTCGAGATTTTCTCAGTCTCTTTGCTTTTGATAAATTGAAGAATAATGTCTTTTATACTTTTAGTCAACGATTGATCTTGGGCAATATCGGTGAGTTTCGAGTCGAGTTGGTGGTAGAGCGGCACTCTATCGTTGTGCAAGTAGGAGCAGAGAATCAGTCCCACGAGTGCACGTTGGGCCACTTGAGCATCTTCGTTACGTCCGCCCAAAATAAGGAGGTTGAATTTCCTCTCGTCGAACATTCGAATGAGGCTTGTCGTGACAGCCGATATGGTCAGACACTTGTCCGCAAAATGAATATCCTCGTTTTCAATGATATGTGAGGCCAACTCTTCGTCTTGGGGCTGATATTTGTCTGTCAACCAAAAATGATTGTAGATTTTAGAAACAGCCCTTTCGTGCTCAGAAGAGAAACCTTCCACTTTGCCCTTCGATTTCATACTGTCTTCGATAAGGCCAGCCAATGAAAGATTGGCTTTGAATGAGGTCAGTTCGTCCATTATCTCCTGATTCGAAGGTAGTGGCTTGTCTTTTATGATTCTCTTTTGGCAATATACATAATTGGAGGAATCCTTGATCAATAATAATTCTTTAATGTGGTCGGCAACCTCCAATAGAGAAACTCGCAAATGGTTGTAAACTTGCTCTTGTTGGGGGTCGTTGATTCCGTCGGTGACATATTGCAACATATAACGGTAGGTGGTTTCCAATTCCATGCGTTTGTCGTTCCATTCTCCCATTAGTCCGTTCCCGGCAAGTTGAGACAACTTGTCGAACGCACTTTTTAGGTTTTGCGCATAGACTGATTGGCAAACCTCATTATGCAAAGTCTCAATGTCTTTGTGTGTCATAATCTTCATTGAAATAGGGTGGAGTGGCAGGTCGAAAATCCCACTTCGTCCTCTCCCAAGTAAATAATGTTCATAAGCCGGAACACAAGAGTTCCTATTACTATACAAATTTAATAAAAAAACAGATAGAAGATAGTTCATTAACTCTTATTTGTTAAAATGGCTTTGTTGTCATAAAACAATTAAAAATCATAAAAAAATGACTATCTTTGCGGTCGTTAAATACAAGAGTTTGGATTCTCTTGTCCGATGTGTCAATTAATTAGAACAAAATAGTGATAATGAAAAAGAAATTAGCGATTGCATTCTTATTTGCATCATCTGTAGCTGCGTATGCGGCTGACGAATCAGCTTCAAGATTGGTAAACATTGCTGAAAGTACAAGTAACAAGAGTTCTCACACAGAGACTGGGGACAGCGTCTATTGGAAATTCCCTGGTTCTGTAGGCTTGAATGCTAACCAAGCATACTTCAACGACTATTGTTCCGACGGTATGGGAAGTTCTGCTACGGTAGATGCATTCCTTCGTCTTAATGCAGACTACATGAAGGGTAAGATCATGTGGAAAAACTCTTTCAACGCGCAATATGGCTTCATGTATTCCGATCAATTTACTGGCGACGATGATATTCGCAAGAATATGGATAATTTCGCTTTGGCTTCAAAATTCGGTTATAAAGCCGCTGATAAGTTGTATTATTCAGTGCTTGGTGATTTGGAGTCTCAATTTACAAAGGGGTACAACTACGCTTCTGACGTGAACAATTTGGATTCGGCTTATTTGGTTTCCAATTTCTTTGCTCCAGCATATGCAAAACTTTCTATAGGTATCGATTACACACCTAATAAGTATTTGACTGTTTTTGCTTCTCCTGCATCAGCTCGTTTCACATTCTGTACCGATACTTTGCTTTCTGCAAACTATGGAATGGAGCGCAAGGACAACGGTAAGGGTGAATATAAGAAGGTGAGAACAGAAATCGGTGCTTATGCTAAGGCTGTTTCTGATTTCGATGTGACAAGCACTCTTCACTTCTATTCATTGTTGGAGGGTTTCTACGCTTATAACAAGGCTGTTCATAGCTACAATGAGGCGTTGTATGATAATCATATCTTCTTCGATGATCTTGCTTCTTATTCAGGCCAGGTTGACGGTGACGAAATTCACGGTTGGTTTGTAAGATGGCGTTTGGAACTTGCCATGAAGGTGACAAAGAATATCAATGTTGCTTTCCGTACTCAGTTGAAGTATGACGTTTCTGAAACAAAGCAAAATCCACATGTTGACAAGACAAACACAAAGACAACAGACAAGTGGGATTTGGGTTATCCTGTAGCTAAGACTCAATTCTGGGAGGCTACATCTTTGGGTATAGCTTATCAATTTTAATTGAAATCATAGGAACTTCCATAAGGCGTTTCCCCGCTTTATGGAAGTTTTTTTGTTTTGGGGTGTCCTTGGTGAACTCGTTATTTAAAAATGCTAAACGATGCAGATAGATTTGGAGGCTTTAAAAAAGCTTGATTTGAAGGCTTTCTTCTTTGATATGGACGGTGTGCTGTTCGATTCTATGCCTAACCATGCTAAGGCTTGGTGTGCGGCATTCGAGGATTTGGGCATCCATTTTACGCCTTATGATGCTTATATGAGGGAGGGTATGACGGGTACTTCTACCATATATCAGGCTTTTACTCGTCAATTGGGGCGTGATGCGTCAGAAGAGGAGTGTCAACGAATCTACAAAGTGAAATGCGAGATTTTCGAGTCGCTCCCTGTCGCAAAACCGATGCCTCATGTATTGGAAGTTTTGCAAACCGTTCAACGTGCCGGCTTGGATATCTACATCGTCACAGGTTCCGGCCAACGTTCTTTGCTGGATCGGCTGAACACCCATTTCCCGAACATTTTTCAGCAAGAGAAAATGGTCACGGCATATGATGTGAAAAAGGGAAAGCCAGATCCGGAACCTTATTTGATGGCCTTGAAAAAGGGTGGTTTTGATGCTCATCAAGCCATTGTAATAGAAAATGCGCCTTTGGGCGTGAAGTCGGCTGTCGGAGCTGGCATTTATACTATTGCTGTAAATACGGGAATCTTGAAGGACGAAGATCTTTCAATCTATGGCGCAGGTGTTGTGTATCACAATATGGAAGAACTGCTCTCCGAGCTACCCGAAATCATAGCAAAAGCAAAGCGTATTTGAACATTTTAACTAAAATAGAGTATTTGTTATGTTATTTGATATAGTCAATGCGAATATAGAGAAGATGGTTATCCATAAGATTGGGTCGAGGACGGACAATTCGGAGAATTCCTATTCGAAAAAATGTATGGAGTTGGAAGAAAACAGCCCGATTCAGATGTTGAAGCAATACTTTCTTTCTTCGTTTAGGGAACCAGTGTTGTATCACTTCGAAGGATTGAACCATGTCTCTGATAATGTGGTATATTCTTCAACTTGTGCCATATTTGACAATCCAGATCTCTTTTATGAACATTCTCGCATATTGGCTTCCTATTTGTATGAAAATTCCGCTCATCCGCAAATAAAGTCGGGCGAGTTCTATTTGGTGCTTTTCAATAATGTTCGAATCTTTGATCAGGACGTCCGTTGCCTTGGAATTTTCAAGTCTGAAAATAAGGAGACCTATTTGAAGATTTTCCCAGGACAGGACTCTTTCGATATTGATTGCGAGGAGGGTATTAACGTCCGAAAGATGGACAAGGGTTGCTTGATTTTTGATGTGGAACGAGAAACTGGTTTCGTGGCTTCATTGATAGACAAGGTGGCCAAGCAGGAGGCTCTTTACTGGAAGAATGACTTTTTGGGCATGGTGGAACGCCAGGACAATAATTTCTTCACCAAGAATTATCTCGATATGTGCAAGGGATTTGTTGATGAGGTTTTTACAGAAGAGGCAAATGTACCACGCACCGAGCAAATAGACATGCTGAATCGTTCTATCAATTATTTTAAGGATAATACGATGTTTAGCGAAGACAAGTTTCAGGATGAGGTGCTTACTGCACCTGAGATTGTGACTGCCTTCAATGAATATAAAGAGCGATTTGGAGAAGAAAAAGAGGTGAACTTTGACGAAGAGTTCAAGATATCTCCAGAGATTGTTAAAAAGGAAAATAAGAGTTTTAAATCAGTGCTCAAATTGGACAAAAATTTCCATGTCTATGTTCATGGCGGACACCGTTTTATAGAAAAGGGCTTTGATGAAAATATAGGATTGCATTATTATAAACTCTATTTCGAGAGAGAGTCATAGACTTCTTTTGATTAATTGTTGTACGTTGTAAAAGCGTCAAATATTGCCTATGCGTATTTGACGCTTTTTTTTTGTTGCCGTAGAAATAATGCGAGGTCGTTTTTGTTTTTCGAGTGTTTGATTATCAATGTTTTGAGTTGAAATTAAAAAGTTGCTGTTTAAATTGTTTTTGAAAAATCTTGATATTTGTTTGTTTTTTATGTTTTGAAAGCCTATTTTTGTTATAAATAATACAGAACTGATATAGGCAAGTGTCATTGTCTAAATAACGTCAGTTCGACGAAATATAACTAATTGAGAGATTGGTAATTAGCGTT
>JAKSKZ010000060.1 GCA_024401475.1 Paludibacteraceae bacterium | reverse complement strand
CGTACTCCTCTTCCTTGCCTGTGAGCGAAGCAAGATTCGTCGCATCAGGCGTCCATGTCACCGTATAATTGTTTGCTGATGTTGGTAGCTTCGCATCTTCGCTTCCTTCGCAGAATGGGTCAATTGCTTCCAATTCTTCGGAAGGAATAGCTTTCACCTTAATTTCCTCTTCAAAAACCTCACTATCACAATAGTTTGCAACACCCGTTATTTGACCAGACAAAAGACCCTTCTCACCTTCTGCAAACTCTATGGAGCCAGTCTCAGCACGAGGCGTGCCATCCAAAGTCCAAACGATTTCAGCAGTAGATGGCAAAAGATCAGAAACAGTCACTATAGTCTTTCCGCATTGTTCATCTATATCCACTTTAAATTCAGCCGTCGGATTTGGAGAAATCACATATTTGCGTTTTCCCTTACAACCATCTTTCGTATAGCCCACGAAATAGAAAATCTCCTCTTCGGCACTCTTCTTAATCGTATAGTTCCTTTTAGAAGCCTCGGATGTCAACTCTACGAGAACAGCACCGCTTTCATCGGTCCATTCCCAAGACGCAATTTCTTCGACGGTCACGCCAGGCAATTCCACATTCTCGCCCACGCAGGCTGCATCCGTATAAGTTGCGCCCATGTCCAGATTGGAAGCGCGAGTCACAATATATGGGTCTGTCAAAGCATAACTACGACAATAGTCGTCCATATCCACCATGTTTGGATCTGCCACCAACGATGCCAATTGTTCTTTTTTAGCAACAACCACACGGAACTGCATCTCTTTTTCTTCTGGATAGTCAGATGTATTGATAAGTATGCTATTCTTATCACGCATGTCGCCAATGTTCGACCATGTATTTCCTCCATCAAGACTCACTTGATAAAGATATTTTTGTTCTCCGCCATAAAAGTTATTCAAAAGGTCGCTGACAGGAGCCTGCAAATTGATTTCCGCATCGGCGCAAATCGTCGTATCCTGTGTGAACAAACTCAAATCCGAATAAACGGATACACTCGGAGGCGAACAAACACGGAATATAATATCGTCAATAGCCAAATCATTACCTTTATCCCAAAAAGCATAATTAGAACATTGAGTACCACAATCGGCAATCACACGCATCGTAATCGTTTTTGTACCCGTTCCCGTCAACATCACCGTTCCACGAATAGGCACCCAACCAGCGCCCTTCGAAGCCTCAATATTTTTATATTCGCTTTCAGGCTTGTCTTTCAACAGATTGTTTCCATCCTCATCCTCCAACTCCAACGTAACAAGAGGAGAATTGTCAGCACCCGACATGTTGGCAATATAGGTTTCATAATAGACCTCTTTTCCTGTACATATATTAGGGAATGTTGCCTCGAAAACCTTTCCTTTATAGTTATAGTTGACATTGATGAAGAGCACTCCTCCATCCGAAACACCAGTCATGCTGCTTGTATGGTCCTTTGTTACACCCGTCATCCATGTCATGGCATTGCCATCAGCACCATAATAACCATTTTCACCCGGAACAACTACTGCGTAATAACCATCATTTACCTGACCCGTTGGATCAAAAACATTTTCTGGGATGTCAAAAGAGACATCCGTTCTCATCGGAGCATTCTCTGCTGGAATGGTGGATTCGTTTCCATCTCTATCCACATAAGTCCTCGCTGTAGGGAAATGACCGAAATCCTCCCACAAGATTGTTTTTCTGGAAGCAGGCTTTCCATCCACCTCACAACAAGTGATAGCCTTTAAATCCAACTCGTTGGATATTTGGTCATCAACTATACATCGGTAGATTCCGTCTTCCAACATTTCCACCATATAGCTTTCGTTAGAGCCCACCGACTTCCAAGCTCCGCCTTCTTTTTTTTGCCAATCATATTTCTTGGCAGGATATTTTTTGTCCAACTGCAAAACGGTCTGCTCACCTTTACATACGTCTTGTCCCATGGAAGAGGCAATATGAGGATTAAAGCAGCCTTGCACTTCAATATCAGAGATAACCAACACTTGGCAATCATTATTACCATTATATCCTGATATCAAAGTAGGAACAATTTTGCCTGATGCAGGAACTGTACCCGACAACGTCAAAGTCTGAAATGTCTGAGGGAAATCTTCATAAGTGAATATGAAATTAGCTTTCGCCTTAGAAGCACTCTCTCCAGAAGCATTAGGACTCTCGACCAACATAAATGTCGACTGTCCCCACTCACCAATGCACTTTAGCCAATCACTCGGGCTCAACAGGGAGGCCATTTTCAACGTCACCTTATATTCCGAACCAGGTATCAAACCAGGAATGTTATAGGCCAGCAACGGAGTACATTGTCCTACATCGCCATACTTAATAACCATACATCCACCCGTAATTCCCATTTCTTTGGCAGATTTGAAATGGGTACTATCAATATCCAATTTCAACGGATCATCGGTCAAACAATAGACAAACTGGTCTGCATTCTTGCCTGTATAAAGTTTGCCATTCGCGTCATAAGTGGCTGGTGTTGAGAAGGAATTTCCAGACATACCCACTTGTTTCACGCCATTAAAATCGTGCGACCAATAATCATCGCCTTTCGCAATGGGCGAAAAATCAGAACCTGCCACCACAGTCTTGCAAGTCTGAGCATCAACAGATGCCACACCTAGCATAAGAAGCGACACGATTAGCGAGAATTTGGCCTTGCCCCACGACATAGCCGCAAATTTCCGCATTTGCATTCTTGTTTTCATGATATTCATTATTTAATTTTTCTTTCTAATTTCAAAAGACACATACAACCAAACAAGGGCAACGCTTAAATCACCCTCTTGGAAACACACATTAATTAGCGGAGTTTCAATATTTACAAAAAGAAAACCGTCTAACAATCAGCTCGCTGCAATAAAAAGAATCCACCCTCACAAACGAGAGTCAGAGTCAGATTCATACCCTATAAATATACTATTGTAAATATACAAAGATTTATTAAAAACCAACCAGAAATGAGTGAAAAACATCGTAATAAAAAAAAAACACGTATATTTGTTAACAATCGAGAAAAACAAGCGGCAACATCATGAAACCATATCTCTTATCCAAAGATGACAGAAAATTATTCGGTGGGATTACGGGTCAATTAGCATTCTTGACTCTTGGGGTGACATTTGCATTTATCGCATACATTGTTATATTTAGCACAATCCCCCTATTTTTTAAACTTTGGATTAGTATGTGCGTTGGTGGATTTATTGTGGCTAAAATCCTAACACCAAAAGAAATCGACCCTGATTCCATTTTGCTAAGAATAGACAAAGAAGGTATTAGTCTCCGAAGTTGTGATTCAATGACATTTATTCGGTGGAAACAAATAAGAAAGGTAGACGTCGAATGCCGACAATGCTTTGTTGATATGTATATCACGACAACAAGCGGATGCCACCATTTCGACCTTGCAGGAAATGGAGCCATCCGCTATTACAACTTCAGACACAAACTACGTCATTTTGCTGATGACAGAAGCAAGATAAACTGTCCGATATTTGCCTCCTAATCACTCCAACAAGACTGGAGCAGAAGGAGCACTCTCCTTTCTAAATCGATTGACCGACGTAACAACCAACGTATGTGTTCCCTTCCTTACTTTGGGATAAGACAATAAATCCACACGCGTTTCCGGTGTTACGGTCAAAATATTTTTCGGATCGGAAAAATCGCCCACCCCGTTTCCTTCAAAAGCATAGACCACATAATAGGAGATGGCATTCCCGCCTTCGCCTTTCACTGCGTTCCAAGTCAAAAGTTCAGCATCGGCATATTTCTCAAAATTCACATTCAACGGAGCCTCCGAAGCGTCTGCCACATCCGAAGTTGCAGGAACTAAAGCAGGATATTTATAGAAATCATTACGCAAGCTATCTTTCAAGCCTTGAACATTTTTCAAGAAATAACGGGCACTATAATAGATAGCACCATTCACCTCGTCACATTCACGATTGTAACGGAGCTGACGCACCAATTCATTAGGCTTTTTCCAAGCATTGCCTTTGTTGATTTCCAAACCCGACGCATACAATCCGACATAGAGTTTTCTTCCAAAAGAATATTGACTCCACCAAGAAGCCAACGTTTCATAATCCACACCGTTCTTACCTATCTCCCAATAGAGTTGTGGGGCTACATAGTCTATCCAGCCCATCTCCAACCAATGGAGAACATCGGCCGACAACTCATCATAATTCGTACATCCCGCCTTAGAATCCGACCCTCGGAAATCATCATACCCATTACGCCAGACTCCAAACGGACTAATACCAAAATCCACCCATGGCTTCAATGTTTTAATCTCTTTGTGAAGACGTTCCACAATCATATCCACATTATTCCTTCTCCACGCTTTTCTATCATAAACGCCCCTATTTTCGGATTGAAATGTCTCTGTATCAGGAAAATCTTGTCCAGCAACCTTGTAAGGATAGAAATAGTCATCGAAATGGATGGCATCCATATCATAACGAGTAACCAAGTCGCGAATCACCTTCACCAAATAGTCCATCGTCTCCTGCTTGCCTGGATCAAAGAGACACTTTCCACCATACATTTTAAACAATTCAGGACGTTTACGATAGATATGATTCTTGGCCAAATTCTTTGTGCTTTCGCCATTTGTCACACGATAAGGATTAATCCAAACATGCACCTCCATGCAACGCTTGTGTGCCTCTTCGATGACAAAAGCCAACGGATCATAATATGGAACTGGTGCCTTACCCTGTTCGCCCGTCAAATAGGCAGACCAAGGTTCTATGTCTGATTGATAAAAAGCATCCGACGAAGGACGAGCTTGGAATATAATAGCATTAATGTTGTTGGCATGCAAAGAGTCCAACATAACCAACATCTCTTGTTTTTGTTGTGCAGAATTCTCTCGTTTCGATGGCCAATCTATATTTGCCACGGTTGCAATCCATACTCCACGCAACTCCGCTTTCGGTGCCGAAAAGGAAGGAATAGACAAAAACAAAGAAATCAAAGCTAACGCACAACCTACCAATCTCTTATAATTATTCATAATGCTATAATCTTCAGTTGGTGACCTCTATAAATTCACCGTTTTTAAAATTTCTATAATAAGCGACACCTCATAAACGTTTCGGTGCTTGGGAATTTCATTTTAACATCTTACTATTTGCCAGTTAGTTACAGAGCTTACACTGCTCCTTTCCTCCGCACAGCAACCTGTTCAATACAAATTCAAAATCCCACGAAATCAATTTAAAAAGGTCACCCAGTTTTTATTTTCAATACATCCAATATTTCTGCGATTTCTCTTTAAATGAGACAGCATCCTTTCTCCAAAATTCCTCCACATCGGAGAAGCAGAATCGTTTTGTAAAAAGTTTTCTCACCTGATCAGAGCCACACACCGAATCAAACGACTTGTAGGATTTTAAGCCTCCCAACAAAAATGGATCTTTATCTGGATATAAAACATGCATCTCTTGCAAGACATAAAATTGGATTTCCGTCAAATTCACCTTTTCATAATCGACTATGTGCACTTGCACACCGTTATGCAACTTCCCATTACCTTTTTTATAAAATGGCTTATAAGAAATCGGGCGAAACTTCACTCCCGGTAAGTTCAAGGAATTCAACGATATAGCCAAAGAATCTGCATTCACCCACTCCGCAGCAAAAAGTTCAAATGGCAAAGTATAACCCACACCTATGGAAATGGCATCCAATTCACCCACAATGCCCGACATTGGATAGGCAATAGCCGAAGAGACCTGAGGAATATGAGGAGACGTAAGCACCCACGGCAACCCAGTATCACCAAAATTCATATTTCTCTGCCATCCATCCATTTTCACAACCGTCAATTTACATTGCTTTCCGTTCATATCCTCCTCATTGATCATGGTGGCCAACTCGCCAGAGGTGAGACCATATATATATGGAATGGCATACTGACTAACAAAGGTGAAGAACCCCTTTTCGACCAACGGACCTTCCACCTTCAGCCCACCCAAAGGATTAGGACGATCAAGCACCACCACCTCCTTGTCAAACTCGGCAGCAGCCTGCATCAAAAGACCAAGTGTACTGATAAACGTATAAGAACGACAACCAATATCTTGAATGTCATAGACTACCACATCCACATTCTTCAGCATTTCTGCGGTAGGTTTCTTCACTTTTCCATGAAGAGAATAGACTGGCAAGCCTGTCTTTGCATCGTTTGTGTCTGAAACACGAGCTCCAGCATAAGCATCACCACGCCCCCCATGTTCAGGGGCATACAAAGCAACCAAATTAACATTCGGAGCATTGAAAAGCAAATCAACAGTCAGATTGAAATCCTTGTCGATTCCCGTAGGATTGGTCAACAACCCCACTCTTTTCCCTTCCAAAAGTTTATAATCGGAACGCTTTAAAACCTCAATACCCGTAAGAACTTCGGCTTGAATATTTAACACAAAAAACACAAATGATATAATGACGAATACCCTTCTACACCAATTCATAAAAGTAAAAAATTTATGTTTACAAAGTTATTGATTTTTATCGACTTAAAATTAGCACATCCCACTATTTCATAGGATTCTCCGATAATTCACGCAATTTTTTGTAAACATACTTACCCGAATCAGACAAGACGCGTTCTTCCATCGGATAAAGATTTCCACTATTCCAATTTAATGCGGCACACGTTCCGCCTTCGGCGCTAAAACTCCAATTACACCAACTAACCTTCTGGTTTCCATCATTGTTGCCCGACAAGATTTCCAGCCAAAGATCAGACAAATCAGGACGGAAATTAGTCCAGCCACTGGCATCTGTCGTCCCCCATTCCGTCACAAAAACGGGCAATTCAGATAATATGCAAGGCACATTATCAGAAGGTATGCCTTGGGAGAAATACCCCATAAAATTCACATCCCAAAACTTAACCGCCGTCTCGTCATGACGCCCATCATTGTGAGATGCCGCATAAAAATGAAATGTATAAAGGAGATTCTCATACACCGCACCGAAATCATCAACTGGCTCATTACCAATCACATCTTGCGTCCGTTGACTCCAATGAGGCGTTCCACAAACAACCACCACATCCGAATCATTCGACCGAATAATTCGCAGCATCTCCTCACAATAGGGTTTTATATGTTCCGTCCATGTTATTCGAGGAGCCGCATAATCCGGCCAACGACAGCCGTCATACTTTTCGTTCTCATAATCCACTCCATTCGGTTCGTTACAGACCTCATAAAGCACATGCTTCATATTTCGGAAACGACGAGAACAGTAGGTGAAAAAATCGGCAGCCAAATCAATTCCCGACTCCGGCCTATTCCTATATTTATAATGTTGAGGATTTCCCGGCGTTAGCGTGTGCCAATCAATCAGGCAATAAATTCCATTCTCGCCACACCACTTCACCACATTCTCCACGTAACGACTACGATGTGTCGGATTATAAGCATATCCACCTTCCTCATCAACATAAACCGCCAAACGGAAAACATTAGCTTTCCATTCCTCGCTCAGCACTCGCAAATTGGCCTCTGTAATATTGGCGACACCAGCCCACTGCATACCATGTGAACTCATGCCACGAAGCTGGACAGTCTCACCAAACTCACTGCAGAGCACACGAACCCCTTTCTCGTTAGTTCCCACACGCAACTTTCCCCATCTGCACACCGGAGATTCGACTGGATATTCCATAGGAGGAAGAGCCTCCACATTCAAAGAATCCTCCGTTATTATTCCAAACGTCCCTTTCATCTACTCCTTAGCGTTTAAATCAACATTACCGAGGTACGACATTTTCTTCAAAATAATCTGTTCCCTTTTATATAATAAAGAAGAAGGATGAGCTGGATCATATTCAAATGGATTGGGAAGCGAAGCTGCCAACAAAGCCGCCTGAGAAGAGGAAAGGCGACGAGCTGGTTTACCAAAATAATGGTTAGAAGCTTCCTCGACACCATAAATGCCATCGCCAAGTTCCACTATATTAAGATAGACCTCCATTATTCGCTCTTTGTTCCACAACAACTCTATCAAAACCGTAAAATACACCTCAAAACCTTTGCGCACCCAAGAACGATCAGGCCACAAAAAAACATTTTTGGCGGTTTGCTGTGAGATTGTACTTCCGCCTACTACGATCTTCCCATTTTTTAAATTTCGTATAGCCGCCCTTTTTATAGAATAAAAGTCAAAACCCCAATGAGACAAATAATGAGGATCTTCTGCCACAATCACAGCATTCACCATACTTTGACTAATCTCGGTAATAGGCACCCACCGACTATCCATGTGCATCTCCTTGCCATCCATTTTTTGATCAAAACAACGAATAAACATCAACGGCGTATAATAGACAGGTACAAAACGATACAAGAAAGTGACTAAAATAGTCGACACGAAAAAAAAGACAACTATCCTTTTCACCCACTTACACACCTTCGACATTAAAGATTGAGCAAGGCTTCCGCTTTTTTTCGAACTTTCTTTTTTACCCTTTCCCTTCATTTTATTAGAGAATTTAAACCGACTACAAAGATACTGGGCTCCGATGAAAAATCAAAAACATAACAAACAATAAAAAAAATAAGGTAACGATATAAACCAACAAATTAGAACGAAAATGGCAAAGGATGGCACGGAGACACAAAATTTATAAAGCAGAAAAGCAACGACACAAAAAAAATATTTTTTAAAATTTCTTGGAAATTATTTTGTCATTCAAAAAAAATGTCGCACTTTTGTGTCGCAAACAAAACAGGTAGATTTTTTCATAGTTAAGGTTTAGATTAAACTGGGTAAAGGGACACTGTGAAGTATCCCTTTATTTTTTTGTTCATAAAACACACCTAAGCAAGACAAACAAAGGTGAAGAGATCAAACAATCTCTGGTCCTACTCACCCAATCAATCCTCTTATCATCACACTTTTTGGGAAAAGAGAGTTACTCATCTGTGCCTACATTACGACAATCGAGAAATGTCAATAGCATTGACATTTAGCAAACATTTGACTTACATCACACCATAAAACTATATTTTCAACCACCTCACATCCAAGAAAAGCAATATTTTACATAGACCAAACATAAAAACCCAAAATTAATCAACACCTACACAACACAACTAACAAACTAACAACCAACACATTATAAACTACAAGATTATTTTTACATTTTTACAAGCCAACATATTTGACTTTTCTCAAAAGAAAACACCAAAAACATTTGCACATTCTAAAAATATATACCAATTTTGCAATGCAAACAAAATAGGTAGATTTTTCATAGTTAAGGTTTTAATTAACATGGTCCAAGGGAGTTGTGAAACCCCCTTGGATTTTTTTATATACCAAGATATAACTCCAATAAAATATCGAATTGACAAATAGACTAAGCCGAGACCAATATATGTTTTAGAGTCATTTGGCACACACAAACCTCCATCCCCCTCTATAAATCCGCACAACACTTAGATATTTTGCAAAAATATGTTAAAACACCAAATTTCGTCGACAAAACTCTTGCACACGTATCAAAAACGCATTACCTTTGTAACGCAAACAAAATAGGTAGATTTTTTCATAGTTAAGGTTTAGATTAAATGGAATAATGGGGGACTGGGAAGTTCCCCATTATTTTTTCAAACAATTTCACAACGAGAATCTCCGCCTATCACATTTCACACAAATCCTCCTCGCCCGCCATCTTAATCCTCATTTTCCGCCAAACACATTCACACGCCTTTATCATTTATTTTTAGCAAAAAAGATTTTTCTTTCTCTTTCAAAAACAGTAACTTTGCGAACATTACAAAGAATATCAAATCATATATTTAAGAAATGGCGAAAATAAAAGGTGCTATCGTTGTGAACAAAGAGAGGTGTAAAGGATGCCAACTCTGCGTAGTAGCTTGTCCGGCAAAAGTAATTGCCATGTCAAAACAAGTAAACTCAAAAGGATACAATTATGCCCAAATGGCAAATGAAGACGCTTGCGTAGGCTGCGCTAGCTGCGGTATTGTTTGTCCAGACGGATGTATTTCTGTTTACAAGGTAAAGGTTGATTAAAAACGACATTTTCCTTTAGAGCGATTAGACTCTTGACGACGGTCGAAACGCCGTCTTTAAACATGAATTAGAAAATTATCATCAGACATGAGCGAAGAAATAAAATTAATGAAGGGAAACGAGGCTATCGCACACGCTGCCATTCGTTGCGGATGCGACGGTTACTTCGGCTACCCTATCACTCCACAGTCAGAAGTTTTGGAGACTCTTATGGAGGTTGAGCCTTGGAAGACAACAGGAATGAACGTTCTCCAAGCAGAAAGTGAAATTGCCGCAATTAATATGGTATATGGCGGTGCCGGAACTGGAAAGAAGGTAATGACATCCTCTTCAAGTCCAGGTGTCAGCCTTAAGCAAGAGGGCGTCTCCTATCTTGCAGGTGCAGAACTTCCTGCCCTAATCGTCAACGTAATGCGTGGCGGTCCTGGTTTGGGTACAATCCAACCTAGCCAAGCAGACTACTTCCAGACCGTAAAAGGCGGTGGACATGGTGATTACAGACTTATCGCATTGGCACCAGCATCTGTTCAAGAGATGGCGGACTTCGTAGGTCTTGCTTTTGACCTTGCCTTCAAATATAGAAACCCAGCTATCATTTTGGCTGACGGCGTAATCGGCCAAATGATGGAGAAGGTGGTGCTTCCTCCTTTCAAGCCAAGAAGAACTGACGAGGAGATTGAAAAAGAGTGTCCTTGGGCTGCTGTCGGAAAGAAAAAGAACAGAGAGCGCAATGTCATCACATCTCTTGAGTTGGACCCAGCCATGATGGAAGAGCGCAACAACAACTTGCAAAGAAAGTATAAGACAATCGAAGAGAACGAAGTTAGATACGAGGAGTTCATGTGCGAAGACGCAGAATACCTATTCGTGGCATTCGGTTCTTCTGCTCGTATTTGCCAAAAGGCTGTTGAACTTGCTCGCGAGCAAGGCATCAAGGTCGGACTCCTCCGCCCTATCACCTTGTGGCCGTTCCCTACAAAAATCATTGCTAAGTACGCAGACCAAGTAAAGGCAATGTTGAGTGTTGAGTTGAACGCAGGCCAAATGGTAGAAGACATCAGACTTGCAGTAAACGGCAAAGTCAAGGTTGAGCACTTTGGTCGTTTGGGTGGCATCGTTTATACTCCAAACGAAATTATCGAAGCCATGAAGGCAAAAATCATGTAATTCGAAAATTAAAAAACAGAAGAAAATGACAATCGAAGATATAATCAAACCAGAGAACCTGGTATACAAGAAACCGGAGATCATGAATGATCGTCCGATGCACTATTGCCCAGGATGTAGTCATGGTGTAGTCCACAAACTCATTGCCGAGGTTTTGGAAGAGATGGATATTGTTGAGGATACAATCGGTATCACCCCTGTAGGTTGTGCCGTATTCGCATACAACTACCTCGACATCGACTGGGAAGAGGCCGCTCACGGTCGTGCGCCTGCCATGGCTGTTGCCATCAAGCGTTTGCGCCCTAACAAATTGGTCTTCACATACCAAGGCGACGGAGACCTCGCTGCCATCGGTACTGCAGAGACAATCCACTCTTGCAACCGTGGAGATAGCATCACCATCATCTTCATCAACAACGGTATCTACGGCATGACCGGCGGTCAAATGGCTCCAACCACATTGGAAGGAATGAAAACTGCAACTTGCCCTTACGGAAGAGATCCGAAACTCAATGGTTATCCTCTTAAGATCACCAACCTTTTGAAGGAACTCGATGGAACTTGCTATGTCACAAGACAAAGCGTTCACACCGCTGCTGCCGTAAGAAAGGCAAAGAAAGCCATTCGCAAAGCTTTCGAAAACAACTTGAATCACAAGGGTGTCTCTGTCGTTGAAATCGTGTCAACTTGTAACTCAGGTTGGAAACTAACGCCAGAAAAAGCCAACAAATGGATGGAAGAGAACATGTTCCCTGCTTATCCATTGGGCGACTTGAAAGACACAACTGGCGACGACTCTGCAAAATGAGCAAAATGAAAGTTTAACTGAAAGAAGTAAGAAAATGACAGAAGAAATAATCATAGCAGGATTTGGTGGACAAGGAGTCTTGTCCATGGGTAAGATTCTCGCCTACTCTGGTCTTATGCAAGGCAAAGAGGTGACATGGATGCCAGCTTACGGTCCTGAACAAAGAGGTGGTACAGCCAACGTAACAGTCATTCTAAGTGACGAGCGCATCAGCTCTCCGATTTTGAATGCTTACGACACAGCTATCATCCTCAACCAACAATCACTCGACAAATTCGAGAAGACTATCAAACCTGGCGGAACCTTGATTTACGACCCATACGGAATCACAAAAGAGCCAACAAGAACAGATATCAACATCTATCGTATCCACGCAATGGACACTGCCATCGAGATGAATGCTATCAAATCATTCAACATGATTATCCTTGGCGGACTTTTGAAAATCCGCCCTATCGTGGAGATCGAGAATGTGTTGAAAGGTTTGAAGAAAACCCTTCCAGAGAGACACCACCACCTCATTCCTATGAACGAGGAGGCCTTGAAGAAAGGTATGGAAATCATCAAGAAATAAGCTTTCCATAATAATATATAGAGAGAGGCAAGGAAATTCAAAAATCCTTGCCTCTTTTTTTGAGTATTCACACCCAAACCTTTGCTATTACTTGAAATGTAACTTTTTTTCGTTTTTTTAAACACCAAATTCAAAACAAATAAACTACATTTGTAAATACATCTAAATAATTATAGAAGTGTACGACAGCGTAGTTATAATACCGACATACAACGAGAAAGAGAACATCGAAAACATCACAAGAGCCGTTTTCTCGTTGGAAAAGGAGTTCGACATCCTCGTCATCGACGACGGATCTCCAGACGGCACCGCATCCATCGTAAAAAACTTGCAGAACGAGTTTAATGGCCGTTTGCATCTCATTGAGCGCAAAGGCAAGCTTGGATTAGGAACAGCCTACATCGCAGGATTCAAATGGGCTTTGGCCAATGGATACCAATACATATTCGAGATGGATGCCGACTTCTCTCACAATCCAAACGATTTGATCAAACTTCATAAGGCATGCTCGGAAGAAGGGGCGGACCTTGCCATTGGCTCTCGCTATATAACAGGCGTCAATGTAGTCAACTGGCCTATCGGACGTGTCCTCATGTCCTATTTCGCATCTAAATATGTGCGAATCGTAACGGGCATGAAGATTGCCGACACGACAGCAGGATTCAAGTGCTACAGAAGAGAAGTTTTGGAGACTATAGGCCTGGACGAAATTAAGTTCAAAGGTTATGCTTTCCAAATAGAGATGAAATACACCACCTATAAATGTGGCTTCACAATCAAGGAAGTTCCTATCATATTCATCAACAGAGTATTAGGTGTTTCCAAGATGAACGGTGGCATTTTCGGAGAGGCTGTTTTCGGCGTTATCCGACTTAAACTGCGCAGTTTTTTCAAGAAATATCCGCAAAAGAAAGGATAAGACATAATAAATTCAAAATGAAAGCATAAAGGGAAAGCGAACGACAAAAAGAACGCTTTTCATCGACAAAACACAAATATTTGTTTATTATTTATCCGCAAAAAAATCGAGTAAAAAATATGAAATATTAATTTTTATTCTTAAACTTGTGATAAACAATTAGCATATTTAGATAAAATGAGTACAATATTAATTCATAACGCCAAGATCATCAACGAAGGTAATTCATTCAAAGGTTCTCTTTTGATCGAAGGCGACAAGATTTCCAAGATTTTCAAAGACGAAGTTCCTGAAAGCGTACTAAAAACCGCTGAAATCATCGACGCAGACGGCAAATGGGCTCTTCCTGGTGTCATTGACACTCACGTTCATTTCCGCGAACCAGGTGCTTCCCAAAAAGGCGATTTCCAAAGCGAGTCTCGTGCAGCAGTTGCTGGCGGTGTGACTTCAATCATGGATATGCCAAACAACACCCCTCAAACCACCTCAATGGCCGAGTGGGAGAAGAAAGCTGAATTGGCTGCACAAAAGTGCCTCACCAACTACTCTTTCTATTTGGGTGCGACAGAAAACAACTTGGAGGAGATCAAGAACGTTGACCCTAAGAAAGTTTGCGGCATCAAATTGTTCATCGGTTCTTCTACAGGCAACATGCAAATCAACAACGATGAGGCAATGAAGCAAATATTCAAAGAGGCCCCTATCCTATTGGCTGTACACTGCGAAGACAATGCAATGATCCAAGCAAACACAGAGAAATACAAGGCGGAATTTGGCGAGAATCCAATTCCAATCTCATACCACGAGTTAATCCGCAACTCCGACGCTTGCTACAAGTCAACTTCCAACGCTATCGACATGGCGGTCAGATACGGAACTCGCTTACACGTTCTTCACTTGACAACCGCTAAGGAGTTGGCTCTATTCAGCAACAAGCCTTTGGCTGACAAGAAGATTACAGCTGAAACTTGCGTCAACTACCTTTGGTTCGACGATCAAGACTACGAACGTTTGGGTGCAAAAATCAAGTGCAATCCTTCTATCAAGAAAGAGAAGAGCCGTGACAACTTGCTAAAAGGTATCGTCAGCGGCCACATCGACACTATCGCAACAGACCACGCTCCACACCTATTGGCCGACAAGGAGGGTGATTGCCTACACGCAGCTTCTGGTATCCCTTCCATCCAACACTCTTTGCCAATGATGTTGGAACTTGCCAAGAAAGGCAATTTCTCAAGAGAGCAAGTGGTGGAGAAGATGTGCCACAACCCTGCAAGATTGTTCGACGTTGAGAAGAGAGGATTCCTCAGAAAAGGATATTACGCAGACATTGTTTTGATAGAGCCTAATACTCACTACGAAGTCAAGAAAGAGGATTTGCAATACAAATGTGGTTGGTCGCCAATGGAAGGTGCAAACCTATCCTATAAGGTGTCACAAACTTTCGTAAATGGAAAATTGGTTTACGACGAAGGCAAAATCGACGACTCAGTTAAGGGTAAAATGTTGAGTTTCGCAAGATAAAAGACAAGCAACAATAAGAGAGAGGGTGTGAATCTATTCGCATCCTCTCTCTTGTTTGACAAGGCCCTGTTTTCAGCGCTCTTTTAATGTTAGAAAATGTGACCTATAGGTCAAATTGCCTCTCAGCCCTTATGCTATAAGTGCTGAGAGGCATTTCAAATGTTTGAAACAA